>NZ_SJPY01000002.1:403774-703774 GCF_007860185.1 Novipirellula aureliae
ATCGCGACGTTCGGCAAATCGGTTTGAAACGATTCCCTTACGTTGTCAGTTTTATTGTTCGCGACGATTCGCTCTTCGTGATCGCAATCCTTCACGGACGACGGGATGAGACGACATGGCAAGACCGCATTGATTAGGCGATGGCCTTTCGTGAACACGGCATGATTCAACATCCACATAGGATAACCTCACCGTTGTGTCGCTTCACGCCGCGTTGCGATTGCAGCCATGCTTCGCAGTTCCCCGCGTAGCGAGCGTTCAATTTGTGACATTTCCGACAGATACGATTGCCCGGACCTTGGCTGTCGAATTTCTTGTCACACTTCAGACAAACCCTATTTGCGGGGCGATAGTTGTGGGCAAAGGCGACCATCGGTTTCCTCAATTCGGACGATTGCTTTGCCGCCCTTAATCGGACAGCGTTTGTGGATGGAGAGATCGACGATTTGGTTGTCGTCTTCGTACGCACCGCCGTGTTGGAGTGCATCGAGCAGTGCTTTGAGCACGTTGTCGATGTCACGCCGGCGACGATCGGGCGGGTGAATCAACACATCGACCGACAGCGAGCCGGTGATGGGGCGGACCTCCATGTCACGAAGCAAACGGCAAACGTCACGACGAAAATCGCGACCACCTTTGCTGATCAACGTCCGCGGCCCCACCCGCCGCCAGTAATGATTGATACTGGGAGGGTGCTGTCGTCCAGGTCGATGTGGTAGCCTCGTTCTTCCATGTCGGCAATCAGATTATCGGCACCAAAAATCGTGTAAGGATTCTGACTTCCACCACTTTGCAAACGAACCTCCGTTAGCGTGATATCTTCGATCGCATCGAGGTCGCCAGGTGTAATCATTTCGTAGCCATGTTCAACGAAGGCGTCGAAGCTGTATCGAGGCAACTCGACGAAGTGATCCGGAGAACCAAACATCAGATCGCCAAAACACCGCCGATAGACTTCACGAGCACTCTTCAACTGCGAGTTGATCTGAAAAATGTTCTCTCGACGACAAAGCGTCATCGTGTCTTTCGCTGCCGGGCGAAGATGCACCGCGTGAATGCCGCGACTGTCGATCGTTTCGACTCGTTTGAACGGGTCGCCACGACGAACGGTCGCGATTATCGTGTCGGTCGATTCTCGCAACGAAAGCTGAGCGGCCGAACTTCGGTTGTGGTCGTCCATCCAGTCACCAATGTTGACACGGCACGTTTCGATTCAATTGCTGGTCAGCTTCAATAGTGGCGAATGATTGTCGACTGCTAGTGAAAAGCACTCCATTCGGCGGGGCATCTTGAAGGTGTGCCAAGTGTGTTGGGCTTCTAGCATCGCGGGATTGGCAAGCCAAACTTGAACCGCGACGTCGGCTGGCGAAGTTTCGCCAGACAATCGCAGACCGATGTTCACTTGGCGGGCAGCAGATAGCAGGGCATCCATTCCCTGCTCCGTGGCCATATCGTTGATCATGCCCAGGGCATTCAGCAAATCTTGTGGCGTGTCCATCGACGGTGTGGCGAGAATGTGAATGAGTTTTTCGTAGTCGAGTTTGGATGCGGAGGGTCTGGCCGGCAGCTTGAACCCTCGCGTGGTCAGATACTTTTGGTACGGTGACAGCAATTCCAGCAGATGGGGTGGGTCGATGGTACGGACGACTTCGGGGTTCGTAAGGTGCTTTAGAAGGCGAGACATTTCGGGCGTAACTTTCCGCTTGTTAGGTTCGGCGTCCTTGACCTCTTTGGCAACCGCTGTCAAAGATCGGAATCGCTGGCCTTCGTATTCAAAACCTTCTTGCAATACGACCACGCGGATCATCTTGCAAGTTGTATTGCCGAGCCATGTTTATTGCTGGGACATTTGGCCGGGCGGCGGCAACCGAGGATCCCAATCGACAAATGCATTGGGTGGGTTCGTCGTCACCAGAACATTGCGAATGTCCCGCGGCGCGGTCACTCGGGTTTGCGCATCGGCCGCCAATCCCTCAGCTTTGCCGATCGTCTCAGGCGACAATCCGCCTTCGTCATTCGCTTGCAGCTTCCAAGCGATGCGTCGAATCAGATACTGCTTGTTCCGGCTTCGACATTCTTCGCGATGAACCTGCTCGTATCGCTCAATCAAATCGTTCACGGTCATGTCCGGCAGCCGAGCGACTTCAGCGGCAATCTTTGGCGTCATCGTTCACCTCCGGTGATCTCGGTGGTATCGGATGCCTCGGCTCGCGTTGTATCACCCGGCCGCTCTCGGTCAGGCGTCTCGTTATCGGGATTCTCCGCCGATCGAGACTGCCGCCGCAGCGAATTGGCCAGCAGCGTGGCGATCATTTGGTATCGAATTTCGTTTTTCAATGTGTCTCTCCATGTTCCGGGGATTCGGGACTCGACTCTCGACCGGCGTGGTCGGAGAGGTCGTGAGACACAGAGAGCGATGGTTCGCGAGCGATCTCAAGGGGCTTGGGTAGAGAGTCCGCCAGAATTGCGGAAACAGGCTGTTCGCTGGCCGACACATCCGACGATTGCCGGACACGTCCTACGCCACGGGCCAGAATGGCGGCGATCCCACGAAACCGAACCGTCGCCGGATCGGCGTGTGTCGCCAGTGAAGAAACCAAATCAGAAATAGCGTCACCTCTCGAATCGAAGCTCGAAATGGAGCCGCCAACACCAGCGGACTCCCTTTCTTAGCTATGCGATTCGGATCGACGGCAGCACATCACCCAAAAGCTGAATTTTCTAAAACCATGTCTCTCCACCGGGCCGGAACAGGTGAAAAAAAAGAAACCCGAGTGAGTCGGATAGCGAATAACCCCAGGCTCAAAACCCGGCCAAGCCCATCACCCAGAGAGTGGCGAGAGTCTCGGCCGATATTCTCGCCCAAATCGCTCCAAAACCGCCCATCCCCGGCGAGAACGAATCCGACCAGAGAGTCAGAGAAAGGACTAAATCACCGCAAAACCACGAAAAAAGCCGGCGTTTTGCGATCTGCAAAACGTCGGCCTTTGGAGTTTACCCCTGGAGGTCAGTTTCCTAACCAAACAGAGAAGTTGCGGGAGCCGGATTCGAACCGACGACCTCGAGGTTATGAGCCTCGCGAGCTACCGGGCTGCTCCATCCCGCGGTATGATGATCTCCGGAATGCTTTCCGGCGACACAGAGACTATCGTAAACTCGTGCCAAACTGTCAACCTCGTTTGTGATCGCTTGATGATGTTTTCAGGCATTTTCGATGCTACGACCAGAACGATCGCATTAAATGCACCATTAAGGGTGACAGGAACACGCTAGCACTTTGTCACAACCAAGAATTGGGGGGTAAGAATGATAAGAATGATACGTGGCTGTGGCTTCCAGTCGCAGCTTACTGGGGCAAGATGCCCCAGCCACTCTTTGGCCGATTCGAAAAATCAAGATGTGACGCAGTGCTCGTGACTTATCTAAACACATAGACCTGGGGGCAGGTTGCACCTGCAGAGACTGGGTTGGCGAAATGCATGCCGCCCAAAGTCGGGCGGCTTCGGCAATGGCCAACCATAAAAGCAAGTATTGACAGAGCACTCCGTTGTGTTGCGTTCGCATTTTTCTGACGAAAAACTAGAAAAGCTGCTGGTTTCGCTGCCTCCATTCGCCCTTTCTTTAGTTTTAAGGTAAAGTTACGTTAGGATTGCCGTCCATTTGATTTTTGAGCGCTAGCGAATATGCCACACGCGGATTCTCATTCTGATTCAGCCGCCACCGATGCGGGAAGTGAATCCGTGCCAAGTCGCCCTGCCCCGCCGCCGGTATCTCGTCCGGCTGTCGTCAAATCGGCTGCCGTTCGTCCAGACGCGTCCGCAGCGGTGCCTCCGCCCCCCCCACCTCGGCCGACCTTGCCTCCGGTTCGGCGACCAGCCGATTCGACGAATTCCGAATTGAGCGGATCGGCGATTGCCGTTCCCTCTGGGGTTGGATCCGCCAAAATGGATCGTTGGCGAGACGAATTGCCGAACGATCTTAGTGGTTCTGCGGCGAAGCAGCGCGGGGCGAAGCAGGCAGTGGGATCCCCAGCCACCCTATCTCGCAAGCCAGCCCCGACTTCGAATACCGATGCGGATCACGAGCCGACCACGGAAGAACGAATCAAGCGTTCGGCGCCGCCGTGGTTAGTCAGTACCGTATTCCATCTGATTCTGCTACTCGTGCTGGCCCTGATTTCGACCCCTACGGGTGGCCGACTCGGACGCTTGATATTCGAGATTGGTAGCAGCGAAGGGACCGACGATACAGCGTTTGACGATTTTGCGATCGACGTCAGCGAGATGCCGTTTGACGATTCGAAAGATCTGACCGACTCAGAGAGCGAAGTCGATGTGATGTCCGCGTTCGAAGCACTCAATGACGCCAGTGCGGAACAGATGGTGCCGGTTGAGATTGGTTCGGCAGCGATGGCCGAGATCGCTAAGCCGATGTTCAACGGTCGTAGCGGGGCGATGAAGAAAGCTCTGCTGACGATATTCGGTGGGACTCAGCAAACGCAAGACGCGGTAGAACTCGGACTCGACTGGCTCCGGCGAAACCAATTGCCTGACGGTTCCTGGAGTATGCAGGGGCCGTACGAAGATGCTTCGACATTGGAAAACAAGACGGCAGCAACGGCAATGGCGTTATTGGCTTTCTTAGGCGACGGGAATACGCATCGAGAGGGTCCCTATGCGGCGCAGGTCGATCGGGGAGTCAAGTATCTGATCAAGCGCCAATCACGCAACGGTTTGATGGCCGAGAAGGTTGGCGGCCATAATCAACAAACGTACGCTCAAGCTCAGGCGACGATTGTATTGTGTGAGCTTTACGGAATGAGCCAAGACTCACGGCTTCGTGATAACGCACAGTTGGCGGTCGAGTACGCACAAGAATCGCAAAGCCCTCAAGGCGGTTGGCGTTACTTTCCCAAAACCGATTCCGATACTTCAGTAACGGGTTGGTATGTCATGGCTTTGCAAAGTGCAATATCGGCTGGCTTGAGCGTCGATCGAAATGTTTTTTACAGCGTCGAAAGATACCTGGATTCGGCTCAAAGTTTCGAGGGGGCCGCCTACGGTTATCTGCCGCGCAGCCGTCCTTCGGCACCGATGACAGCCGAAGGATTGTTATGCCGACAATATATCGGTTGGCCTCAGAGCCATCCAAAGTTGATCGAGGGAATCGATCGTCTTTGGGAAACGGATCCGTTCGAAATCAGGGACAAAGACGTTTATTATTGGTATTATGCCACGCAAGTGCTGCACCACTTTGGCGGTGAACCGTGGCAGCGGTGGAATCGGCGGATGCGAGTCGATTTGCCGAATGCACAAGTCAAGAGTGGTCACGAACGAGGCAGTTGGCGACCTCAAGGCGATGCGAATCGCGCCTCGGGTAGGCTGTTTACGACCTGTCTATCGATCTATTGTTTGGAAGTCTATTATCGGCACATGCCGTTATATAAGCATTGATGGGCTGCGGGACAACGAAGTAGCCAGCAAGGAAAGATGCCCCCAGATGCCCAGCCAAAGAACTCATGCGCGCGGGAAACCCCATTGAGTGTCTTCTGAAGGTAGGAAGCATCGAGATGACGTCCCCTGGTTGCTGGTACGAGTCTGACAAAATCTCTTCGGATGATTCTTCTTGGCTCCGTCTTCGAGTTCTCCTTGACGCAGTTTGTGACAGTTCCTCCCCAATCGAGCGCATTTGAGAGCGCATCGTCGAATGTACTCTGGTAGCATTAGTACATTGCAGCCGAGAAGAATGAGTGTCTTCGGTTACCTGAGTAGGTTCCTGGGGAACAAAATCGCCAAGAGAGTCATTAAACAATGGTATAGGTTGTCACGACGTGAGTAGCTCATCAAACGAACCGTTCGACTTCCACTCCATACGAAAAAGTTTGCAGGAAGGCGAGTCAGTTGCCGCTAGGAAACTCTTTGACGAATACTCATGCAAGCTGATTCACTTGGCGAGTCAGAATATTCACCCCGCGTTGCTGAAGCGATTCGATGGAGAGGATGTGGTCCAATCGGTTTTTCGCACGTTCTTTCGACGACAAGAAGAAGGCAGTTTCCAAATCGAGCACTCACAGCAGCTGTGGCAGCTGTTGGTAACATTAACTTTGTGCAAGACACGATCCCACGCGCGGAAACACACGGCCGAAAAACGCAACGCGGCAACCGAGCAGCTGCTGTCAGCCAGTGATCAAATACAGAGTAATCAGGCGTCGCCTGAGGATGCCTTGGCGCTATGGGAGGAAATCGATATCGTCTTGACTGGATTGCCCACTCGCACGGCTGAGATCATTTCGATGCGTCTGGAAGGCCGGAATCGATCAGAAATTGCCAAGCGACTTAGCCTCTCGCGGCAAACCGTCCATCGAATCCTTAAACTTGTGCAGGATCGTTTGGAGCAACGTTTCGGCGAGCTATTCTGAACGGCACCAACAGAATCTTGAATTTTCACGAAATCTGGTTGACACTTTTTGCTGCCACCGCGATTTATCAAATAGAGCGAAATCAATCCTTCTCAACCACGCACCAAAATCAGGACTGGAACAGCAATGTCATCAGCCGACCCAAATGCGATTCTGGAGGTTGCTGAGCGTAACGAGCTAGAAGCAATTTTGATGGAATTCGATGCGACATGGGAGCCCAAGTCGTTACCTAGTTTGTGGCAACGTTTAGCATCGTATCCCAACCCAACGTTTCGTCATCTTGCCCTGCGTGAATTGATCAAAGTCGATTTCCAACGCAGCTGGTCTGCGGGAAACGGTCGTCTTTTAAACGAATATCTGACAAGTTTTCCCGAGCTGGGCAATAACGAATCGGTTGCCCCTGACTTGATCCTTGCTGAGTACGAAGCGAGAAAATCGGTCGACCCAACACTCGATCTGGCAAGCTACGAATCCAGATTCCCCGTCCAATTTGCAGCGGTCAAAGACCGGGTTGGAAAACTGCTGGACTCCGCAGTGGATGACTCATCGAATCCCAAGCGTACCGAGCAGGAGGTGGGGCAAGCGTCAATTGACACCAGTCGCGTCGATCAACTACGCGACACTCCATCTATTTCATTTTACTTCACCTTGTCGTCGTGCTGCCAATCTCGATTGTCGTCGTCGCAGTACTTGGGTGGCGGATGCGCAGAACAGCGCAAAATTTCTCGATGATCGTATCGAGTGCCGATGATTGAAACGCTGATTACGGGGCGACCGAAATTACAATGAGACAGAATACCGAAAGCGAGGCGAGTACAAGAACGAGTACACTCGCACAACCGACCGTCGATTGTGTCGAGAATCGCTCCGGCGAGGCGGCTTTCAATTCCTCGGTCAATGCTTCGATAAAGTTCTTCGCGTCAAGGAGCGAGGTGCCACGGAGCTCTTTATAGCGTTTGACTGCCTCAAGTTTGCGTCCCTGATAGATTGACTCGCTAATTTCATCCATCAACTCGGGAGGTATTTCTTTCATGTTCAAACCGTTCAATCTCTGCAATCCCTTCGATACCTTCTTGTTCAAGAGTGCGGCACTCTAGCACACGGAGGCTCTTGTCGGTAGGGAAGACCGTGTCATCGGCGGACGCTTAAGATGCTGTTTGGGCATGATCAAAAAGTAAGCTTTGCGATTAGTCCAGCTACAATAACCTGCCAGAATGTGCTGCGACGCCCTTCGGGGTCGGCTGCCCTACTATATTTCCAACCCCGGATGCGCTCGCGCGATCCGGGGCTAATCGCTTCAATGCCTTCGGCATGAGTGACGACACCGATCACGCAGTAATTAATGCGACGTCCCTCAGGATCAGGGCGATTGCTGGCAAATCTGCGTAGATCACTCGCCCGGATGATTCATTAGCCGTTTTGGCGATAGCGGCCTGCTGATTTAGTCGTTTAACGCTTAGCCGAAGGCGTCAGCTTTTCCGTAAGCGGTCGCCTATGGCTTGGCGTTAAACAATCAGTCGAGTCAAACCGATTAAATTGACAGGCCGCTAACGCCAAAACGGCTAATACGCAGACTGTTTTTCGAGCAATGAACGTAAACGCTTGAAGGCGTAGACGTTAGCAAAACAATTTCCAAGCCCATGAATCATCCGGGCTAGGGCTAAAGTCTGGACTCCAACTCAGTTCAAGCTCTTGATGAGTGGCCGTGCCAGCGCAGGGAACATCGTTAGCGTGCGGGCCGCGAAAGTTCTGGCTAATGGACTTCGTAGGGCAGACGTGACCCAGCGGCAATTGCGTTTTTTGCGGGCTAATAGTGTCGCTTGCTTTTCGTTCCAGCGGTCGCCTATCGATTGCAGATCGCCGGGCGCGTCGGCGATCAAATCCGCAGCCGCGATCGAGGTTTGCATGGCCCAGGTCATCCCTTCGCCCGTAAACGGTTCGACGTAGCCTGCGGCATCACCAACCGCCAACAATCGTCCGCAACCCGCTTTGCGAGTCCGCCGTAGTGGTGGCGTCGTCAACGCAGGCGAGAGGTTGACCAGATCAAGCCGTGCGAATTGGCTGCGGCTCAAGATCGCTTTGACGCGAGTCAATGGATCGCCTTTTGACGCCGATGTTCCACCACTTTGCAGCGCCGCGGCGACATCGACCCGGCCATCACCGAGTCTTACTAGACCCACGTAGCCATCATCATCGCACGCCATGTAGATCCGCTGAGGTTGGATAGCTTCCGAGTCGGCGGTAAATGAAATACCAAACGGTCCATGCGGCGTTTCGGTCCAAGGCAAGGTTTCTTGAATACCGCCCGATCGAAGTCCTGACGCCACGATGACGCAGTCGTATTCGGCCCTGCGAGCTTTGCCATCACGAACCATTTTTACTTCAACTTGATCTTGCCGTACGGACGTTACGGTTGCAGCGCAAGGGGTGAAAATGTTTGTGCCGCCCACCTGCGCTGCACTCAGGAGTAGCGGATCGAGCACTTCGCGGCTGATCGCGATGCCGTCGGGTAGATCGATTTCGAGCAAACGGTTGCCGATCGAAGCACACCACTGATTGGTTGCCATCGAAACTGACCGCGCCGCATCGAGAACGCCCAAACTCCGCAGCGACGCGAGCCCCGCAACACCGATACAGCAACCGCAAACCTTCGGCCTCGGAAAGACCTCCTTTTCCGCCAAGTCGACATCGATACCAAGTTGTCGAAGACGGATTGCCAAACTACATCCGGCAACACCGCCGCCAATAATCAGGATTGTCATTGGTTATTCATTGCTATGAACCGGCAGGGGAAAGCGGATTGTAACTTCATAGGGGATCCAAGGGCATGTTGGGCGAGGCTGGCAAATTCTGACTTGGTGTAGGCTGCTCGGACACTTTGCGGCCCATCAAAGTGGACGACTTTGGATCGTGTAACAAGATGTGAACCGATTGTCACGATGGCTAGATTGAATCGTGATCTTTCCAAGTCGCAAATCAGTATTTTGTCGTTCGTCGCTTTCCGCATCGATCGAAGGACATGAATCACCTGATCGTCATCAAGGTGGTGCATGAACAAGGAACTCGTCACGACATCGTAGCCCGTTGGCAAATCCGAATGGAGGCAATCACACTGAATGGATTCAAGTTCCACGTTGGCTGCTGTTGCCCGTCTTTGCTGCTCGGCAATCGCTGTGGGACTAATATCGAGAGTGGTGATATCAAGCGCGAGCCCATCGCGTTTTGCACGTTTCGCCCAGTTGATCGGAACATCCCCTGCGCCACTCGCAACGTCTAATACATTCAGCGACCTCGATCGATCCGATATCGCATATTGGTACAAATACCTGTACATCGCGTCTGCCACACCACTAATGCGGTTTAAGCGGGTGAGCCCACGAAGTGCCCGGCGGTGCTCGGCAGGCGTCAAGTTGGGATCGTCCATCTGTTCGGGGCGTAAGGATCGTCGCAATTGTCAAGGTCCAATCGAAGTAGTGGGGCTCTGTGCCCCTTGCGTCGGAGATCGCTACAAGCGTTTTGTCACCGCTTGATTATAGTCTTGGCACAAGAGTAGCTGGGGGGGGGGGGAATCTTGCTGCAGTAACTTGCTGCGGTAAGCTGTGGCTAGAAGCCACAGACACGAAAGATGCTAACTTGCTGCGGTAAGCTGTGGCTAGAAGCCACAGACACGAAAGATGCTTACTTGCTGCAGTAACTTGCTGCAGTAAGCTGTGGCTGGAAGCCACAGACACGAAAGATGCTTACCTTCATTCTTCGTTGTGACGAAGCAGGAGCACGACTCATTCGCGGAGTGTTTTTCAACGATTCACACGTACGGTTAAGCTCGAACGAGTTCCTGAAAATGTGCCCAATCACACAAAGATTCGGAATCAACCGCGTGCCCAGACCACCACAAGTGCTGCAACGACAAGTCCGGCTTGAGCGATCGCGCGGAAGCGGACCGACCAGGGTTGTCGAACCTTGATCCAATTCGCCGGGAATGCCAAGATCATGAGATCGGTGTTCGGTGATCGAGATCCGTTCTCAGATAAGCGACTTGGCTCGGTCACTTGCGGTATTCGATCGAGCTTGATCTTCGGGGACATCCACGCCCAGACGAGGAAGACAAACGCGGTAAACAGGCCACTTGAAACGGCAATGATGTAATGCGAAAAAGGCGGAGCCATCCTGTGCGGCGAGGGGGATGTGGGAACCGAACTCAGCTGGTCTGCGGCTCCCTTATTTCCAACCGATGCGTCTTCCAGCGAGGACTCGAAGGAAACCGGTTTGACCGACGCATCCGATCGTGAGGAGTTGACGTAGAGCAAATGGGTCTCGTTTTGCCAACGACGAAATAACTCATCATGGCTTGGCATCGGTTCGTTCGTTCTTATCAAACCGGTCGCACCGTTGTCAATTTTGTGCCGAGTGGCCGAGATTTTTTCGAGATTCGTTTGTTGCGGTAGAACGCCAAACAAGACAACCACGGTCATCGCCAAAGCAACGAGCGTCAGATCGGACAACGCAATTCGCGACTTAACACAGTTTCTCATTCGTTTTTTTCGACTCGAGAACCGATGGGGGTTGGTAAAAAGTGGTTGACTTTCCGCACACGACGCCTTCTGTTTATCGGTTTGCGATCACGTTAAAGTTTACCGATTATTCCGTTTACGGCTATTTGATTCAAGCGGTTTCGGAAGATCAGAGTCGCCTTTCGCGGAAAGGCAGTGAATCGAAACAAGTAGCCGCGTCTCTCCGAGACGCGAAATTCCCTATCTTGGTCTCTCCGAGATGCGAAATTCTGTATTTTGGAGAGACACGGCTACCTGTACTGGTAAGAAAATTTATTCACACCTTTTCCATCCCTATTGAAGGTTCGTTGACCGTGTTTCGAGTGAAGATTTGTGGCATTAAACTTAAGTCGGACGTCGACTGCGTTCGAGCGGCAGGCGGCGACGCGGTCGGTTTGAATTTTTTTTCAAAAAGTGTCCGCTATGTTGATCCCGAATCCGTCTCGACGATGGAATTGTCGATCCACGCTCAAAATTCGGGTCTAAAACGGGTCGGCGTGTTTGCGAACGCGTCGGCCGAAGCAATCGAAAAAGCCATCCGACCGACTTCGGGGCACCCCAATTTGATTGATATCATCCAATTGCATGGTGACGAAACGCTCGCCGAAGCCCGTCAAGTCGAGTCGATTGGGCTACCGATTTTGCGAGCCATCAAGCTACCGACTTCGCCAATGGATATCGGTAAAATCGAGCGATCGGTACGTCCTTGGATCGATGCGGGGTATGCCGTTTTACTCGATGCCGACGGGGGAGCGATGCATGGCGGCAGCGGCAAAACGTTGGACTGGGCATCCATTCGAACTTGGGCCGAATCGGATCAGCAACGATCGACATGGATTCTAGCGGGCGGTTTGCATCCCGAAAACGTCAGCGAAGCGATCCGTTTGTCGGGGGCGGCTCGCGTCGATGTGGCCAGCGGCGTCGAAGAGATCCGGGGACAAAAGTCGTACGCAAAGATCCAGGCTTTCTGCCAAGCCGCGCTCAAATAGCGGAGTCCAGGGCTCTACAGGGCGGCCAGATGGTTTGCTGGGCCGATGGTTGGATGGGCCGATGGTTGGATGGGCACGCGGATCAACAAGAAAATCTCTCACAACGGTTTCACGACAGCGTCGGTGGGCGAATTGGTTCAAACGTACGCCGCGGAACGCGGGACGCGACCATCGTTCCCCCTTAGACCGCCCTTATGCTTTCAAAATAAACGTCAAGAATTGCCCCCATGCAAAAATAGTCCTGAGCGTTTATCATGCTGTGACAAATGTGGCCACTCCTACGGTGGGGTGTTGTACAACGCCGCATTTGTCCATTGAAAGCAAGCACGTTTGTGGGGTTGCGAACCAGCGGGAGTCCCTGTGTTGGGTCCGTGCCCCCTCTGGCGTGACTTGCTCCATTCATTCCCTTTCTCCTTTGGAGTACCCAACCGAATGTCACAAGTTCAAACCGAGCGAGTTCCCTACAAAGTCAAAGACATCAATCTAGCGGAATATGGCCGCAAAGAGATTGGAATTGCTGAAAACGAGATGCCAGGATTGATGGCACTTCGTGAGAAATACGGTGATTCGAAACCACTAGCGGGTGCTCGGATCGCGGGCTGCTTGCACATGACGATCCAAACAGCCGTCTTGATCGAAACCCTCGTCGCGCTCGGCGCGGAAGTCACCTGGAGCAGCTGTAACATCTTCAGCACACAGGATCACGCCGCGGCAGCCATCGCTGCGACAGGCGTCCCCGTTTATGCCTGGAAAGGCATGAACGAGCAGGAATTTGATTGGTGTATCGAGCAAACATTGAATTTTCCATCGGGCAAACCACTCAACATGATTTTGGACGATGGCGGTGACTTGACCGCAATGGTTCACGATAAATTCCCAGAACTATTGAAAGATATTAAGGGTATCAGCGAAGAGACCACAGCCGGTATCCATCGCTTGGAAGTCTTGAACCGAACCGGCCGATTGCAGGTGCCTGCATTCAACGTGAACGATTCCGCGACCAAGAGTAAGTTTGACAACTTGTACGGATGCCGCGAATCGCTAGCCGACGGTGTCAAGCGCGCTACCGACGTCATGCTTGCTGGTAAAGTCGCCGTCGTCTGCGGCTACGGCGATGTGGGCAAGGGCTGTGCTCACAGCCTGCAACGGTATGGTTGCCGCGTCATCGTTACGGAAATTGATCCGATCAATGCACTGCAAGCGGCGATGGAAGGCTTCGAAGTGACGACGATGGAAGAGGCTGCGAAAGAGGGCCGCTTGTTCGTTACCACGACGGGCAACAAGGACATCATCTTGGGAAGTCATATGGTCGAGATGGCTGACGACGCAATCCTTTGCAACATCGGTCACTTTGATACCGAAATCGATATCGCTTGGTTGGAATCCGAAGTCGAAGCGGGACGCGTGACCAAGGTCGAAATCAAGCCCTCCGATGTCGGCGCCGTCGATCGTTACACATTCAAGGAAACCGGACGCAGTATTCTGATTTTGGCAAAGGGACGTTTGGTCAATTTGGGTTGTGCGACGGGCCATCCAAGCTTTGTCATGAGCACCTCGTTCACCAACCAAGTGTTGGCTCAGATGGAACTTTGGAACAACGATGGCCAATACGAAACCAAGGTCTACATGTTGCCGAAGCGATTGGATGAAGAAGTGGCCCGTTTGCACCTCGGCAAGCTTGGGGTGAAGTTGACGAAGTTGACCGAAGATCAAGCGAAATACATTGGTGTGCCTATCGACGGACCTTACAAGTCCGATCATTACCGCTACTAGAGAAGCGGTAGGTAGAGCATCTTTCATACGTATCCCAGGCCTGACCTGGGATACGTATGCTTTTTCGATTTTTCGTAGCCTAGGCTACGTCGCTTTTCATTTCCCAATCCCACATTGACCGATACAAAATGCCTCAAATCGCTCCTTTTGCTGCTGTCCGCTACAACCTAGACCATGTCGGATCGATTTCAGATGTGATCGCGCCCCCCTACGACGTGATCGATCCAGAACTGCAAGACCAACTTTACAAGCGTCATGCAGCGAACGTGATTCGAATCATTCTAAACCGTCAAGAGCCTGGCGATTCGGGCGACGAGAAATATGAGCGGGCGGCAAAGTTTGTCGAGCAATGGAAGAGTGAGGGGGTGCTTAAACGGGACCCCTCGCCCGCCTACTATGTCTATCACCAAGAGTTCACAATTGACGGACAAACCTTCAATCGCCGTGGTTTCATGGGTCGCGTGCGCATTCAACCGTTTGGCGAAGGCAACGTCTATCCGCACGAAGAAACGCATCCGAAGGCGAAAGTCGACCGTCTGAAACTAACCAAAGCGACGAAGCAGAACAACAGTCAAATCTTTGGTCTCTACCCTGACCCTGAAAACGAAATCATCACACTTCTCGATACTGCGACGGCGGGAGCCGAATGTATCGAGGCGACCGATCATTTGGGGGTCATCCATAAACTGTGGCCTGTTACCGACGAATCGGTGATTTCGAAAGTGAGTGCATTGATGGCCGACAAGCCAATGTTTGTTGCCGATGGTCATCATCGCTACGAGACCGCTGCGAATTACCGCGATTATCAAACCGAAATGCTCGGAACGCTTCCTGAGGACCATCCCGCCAACTTTGTCATGACGATGCTTGTTGGGATGAGTGACCCTGGGATGATTGTTTTGCCTACGCATCGGCTGGTCCGTGGAACGAAGGCGTTTTCCTCTGCGAATCTTGTCGCTCGGCTAACGGGTCCCTTCGATTGCGAAGTCGTTGGCGGCGGCATCGATGCGGCTTCCGCCGTATGGTCGAACATGGAATCGGCCGACGACCAAGGTTGGATCGGTCTATACGCCGCGGAAGATCAGACATGGGTATTGTGCAAAGCGACCGATGCTGCTCACGAAAAGATGAAAGAGATTGCACCAGAACGAAGTGACGATTGGCAGCATTTGGGAGTTAGTTTGCTACATCGACTTGTTATTGATAACCTGTTGGAATCGGCGGGTCATCCAAAGCCGACTTATGTTCACGACGTCAGCGAATTGATTGAAGGGATCAAGGGCGAAGGCAGCCAGGCGGAAAGCGATTCAGACGAACCGTACACATTGGCTGCGTTGGTGATGCCAGCGAAATTGGCTCATGTGGAGGCGATCAGTTTGCACAAGGAACGGATGCCAGCGAAGAGTACTTATTTCTATCCTAAACTACTGAGTGGGCTGACCTTCAATCCACTCGATTGAGTGGCTCGAAAATGGCCGACATTGAACAATTCGACGGCGCGAGTGATGATGAGCAGGCCAACAAGCAAATGGTGGGCGATGTTGACAAACGCCCCTTGCTGACCGATTTGCACGGCGCAAAACTGCCCATCCATTCGACGATCGAAGAGTTGGAGTTTTTGCAACGTGGTGGTCTTGGGGCGGTCTATGTCGGCGAGGACATGCTGGTTCATCGTCGTGTCGCCGTCAAGTTTCTGCATCAACATTTAGCGTCCGAGCCAATGTGTCTCGAACGCTTCGCCCTGGAAGCCGAGGTCACTGCGAGACTCGAACACCCAGGTGTGATCCCACTTTATGGTGTCGGTCAGACCGATGAGGGCACTCCATTCTATGCGATGCGTTTCATCGACGGCCAGTCGATGGACGACTTGGTGATGACGCTGCACAATCCAGTGCCGGAGAATCCCGCCAAGCATGGCTCGGCAACGGGACGGTCTGGCGGAGCGATTGAAAACGATCCTCGTTACCGTCTTTTACTCAATCACTTTGTTTCGGTTTGCAAGACGATCGCGTATGCACACAATCGTGGGATTGTGCATCGCGATATTAAACCTGCGAACGTTATGCTGGGAAAATATGGCGAAACAATCGTTGTCGATTGGGGATTGGCGATCCCCGTTGTGCGTGATGAACCGTTCCGGCAAAGTGGCGAAAACACGTTGATGCCAGTGCCGGCGGGCGAAAGCAGCACATCGGGGCACGGAGCGGGGACTCCGCTTTACATGAGTCCCGAGCAAGCATCGATGTTGGCCCCAACACCGGCGAGCGATATCTATAGTCTTGGGGCGACCCTCTACAAAATTCTTTGTGGACGCGCCCCCGTGGATGGCTCCTCGCTCGTCGAAGTCAAACAACGGGTGATTGACGGCCAAATCACTCCGCTACGTGACATTCGCACGCATGTCCCCCCCGCCTTGGCATCGATCGCCTACAAGGCGCTATCCTTGAAGCCGTCTCATCGCTATTCGACCGCGTTGAAGATGGCGGAGGATGTCGAAGCCTTTTTGGCTGACCAGCCAGTCGCCGCACACAAAGAATCGTGGCTGGCTCGATCGATGCGTGTCGCCCGACACAATCGTTCAGCAACACAGACGGCGTTGGTGGCATTGGCTATCGGATCTATCTTGACCGTGTTTGCCTTGCTAACGCTCGGTGCCTATGCAACCCGCGAAAGGTACTTGCGAAAGGATGCACAAGCCGCTCAAACGGAAGCCGCTGAGGCGCAACAGCGAGCCGAACGACTTCGTAGCGAGTCGATGGCGATGTCGGCAAAGTTCCTAGCCAACTCAATTGCCAATGAGATTGATCTGAGATGGCGGATCTTGGAAGCGGAAGCATCGTCGCCCGTTCTCCGGCAATTGATTGTCGAACTGAACAAGAAAGTACCAACGGCATCGGTTGACCCCGACCGCGATGACGGCGGTCTGGTACTCGAGCAATTGGAGCCTGCAAGAAGTCAGCTGCAGAATTGGCTACAAGCTCGTTACATCGACAATCAACGCGCGGTGAAGTCCGTATCGTGGTTCGTGCAAGGAGTCGATGGTACCCAATTGGCTCGCGTTCGCCCTTCGGAAAGTATTGGACGCAACTACCGTCACCGTGATTATTTCCATGGTCTTGGACGCGACTTCGACCTAGCGGAAATGCTGGCTGCCAATGAGCAACCCAAACCATTGGTGGGCAAACTCGTCTATATGTCGGTTGCGTACCAAAGCACCAACACCCATGCGCTTCAAGTTTCCTTTTCGGTGCCGATCTACGACGCAGAAGTGGAACAATATGCCCGAAAGAAGATCGGTGTCATGGCGATGTCGGTTGAGTTGGGGGATTTTGCGATGGACCCAAATACGTGGTTGATCGACACCCGACCCGACCAATTCGCAGGCCAGCGAGGCATGTTGCTCCAGCATCCCAAACTAGGACAGCGTAGCGAAACCGACGAACCGCCTCATCTCGATGAAGCTTGGGTTGGTCAGATGCTTGAACGGCGTCGCCAACGGATGCGTCGCAGTGACCCAATAGGCAGCGAGGACACCGCTGAAAACGTGTCGATGATCCAAGATCCGATCGAGCAAACAATGACGATGGCAGCCACCGAACCGATCATTGTCCACGGGCGCCCCGCGGAGATTGCCGATACCGGTTGGATCGTCGTTGTCACCGAAACGGATTAAAAAGGGATTAAGATTAAAAGGGGGCACCCTAACCGAAGGCGCTTTCCGCTCGGGGGAGGGCAGAGCGACAATCGCTAGCCAATCTCTCAAACGGCTGACTATCGACCACGCGGATACGACCCAAGGATCTCAAGCTGCTGAGTTTGCTTGTACAGTTCTGCGAACGCCGCCGCAACGTTTTTCTCGTCACGGTGTCCTGTCAATTCGATGAAAAAGTGATACTCGTTCGGCGTTTCTGATGACGGAAACGATTCGATCCATGTCAAGTTCAGTTCGTGATGCTTAAAGATAGTCATCACATCGGCCAAGGCGCCCGGTTGATGATTGACTTGGAACAAGAGCGATGTTTTGTCATCACCCGTAGGTGCAGGTAGGTCTTTCCCGAGCACCGCAAAGCGGGTCACATTATTTGGATTGTCTTCGATATTTGCTGCAATCACGTCAAGTTTGTACTGGCGTCCTGCCTCAAGACTGGCAACCGCCGCGATTCCACATTCGCTTGCCGCCAACTCTGCGGCTGCGGTGGTACTGCCGCTCTCCACAATACTTACCGAGGGGAAGTGGATCGACAACCATTGACGGCATTGCGACAACGCTTGCGGTTTACTATGGATTTCGGTGATCGCTTCGCGCGGTGATCGTGAAAGCAAGTTGTGATGAATGGGGAGCACCACTTCGCCACATATCGGTAATTTTTGTCGGACGAACATGCCGAGCGTATCGACGACCCTCCCATCGGTACTATTTTCGATCGGCACCAAACCGGCGGCAACATCGCCCCGGAGGACAGCTTCGAAGACGCCTGCGATCGAGCCAACGGGAGCAAAGTCGGCACCTTCCCCAAAATACTTGAGTGACGCCAAATGACTATAACTGTACTTTGGCCCTAAGAAGGCGACGCGAAGTTCCTGCACGGACGCCAAACAAACGCTTGCGACATGTTGCAGAACCTCTCGGCGAGACGCATCGTCGATCGATGAATTTTGATCATCGTATTTAGAGATAACCCGCTCAATCTGCTTCGCTGCCGACGCAATGCCTCCGCACACGGATTGCGAATCCGCGTTTGACAACATCCATTCGACCATCAGCGCCCGTCGGTCGAGAAGTTTAAGAAGCTGGGCGTCGAGCCGATTGATTTCGTCTTGAGAGGTATGCATGTTGACCTGCTTTATTGAGGGAGACGGCCTGCAACTGTCATATTGACATGCTGCCATCTCGAGGGAATCAGCGATTTTTCCGGACTGCCAAAAAAGCATTTCCGAACGCAAAATAAATTTACTGTGATTGCTTTGAGTATAGGAAAAACTGTGTTTTTCTGCGACTGCCACAAAAAATACGGACTTGACAAGCGATTCGGCACGGGCTTTGCCAATATCCACCTTCGCTGCTAAGAAACTGACGATTCGACACGCCGGTAAGAACTTAGCTGGCATCAAACGAAAGACGAAAACCGAAACGGTTTTGACAAACGTTGCAGGTTAGAACAAACGGATGTTTTATTCTAGCCAGCATTCACAGCGAACGATTCGAAACAGAGATTTGGAGAACCAAAATGGCTCAAGGCGAAAAAATTATCGGGATTGACCTCGGCACGACCAACAGCGTCGTGGCGGTAATGGAAGGCAGTGAGCCTAAGGTTATCCCCAACCCGGAAGGCAACCGTTTGACCCCGAGTGTGGTTGCGTTCACGGACAAAGAAGACACGATCGTCGGCGAACCAGCCCGGCGTCAAGCGGTCACCAACCCGACACGCACCGTTTACTCGGTCAAGCGTTTCATGGGTCGTCGGCACAACGAGGTTGAATCCGAAGAAAAGATGGTTCCCTATGGTGTCACCGGGGCTGCGGATGAGTACGTCAAGATCAAGGTCGGTGATAAAGAGTATTCGCCAGAAGAGATTTCAGCCAAGGTTCTGCGCAAGTTGAAGGAAGCGGCTGAGTCGTACTTGGGCCATAAAGTCAGCAAAGCGGTTATCACCGTCCCGGCATACTTTAACGATGCTCAACGACAAGCGACGAAGAACGCGGGCCAAATCGCGGGCTTGGAAGTCGCTCGGATCATCAACGAACCAACGGCTGCTGCACTCGCTTACGGCCTCGACAAGAAGAAAGACGAGAAGATCATCGTCTTTGACCTTGGTGGTGGTACGTTCGACGTTTCGGTATTGGAAGTTGCCGACAGCGGGGATGAAGATCAGGAAAGTCGAGTGTTCCAAGTTATCAGTACCGCAGGGAACACACACCTCGGTGGTGACGACTTTGACGAAGCTCTGATTCATTATGTCGCAAGCGATTTCAAGAAGGAAAGTGGAATCGATCTTCGAAACGACGCAATGGCGTTACAGCGATTGCAGGAAGCTTGCGAAAAGGCCAAGAAAGAACTCAGTACCCTGCCTGAAACCGACATCAATTTGCCGTTTATCACGATGGATCAATCAGGTCCGAAGCACCTGACGATGAAAATCACCCGAAGCAAATTCGAAGAGTTGATCGATTCGCTCGTCGAAAAGGTCCGTGAACCTGTGTTGCAAGCGTTGAAGGACGCAGGAATGAAGCCTAGCGACATCGATGAGGTCGTCTTGGTTGGTGGTAGCACGCGGGTCCCCAAGGTTCGCGAAACGGTCA
Source organism: Novipirellula aureliae (assembly GCF_007860185.1). Classification (NCBI taxonomy): domain Bacteria; kingdom Pseudomonadati; phylum Planctomycetota; class Planctomycetia; order Pirellulales; family Pirellulaceae; genus Novipirellula; species Novipirellula aureliae. The sequence goes on from NZ_SJPY01000002.1 coordinate 423,805, forward strand.
AGGCAATTTTCGGCGGCAAAGAACCTCATCAAGGGGTCAACCCCGATGAAGTGGTTGCCATCGGTGCTGCGATTCAAGGTAGCGTTTTGGCGGGTGAACGAACCGACGTTCTCCTGCTCGACGTAGCGCCACTGACCTTGGGAATTGAAACCGAAGGCGGCGTGATGACTTCCCTTGTCGAACGCAACACGACGATCCCCGTCGAAAAGAAGAATGTCTTCAGTACGGCTGCCGATAACCAATCGGCGGTAACGGTGCGAGTCTTCCAAGGCGAACGCAAAATAGCCGCACACAACCGGTTGCTGGGCGAATTCAATCTCGAGGGCATTCCACCGCAGCCACGAGGCGTCCCGCAAATCGAAGTCAAGTTCGACATCGACCAAAACGGTATCCTCAGCGTTTCGGCCAAGGAACTCAAAACGGGGAAAGAAGCTTCGGTAACGATCAAGGAAGCGGGTGGTTTGAGCGAGGACGAGATCGAACAAATGCGGAAAGACGCTGAAGTCAATGCGGATGAAGATAAACGTCAATTCGAACTGGTCGAAGCTCGCAACAAGGCCAGCCAACAGGTTTATCAACTCGAAAAGTTGATGACGGATAACAAGGACAAGCTTTCCGATTCGGATACCGAGCCGATGAACAAGGCGATTGAAAAGGTCAAAACGGCTGCCGAGGGAGAAGATGTTGCTGCGATCAAGCAAGCGACGGACGAGCTCGATGCCGCCTCTCAGGCCTTTAGCAAGGTACTTTACGAAAAGACCGAGGCAGCCGGAGATAGCACAGCCGGTGGTGGAGCGTCCGAAGCAGCCGCCGCCGCCAGCCAAGATGACGACGCAATCGACGCCGATTTCGAAGTCAAAGACTAACGCCTGAGCAAACGGTTGTCAGTCATCAAGTCCTGCGGCGTCGTCGCAGGACTTTTTTGTTGGAATCCAGGCACATCACAATAGGAACCTTATCATGGCATTTCGATTTGACAAATTAACGACAAAGGCTCAATCGCTCGTTGCCGAATCGCAGGCTCGAGCCGCCTCGGCTGGGAATCCAGAGATCACTCCGCTGCAATTACTTGCCGCCATGTTGGACGAATCTGATGGAATCACTCGCCCGCTGATGAAGAAGATGAACGCGGACGCGGAAGAGCTAAAAGCACTCGTCGACAGTGAGCTAAAGAAATTGCCGTCGGTCTCAGGAGGACGCCAGCCGCAAATTGCACCTACACTTCAAAAGACCTTCGATGCAGCGGCTGACGCGGCAGAACAGCTAAAGGATGAATTCGTTAGCACCGAGCATTTGCTCCTGGGACTTGCCCGCGCCGAAAGCAAAGCGAAGAACCTGCTCAAACTGGTTGGAATCGACGACGGTGACGTACTCAAAGCGATGAGCGAAGTTCGCGGATCGGCTCGTGTGACCGATCAAAACGCCGAAGACACGTATCAAGCTTTGGAAAAGTATGGCATCGATTTGACCCAGCTTGCTGAGCAGGGCAAACTTGATCCGGTCATCGGTCGTGACAACGAAATCCGTCGGGTGATCCAAGTTTTGTCGAGGAGAACCAAAAACAACCCTGTCTTGATCGGGCAACCTGGCGTTGGAAAAACGGCGATCGCCGAAGGGTTGGCATTGCGGATTTTCGAAGGCGATGTGCCGCAAAGTCTCAAGAACAAACGAGTCGTCTCGCTCGACATGGGGGCTCTCGTTGCCGGTGCTAAGTTCCGAGGTGATTTCGAAGAACGACTGAAGGCCGTTTTGCGTGAAGTCAAAGATTCAGGTGGTCGCGTCGTATTGTTTATCGATGAGCTGCACCTTGTCGTCGGGGCCGGAAAAGCAGAGGGTAGCGCCGATGCAGCGAACCTGCTGAAACCCGAATTGGCTCGTGGTTCGCTTCGCTGTATCGGAGCGACGACACTCGACGAGTATCGGCAAAACATTGAAAAAGATGCGGCGCTCGAACGACGGTTCCAACCTGTCTATGTCGGCGAACCCAATGTGGAAGACACGATCGCAATACTGCGTGGACTAAAGTCTCGCTACGAATCGCATCACGGAGTGCGCATTACCGATAGCGCTATCGTCGCGGCAGCCACGCTGTCGAATCGCTATATCGCTGACCGCTTCTTGCCCGACAAGGCAATCGATTTGATCGATGAAGCGGCTAGCCGATTGGCAATGGAAAAGGAAAGTGTTCCTGAGCCAATCGACCGCTTACAACGCAGACTACGGCAATTGGAATTGGCTCATCGCCAACTCGTTGATGAACAAGAAGAATCGGCAGTCGAAAAGCGAGAAGAGATTGAAACCGAAATGGATTCGATCAATCAAGAACTCGCTAGTCTGCGTGAACAATGGGAAGCGGAAAAGCTTGGACTCGATGACGTACAATCCGTTCGCAAAGAAATCGAGCAATTGGAACACCGCTTCGCAACGCTCGACACGGAAGCGAAACAGAAACAGCTCCGTGGCGAAAGCCCCGAGGATGTCTATCGAGAAATGCTTGATGTGCGCAGCCAATTGACGAAGTTGCAAGAGCGTTTGGATGACGTCGAACAACGTGAAGCAGCCAGCAAACGGGACGAAGACGACAAGCACGAAGAAAAGCGGCGACTGCTAAGGCATGACGTTACCGAAGACGAAATCGCGGAGGTCGTCAGCTCGTGGACCGGGGTTCCACTGAGCCGGATGTTGGAAACTGAGCGTGCCAAATTGTTGGTGATGGAGGAGCGATTGCACCTGCGGGTGATTGGCCAAGACGAAGCGGTCACCGCCGTTTCTAACGCGGTCCGCCGTAGCCGCAGTGGTCTTCAAGATCCGCAGCGTCCGATTGGTTCGTTCTTGTTTCTCGGACCAACGGGCGTTGGAAAAACCGAACTCTGCAAGGCCTTGGCGGAAGTGATGTTCGACGACGAACATGCGATGCTAAGAATCGACATGAGCGAGTTTATGGAACGGCATAGTGTCGCTCGGCTAATCGGTGCCCCTCCTGGATATGTCGGTTACGAAGAAGGTGGCAAGTTGACCGAAGCGGTGCGGAGACGCCCCTATTCCGTGCTGTTACTCGATGAGATAGAGAAAGCGCATTCGGACGTTTTCAATATTTTGTTGCAGGTGCTCGACGATGGACGATTGACTGACGGACATGGACGAACCGTCGACTTTACCAATACAGTCATCGTCATGACCAGTAACGCGGGCAGCCAAGCGATTCAGCGGGTCACTGAAGAGGGCGGTAGCGAAGACGAGATGCGTGAAGCCGTTCAAGAGTCACTCAAGGCAAGGTTCTTGCCTGAGTTTTTGAACCGCATTGACGACATTGTTATCTTCCATCCGCTCAACCGGAAAGAGATTCGGCAAATTGTGATGATCCAGTTGCAAACATTATCCACTCGGTTGCAACAAAATGGCTTGCGACTGGATGTGACCGATCGAGCCGTGGATGAGATTGCCTCGGTTGGCTACGACCCGACGTATGGGGCAAGGCCGCTCAAACGAGTGATACAGAGCGAAATTCAAAATCCGTTGGCTGCTTCACTATTGAAAAATTCATATAGTGAAGGCACGTCGGTCGAAGTCGACTACGACGGAAACGAATTTACGTTTGCAGGCCGCTAAGGTTACCTTCAGTAGCCGAGTCTCTCCGAGACACGTGATTCACCCGTGGCATAGGCTTCCAGCCTGTGATGACCCGAGTTCAAATTCAAGTAACCGTTCATGACTGAAGGCCGTGAACGATTACGAATTCGATAGTCAACTCGTGCTCGGACATAGAAAGCACGGTGAGCGGTCGCGATGTCGTGGAAGGCTCCGTCGTTCTCAGTCCAACCATGTTTTTTGATTTTATGGTTTCGTGGTTTCGTGGTTGCAGCGCCGTTTACAGCTCCGACCTCTCTGCTACGCTACCCGATGACCGTCTCCAAAGCGAGACAATCTCGCTCGTCAAGCTTTTGGCGATCGTTTGATGATAGATCGAGTCGGGCGGAAGTCCTGCGACCAAACGCCGATGCGCTTTGCCTAGATTGTGGTAAGGTAATCGCGGGAATAGATGGTGCAGGGCATGATAGCGGGTTCCGATTGGTCCCCAGAGCTCGGTGATCCAGGGACGGTATGGATAATTGAGGGTATCGAGAAACTGTTCCTCGAACGACATCTCACCCCCTTCATTCGTCCATCGGTGAGCCCCTAAAGTGCGCAGTTCGTTTAGGATCAACAGTCCTACCGCGACGGCATAGGCAATCAACCAAATCGGATCGAGCGACTCGCCGCGCATAATGCCGCCACGGACGAAAAACCACAATAACCATACAAAGCAAAAGAACTCTTGGATCACAACGGTTCGCATCAACTTAGGTGAACGATCCGTTCGCTCATAGAACGGATCGACCAGCATGGTGGACGCGTGGCGGTGAACCCAATGGCGAGCGCCGGGAAGGAACCAGCAGATCGGGCTAATAATCAGAAACCGAGCGACGGCCAAAAAGGGGATCAACAATGCTTGGACAATGAATCCCACGATCAACCAGGGACTACGATGACTTAGCGATAGGTACTCACCGTCATGCTCCGTCCCGTAATGTTTTCGTCGATGATGGTCCACATGAGGATAATACAAAAACGACGGAACAAGAAAGAAGATCCCACAAAGGGCGTTCCACACAAACCGAAACCCGAGGTACTTTCCCTTCGGCAAATGCACCAGTTCATGAATGAACATTAGCGCCCGCATGTACGCAGTGACCGTAATGACATAGCATAGGGAAACGGCAAGTATCATCCCCGTAGAAGTAGCATACCACTTTGGCAAATAGTACATCAAATGAAATGTAATGTGGCCGATGATGATAGAGACAAGAAAGTCGGACCAGTAGATCCACGGGTTAGGCTGATTCAAATCGCCGATCAATGTGCGGGCTTCACGAAAGCCGAAAGGTTTTGTTGACGCTTGTTGGGTTTCCATATTGAGCATCACTTCGTGTTAGAGTTCTTGACTCACTAAACTTTAACGTCTCCTTTTCGTTTTTCAAGAATCAAATCGCAGGTCCGTTTTGACACAAACACGAATCGTCATCATCGGGGCTGGTGCCGCTGGTTTGATCGCTGCTGCGGAAGCGGCTCAACGGGCAGCAAACGTCGTTCTACTTGAAAAGAACACAAAAACCGGCGTCAAGATTTTGATGTCTGGTGGCACTCGGTGTAACATGACCCACGATACCGATGCCAAGGGAATCTTACCTGGGTATGGTCACGCAAGCCGCTTTCTTCGCCATAGTGTGGGGGCATTTTCACCCCAAGATGTCGTGCATATGTTCAACCGTCTAGGCGTCGCAACAAAAGTCGAATCGACCGGAAAAGTCTTTCCGCAAAGCGACCGTGCGATTCAAGTGCGTGATGCGTTGCAAGCCCAAGCGGTGGAGGCCGGAGTCAAGATCCAGCGAACGCAGCCAGTGATTGGTTTATCGCGCGACGATCATGGTTGGCAAGTCAAAACAGAGCACGAAATCTTCGAAGCGGACCGCGTGATTGTGGCTGCAGGCGGACGTAGCTGGCCTGGCTGCGGTACGACGGGTGACGCCTACCGGTGGCTAGAGACACTTGGGCACACGATCGTCGAAACACGGCCTGCATTGGTGCCACTAACGGGCGGCTACGGTTGGATGAACGAACTATCAGGCGTCACGCTTGAGGATTGCGTCATCACGGCAACGAACCGGACGTCCGATGGTCAAGTGACAACCAAACATAAAATGATACGGCGATCGTCGTGTTTGTTCACCCACTTTGGTTTCTCGGGGCCTGCGGCGATGGATGTTAGCCGCATCGTGACACTCGATGAGCACCGCAAGGATTTAAGGGTGACACTCGATTTGGTTCCGGATCGATCCGCGGAGGAGATTGAATTGCGATTGCTCAACACGGCTGCCAAAAATGGCCGCCGACGCGTTTCCGCGGTCCTATCCGACTGGCTTCCCAATCGTTTGGCATCTTCGATCGCAATGGAAATGTGTAACGACACGACGATTGCCGAACTATCAAAATCAGCTCGGCAGAAAATATTGGTGGGATTGAAATCGCTGGGATTACCGATCCATGGGACGCGCGGTTTCAACAAGGCAGAGGTTACGGCGGGCGGCGTCTCCCTCGACGAAGTGGATCCACGCACGATGGAAAGCCGAATCGCCCAGGGACTCTTCATCGCTGGTGAAGTGTTGGACGTGGACGGATGGATCGGCGGCTATAACTTTCAAGCGGCCTTCAGTACCGGTCGTGCGGCCGGAATCGCCGCAGCCCGTGCTGAAGATTAGGCTATTTCCCCGTCGCTTTGCCGACGAGAGCCATGAAGCTGGGGACGAGAATCGTGCGAACGTAGAACGTGTCGATCAGGACGCCGAGACCGAGGGCGAACCCAAGTTCAACGATTCCACGCAGTGCGACGCCGCTTTCGGATGCAAATCCAAACGTCCGAGCAATCGGCGGGAACCAAACCACGGCGGTCATACTGAAGAAGGTTGCAGCCATGACCAAACCGCATGCTGTGATGATTCCTCCGGTGCGTGAGACGGCACGCCGTAGGGCCGCGATTGCCCCGAGATGCCGCTGTTCTTCCAAGACTCGCGTAACCAAATAAACGTTGTAGTCTTGTCCGACCGCTACCAAGATGACAAACAGGAACAGAGGCAGTTTCCAATCCAAGCCGACATAATCGTTTCCGTACGCGAGCTTGAAAAACCATACCGTCAAACCGAGTGTGGCATAGTAACTAAGGAGGACGGTCAAGATTAAGTACAACGACAAAAAGAAGCGTCGGAGAACCAAAATCAAGATGAGCAGTACCGCAACGACAACCGCTACTTTGATTCTGCGGTTATCGGAAAGGGTGACGCTTCGCAAATCGATGATGGATGGCGTCGTCCCAGCGAGCAAGACTTTTGTGTCGATTCCAGAGGTTTTCCAATTGGAACCTTCGGAATTCAGATGTTGTTTGAGGAACTGTTCTAGCTTTATGACGCGATTAGCGGTCTCGACCGAAAACGGGTCACCATCAAGCATCACGTCGAGCCGCACCAAACGGTTTTCATATTTCGGCACATCACTGAAAAAGTAGCGTTGTGCAACACGGTGGTTCTGTAGGATGCGGCGTCGCGCAGCATCACTACCAAACAGACTCATGTCTCGGCTCGGTGGAAAATCACCGAGTGGGTCGTCGGCGGTTCGGACGGTGGTTACGCCTTCTTGTTGATAGAGCTCGGCAGCCAATTTCCGAACGTCTTTTTTTAAATCCGCTCGAGCGGAATCCTCGGCGCGACAGATAAGGACGGTAACCGGGTTGATCTCTCCGATGTTGAAGTGCTGGGCGAACAAGCGGAGCCCCCGCCGGCTTTCCGCTTGATGGTTGAGTTGGCTGCTAAGATCATAGGTGACCGAACCTTCGTTCTTGAACCCATAGGTGGCAGGCAAGATCAATAGAGCACCGCCGATCAGCATTGCTGTGGCTGGATAGCGAGTCAACAGGATAGCGATCCGTCCCCAAAATCCACTGTGCTCTTGGCTGGCCAATTGGCTACCGGATGGACCGAGCAGCGACCTTGGTTTCCGCTTTTGCTGCTGGACTTTCGACGGCCAGAAAACAGCGGGTCCACACACTCGCAGTAGTGCTGGCGTGAGCGTCGTGCAGACAAGCAAGCCGACGAGTAAACAGATCGCGATAACAGGACCGGTGTAATGAAACTTTCCAAATGCCGCAATCCATAGCATCCCTAGTCCGACCACCGTGGTCATCGCGCTACCGATCAAAGCCCCCAGAACCCCTGAGATCGCTCGGCGGCATGCGGCGGGCCAAGCCGATACCCTTGCCTCTTCTCGCAAACGGGAAATCAGAAATAAGCAGTAGTCCGTTCCGGCGCCAAACAGAATCACAATCACAAAGATGCGACTGGTCGTAAAAACGCGAATATCCAATCCGGGAACAATTCCCTGCATCGACCATCGAGTCAATAACGCCACCAAACTCATCGAGACGACGACCGCAAAACCGATGGAGATCATCGGGATTGCAACCAGTAGCGGTGCTCGGTAAACCGCCGTCAGGATGAATAAGATCATTCCGACGGTGAATAACTCCGTATAGCGAATGGCATCTCGCGCCCCCATCAACGTTTCACCACCGATAGCGGCGGACCCCGTCATTCGCAGCTCCAACCCAGGCTCGGTAAATGGCATGCTGTAACGAGTCACCTGATCGATCAACTCGTTCACCGCATCGATTGTTTTGATGTTGCCGGTGGCGGCTAATTCACTGGAAAGTTTGAGGACGGCTAAACGAACACCATCTTTTCGTAACCGCGGTCCGACGACAGGATCTTCCCAAGCCAAAACGTCCAGCAAACTATCCCAACCACTTAGATCTCGCTCGGTGATAGGAATGACTTGCGACGGCAAATCGGGAATCAAGAGGAGCGCAGCCTCGTAATCCCCCTCCACCATCTCGTCTTCTCCCCCCCACGCCTCGAGCAGTCGTCCACGGTCCCAGTAGGCGATTGCCATGCGTGGTTCGGTGTGCGTCGACTTCACATCGGGCAATTGCTCAGCTACCCGCTCATAGAACCGCTGATCCAACCGAATCGATTGGTCCAGCGCTTCGCGCGATAAAGTTATCCACGAAGCCCATGCCGCATTGGGCGTATCCTCAGGATTGCCGCTGGTGTATCCATGTTCCAATCCTCGCCGCCAACTGACGACACCAAGCCGGTGGTAAAGTCGGCGAAGCAGATCAAGGCCGACAATGTCGTCCGTTTTCAACAACTCGACCTTTGAACTCCGACTTGCTTTCTCGCGTCCGAGAACCAAGACGATTTGACTTCGACTTTGGATACCCGGAAAAGCGTCATCTAAAAGTCGGTCCCCTTGAACACTCGTCATTTCCGACGGCAGATACTCAAAGTCCCCATCGTAAGCAATGTCATTCCAAGAGGGTGCTGCGGTGCGAAGCACGATCGCCAACACGACCCAAACGGATAAAATCCACCAAGAACGCCGCGTCACAAACTCTGCAAAGCGATACGAAAGTGGTCGGTTCATGAAGCAGAAAAACGGCAAAGTTTTGAAGCAAGGAAAGAAGCGATAAGTACGCTCATTCAAATGGCTTAGAGTTCAGCGATAACATACCGTGTAATCGCTAAGATGTCGACAAGCCACGATCGCCTAAGGCATTGCCGATAGCCAGCGACTGGTTCCCCATCAGAAGCAAGCAATGAACATCACCTTTTTTTGCTCAAAAATTGGGAACCCAGGTAAATTAGCAATTATAGAATCTTTCTATGCTGGCCAAAGACGTATTTTCGCAAATGCCATGCCATCTAGAAGAGAGGATTGCCGACGGTTTTCAATCCTGCGTAAGCCGTTAAGCTTTGTTTTCTAACAACCTAAAAAGTTTGGAACACGCTACTCCATTCCACCCAAGGAAGCCCATGCAACGTGAAAACAACTCAACCGTTCAACACACTCGAATGTCTCCCGAAAGACAAGGTTTCGGTGCCAATCCCGTCAAACAGCGTGAAACCGGAAACTATGCACAAGAGTATATCAAAGGATTTGTGGACAAGTGGGATGAGTTGATCGATTGGGATAGTCGCGCGGACGCGGAAGGCGACTTTTTCATCCAATCGCTCCGGCAACATGGCGTCAAGAATGTGCTCGATGTCGCGACGGGAACCGGTTTTCATAGCGTTCGACTTCTCGAGGCTGGGTTTGACGTCGTTAGTGCCGATGGCAGCCCTGAAATGCTAGTCAAAGCTTTTGAAAACGGGCGCAAACGGGGGCACATTCTTAGGACCGTGCAAGCGGATTGGCGTTGGCTCAATCGCGACGTGCATGGCGAATATGATGCAATTATCTGTCTCGGCAATTCCTTCACTCATATGTTCGAAGAACGAGACCGCCGAAAAGCGCTCGCGGAATACTATGCGATGCTGAAGCATGATGGCATCTTGGTGCTCGACCAACGGAACTACGATAACATTCTCGACAACGGCTTTTCAACGAAACACACCTACTACTACTGCGGCGACAACGTTCGCGCCGAGCCAGAGCATATCGATGACGGGTTGGCAAGGTTCCGCTACGACTTCCCCGACGACTCTTCCTACCATTTGAATATGTTTCCACTACGCAAAGAGTACATGCGTCGCTTGCTGCGAGAGGTCGGTTTTCAAAACATTGAAACCTTTGGCGACTTTCAGGAAACCTATCACGATGAAGAACCGGACTTCTTTATTCATGTGGCTGAAAAATCCTACGATTCAATAAGCAGTTAAACCGCGTGCCCAACAGGCCTCGCGTCATCCACATGCTTGGTCAAACGACCCTTTTTAATCCACCAAACGTTGACACCCTCCATGCAAAACTATTCCACCGCTGTTGAGACGGCACGGGACTACTACAACAGCGAAGATGCCGACAATTTCTACTCCTTGATTTGGGGTGGCGAAGACATTCATATCGGTTGGTACAAATCCGAATGCGAAGCGATTGAAGTCGCCAGCCGGCGGACGGTCCATCAGATGGCCAATCGAATCGACCATCGAATTGACAAGAACTCGCGAGTCGTGGATCTCGGTTCCGGCTACGGCGGAGCGGCGCGTTATTTGGCGAAAACATACGGTTGCCATGTTACCGCGTTGAACTTGAGCGAAACCGAAAACGCACGAAATCGCTCGCTCAACTCAGAACAATCGCTCGACCATTTGATCGATGTCGTCGACGGCAGCTTCGAGGACATCCCGCTTGGTGACAACTCGTACGATGCCGTTTGGAGCCAAGATGCTATTCTTCATAGCGGGAACCGGACCAAAGTCATTCAAGAGGTCTCGCGAGTCCTCAAGTCATCAGGGGATTTCGTTTTTACGGATCCGATGCAAGCCGTTGACTGTCCTGATGGGGTGCTAGATGACATCCTCAGCCGAATCCATTTGTCGACACTTGCTTCACCCGATTTCTATAAGGCTGAGTGCGATGCCGTTGGGCTCAAGTTTGTCGAATTTGACGAAGCCACCGAGCATCTGATACGCCATTACGAACGAGTCCTTCAAGAGACCGAACTTCGAGAGGAAGAAATACGCGACTCCATCTCAGTGGACTACCTGCGGCGGATGAAGACAGGTCTCGGCTATTGGGTCGAAGGTGGCAAACAGGGGCATTTGGCGTGGGGGATCTTCCATTTCTCTAAAACGTAAATCGGCGAGATCGCGAAAGCAACAGGACCAACAATTGCCGTGAAACCCCCCATCCCATACCGAATGTCCCAAATGACGATTCGACGACGCATTTTCGGTGTCGAAATCGAAGCTCACCCCGTCGTGTTTCCTGCTTCGGCGATTTTAGTGATTGCATTCGTCGCCATTGCTGCGTCTGCGCCTCGGCGAGCACTCATGTTTTTCGATTACCTGCAATCGACGATCACTCATTATTTTGGCTGGTTGTACTTGGCGTCGATGACCGGATTCTTGCTGTTCGCATTGTATCTCTGCTTTAGCCGCTACGGAGATATCAAGCTGGGCCGGGACGAGGACAAGCCCGAGTTCTCGACCGTGACTTGGTTCGCGATGTTGTTTAGCGCAGGGATGGGGATCGGGATGCTGTTCTTTGGTGTTGCCGAGCCGATGTTCCACTTTCTGGCTCCACCGAATACTCGTGGAACATTTATTACCAGCAGCGAAAGTCTACAAGCAGCACGCAGTGCGATGGGGATGACGTTTTTCCATTGGTGCTTGCACCCCTGGGCACTCTATTCGATTGTCGGTGCGTCAATCGCTTTTTTCGGGTTCCGGCGTGGACTACCGCTCAGTTTTCGCTCCTTGTTCGAGCCGCTACTCGGTGACCGGATCCATGGTCGAATTGGCGACAGTATCGATGTTTTGGCGGTCGTTGCGACGCTGTTTGGTTTGGCGACTTCGCTTGGATTTGGGGCAAAGCAGGTCAATGCCGGATTGGCCTACGTGTTCGGTCTGCCGCAAACCACGGGCACTCAAATCGTATTGATCATTTGCATTACGGGGTTAGCCGTTGCCTCACTATTGTCCGGTTTGCATGTCGGAGTTCGCCGGCTCAGTGAAATCAACATGATGTTGGCGGGATTGCTGCTATTGTTTCTCTTTGTTGCAGGCCCAACCGTTTATTTGCTGGGGGCACTCGTCGAGAATGTCGGTGCCTATGCCGAACGTTTGCCGCACGCCTCGTTTTGGACCGCCAGTTACTCCGACTCCTCTCGGTCACAGTGGCTTGGCAATTGGACATTGTTCTATTGGGGTTGGTGGATATCGTGGTCGCCTTTTGTCGGGATGTTTATCGCGAGAGTCTCGAAGGGTCGGACACTCCGCGAGTTTATCTCTGGTGTGCTACTCGTTCCATCAACCGTCGCGATGGTTTGGTTAACCGGTTTTGGCAATACAGCAATCCACCAAGAAATCTACAAGGAATTGCATGCCGAAGCGCCGCAGGTCAGTGGCTACTACGACTACACCCCCCAATCATACCGAGTGATGGACTTGGATGCCGAGTCAGGCTTACCGCAGTCGGAAACGGGCGATTGGTTGGTCGGGCCGACCGCGAAAGGCATTGCCAATCCTCAAGGCGTGCTGATGCAACAGACTGATGATGGACTGATAACAAAGTCAGGAAACGCCGTCCGCTATCACCGTGGCATTTTGGTTCACGAAAACGGGACAATCCCCTACTATCCAAGCACAGAGGAACATTTCGATGGGAGATATAAGGCCAAGGACGCATCGCTATCGCTTAGCGGCTATCTATCCGAACCCGTCTTAACCGGTTCGGAGAAAGCTCAAGTCGACACCACATCGACGGCCATGTTTGTGATGCTAAGGGCCTACCCTTTGCCGACCGTCACAGCACTGATAGGGACGTTGTGCGTGGTTTTGTTTTTCGTCACGTCCTCCGATTCCGCGTCGCTTGTCGCTGACATGATCGCGTCAGGCGGCAATCAAAACCCCTCCAAAGGCACACGTTTGTTTTGGGGAATATTGGAGGGGGTCTTAGCATCGGTCCTGTTGGTTGCGGGCGGCTTGAAGGCACTCCAAACGGCCGCAATCGCGATCGGTCTGCCTTTTTGCATCCTGATCATTCTGATGTGCGTGAGTCTTATGAAAGCCCTTCGCGAGGAACGAAGACTGTCCGCTGCAACGTCTCGAAAATAGTTAGAATCATCGCTATCAATGATGGATGATTGCGCTATTGTAAATTAGAAACGTCGAGAAACCAAAATCAATGGTGTCGGTTTCTCCGCCCTAGGTTGATAGCTACCTTCGAGCAATTTGAATTTTGATGTGGCTGGGGGGTTTTCAGTTCTGGTTGAAAAGAACGCTGCGGCTGGAAGCCCCAGCCACGCAACACGCGGCCAGCCCACGGCATTCTGCCAAATGCTCTAGCAATGCTAGATAAGCGGTTCACCGGCACTGCGACGGTTGATCACCGAATCATTTAACTCTTGAAGCACGACCACGGTTTCATCCCATCCAATGCAAGCGTCGGTAACACTTTTGCCATGCACCAATTCTTTGCTGTCCAAATCTTGGCGGCCTGCGACAAGATTGCTTTCGACCATCACGCCCATGATTCGGTGATCACCATCACTCACTTGGCTGCAAATATCACGACAAACGTAGTGTTGGCGGGTGTGCTTTTTGCGGCTATTCGCATGGCTGGTGTCGATCATGATTCGAGGCGACAAATTCGCCTTCTCAAGAAGCGCCGAGGCCTCGTCCATACTGGCCGCATCGTAATTGGTATGCGCTCCGCCTCGCAGGATAATATGACAATCTGCGTTCCCCTTGGTCGCAAAAATTGCCGATCGTCCTTCCTTGGTAACGGATAGAAAACGATGTGGGTTTTTGGCACTGCAGATTGCGTCAACCGCGATTTGGACATTACCGCTCGTACCATTCTTAAACCCAACGGGGCACGATAGCCCCGACGCCAACTCGCGGTGACCTTGGCTTTCGGTCGTCCGTGCACCAATCGCTCCCCAACCGACGAGATCGGCAACATATTGAGGACTAATCAAGTCAAGGAACTCGGTACCAGTCGGTAACCCAAGTGAGTTGATGTCTCGCAATAATCCTCGAGCGGTGCGAAGACCACGGTTGATTTCAAAACTACCATCAAGCCCAGGATCATTGATAAGTCCTTTCCAACCCACCGTGGTACGTGGCTTTTCGAAATAGACTCGCATCACGATTAACAATTGATCGCGATATTTTTGCTGTTGTTCGACCAATAACCGAGCGTACTCCATCGCTGCTTCGGGGTCATGGATGGAGCATGGACCGACGACGACCACCAACCGATCGTCCTCCTCTTCCAAAATTCGTTTAATTCCATCGCGAGCGTTGGCAACGATCGCGGCGACTTCCCTTTCAACTGGAAACTCCTTCATCAATTCGTTGGGCGGCATTAACGTCATCATCGCCGCGATCCGCAAATCGTCGGTCGCAGGCATTTGATTGTTGGCCATTTCGTTGTGAGGGGAAGCGGTATCTTCGGGCATCAGTTTTTCAGGCATGTATTTTTGTTTTGATTCGTTTATCCACGAGCAATGCGGGAGCGACATTGACTATCGTTTATGAGTAAAAAATATCAACCGGGGTTCTGCCATTTGAGGAAAATGGACCATGATTTGCAAAGAATGATCCTCATAAAACGAATAGACAAATTGTCATAGCGATCCAACAACCGGAATTTTTCCAATCATCAGCAGGGGCCAGCAACGATGCAATCAACCAGTTTCTCCGATTCAAGCTCTTCGCCATCACAACGAGGGGAAGACTACCTAAATCGCACCGCTAGCGCCTATAACGCTGAAATTTCGCACCCTGCATTGGTGGGATACCTGTTTTGGATTCTCGGATTCGTCGGAGCTCACCGATTTTACTTTGGTAAACCCTTGACTGGAATCCTGTGGTTTTTCACTGGCGGGTTGTTTCTGGTGGGCTGGATTATTGACCTGTTCCTAATTCCCAACATGGCGGACGAGGCGAATGCCCGATACCGAAACGGATCGATCGATTACACCGTCGCCTGGATTTTGCTCACGTTTTTAGGCCTTTTTGGTGTTCACCGACTCTACATGGGAAAAATTGTGACCGGTGTTATTTATTTGTTGACTGGCGGACTACTAGGAATTGGGTTCATATATGACACATGTACACTCAACGAGCAAGTCGAAGAAATTAATCTCCGACGCATGTAACCGCGTCATTGTCCGATGCGACACGACCCGTTGTCGCAGGATTTCCCAGCCAATTGGTAGCGGCGTTTAGCCACCTGGCGATACAGCCATCGCCAAAGACCCGCGGTTCCCGGCGTATGTAACAACGGAGCGACGACCCAAAGCAGCGGCAGCCGACGCGATAGATAACGAACAGCATCCGCTCCACCATGCGGCGTCCCACGACTGTCAATCACGTACATTTGCCGCATCAGATCCACTTTTGATAATTCGGGATACCGCTTGGCGACGCGTTCGTCGTGCAGCGACAGAAAGCTCAAGCGAGGCCCTATTCGATCCAATCGACGTAGATTCTTGACCTGCGAGCGGCAAAAATTGCATTCTCCGTCATAGATAACAACGTCCGAACCGGTCGCCGAATCGGGATCCGGCAGGTCTGCGGAGATGGAAGGCATACAGTAATTTCTTTTTGTTCGTTTGAAAATTGTCGGTTTGAGTACGATTGCCGGTCGCTGGCAATTGCTATACTAACAATAGGTGTGCGAACATTGTGCCGCACAGGGATCGATAACACGATCCATTATCTCCACCCTCAGCTACCCGGTGGCGTGCCAAAACAACGGATTCGGAAAAACGATTATGAACCAAATTGAATCTCGCGTCCGCAGCGCTCGTCGAAGACTCGTTTTCGCCCAATTTGGCCGCACTTTGTGTTGGACGTTTTTCGCAGCTGCAATTCTCAGTATTATCGCAATTGCGATTCCAGCAATCCGTCCGCTCGATATCGATTTTCAATCGTGGATCGTCGGCTGGCTTGCCGGTACCGCAATCACAGCCCTGTTGGTCGCGATTGGGCATGCCTTTTGGACGGCCCCCTCGATTGCCTCGGTCGCTGCCGAGGTCGATCGCCGCTACGGACTTCGCGAGCGGCTGAGCAGTTCACTGAGTCTTTCATCGTCGTCTCGACAAAGTGATTTCGGAATCGCGTTGCTCAATGATGCGGAAACACGCGCAGCGAAGCTAGAGGTTGCCGAAAAATTTGCCCTTCGTCCGAGCAGGTTGGGTTGGCTACCGGTCACGATGATCCCCATCGTCGCAATCTTTTTGATGCTGGTCGAACCATCGGAAAAATCGAATGCCGAAAGTACAACCCAAGCGGACATCGTGGAGCTGAAGCAGGTAAAAACCGCTGCGTCGCAGCTAAAGAAACGAATCGATCAGCAAAAGCGTAAAGCGGAAGCAGCTGGCTTAAAGGACGCCGAAGCCCTTTTCGAAAAAATCGGAGCCGACCTCGATAAGATCAGTAAACGGGAGGACATGGACCGAAAACAGGCGATGCTCGCACTCAATGATCTAAAGAAGGAACTTGAAGAACGCCGCAAGGAACTCGGGTCGCCCGATAGCATGAAACGAGCGATGTCACAAATGAAAGGACTCGAGTCGGGACCAGCGGAAAAAGTGGCCAAGTCAATCGAAAGGGGAGATTTCGGAAAAGCAGAGGAAATGGTCAAAGAGTTGGCTGATAAAATTCGCGACGGCAAACTGTCGGATCAAGAGAAAGAACAGCTGAAGAAACAAGTCGAGCAGATGAAAAGACAACTCGATAAAGCGGTCAAAGAACACGAAGAAAAAAAGAAAGAACTCGAGCAAAAAATCGAACAAGCACGCAAGGAAGGCCGTGGCGAAGAAGCAGCAAAAATGCAGCAGCAGCTGAATGAGATGGGGCAAAAGGATGCTCAGATGCAAAAGATGAAACAAATGGCCGAAGCAATGGGCGATTGCCAAAATGCGATGCAGCAAGGGGATGCATCGGCAGCAGCCGATGCACTCGAACAAATGGCCGACGAACTCGGCGAGATGCAGCAGGAGATGTCGCAACTCGAAGACCTGCAATCAGCACTCGATGATCTCTCCCAATCCAAGAACCAGATGCGCTGCGAGAAGTGTGGCGGGGCAGGATGTGAAAGCTGCCAAGGTAACGGTTTGGGTAGCGGGAATGGATTCGGACAAGGGGATGGACTCGGCCAAGGATCTGGAAAAGGTGATCGGCCCGAATCAGAAACAGATACGAATTCCTATGACACCCAAGTCCGCGGCCAAGTGAAGAAGGGCAAAGCAATCATTGCAGGATTTGCAGATGGACCTAACCGAAAAGGGATCACGCAAGAAGACGTGAAGCAGTCGATCGAATCGGCATTGAACGAACAAAGTGACCCAACCGAAAACCAAACCTTGCCGCGGACCGAACGCGAGCATGCACAACAGTATTTTGATCGATTGCGAGAAGGAACGAATGATTGACCCGCCTACAAGTGCCCCGCCCCAAAGTGAATCGCTTGAACTGCTTTCGGCCGAGGTTAGCGATCGATTTCGATGGCAATGGGACGATTTGTCGATTGCAAATCAGCCATTCAGGTTAGCGGTTGCGTCGGATCCCGAAGGAATGTTGATCGAAGCCTGCGAACGCCAAGATGCAGGCGAAAAGGGCGTGATCGATCCGTTTTGGGCAACGACATGGCGAGCCGCAGCAGGTTTGGATCGCTACATGGACCAGATCGATCTCGGCGGCGTTCCCGTGCTCGAACTCGGATGTGGAACAGGGCATGCTGGTATCGCGGCAATGCTGCGCGGAGCCGATGTCACGCTAACCGACGGTGTCGATGATCCGCTTATGTTGGTGCGAATGAGCGTGTGGGAACTCCGCGATCGATGCACGGTCCAGCGGCTGCGTTTCGGGCTCGATAGGATTGACGCAAAGTTTCCAGTCGTCCTCGGTAGCGATGTTACCTACCTGCGATCACTATGGCCCGAGCTTGATAAATGCCTTCGAGACCATTTGGCCGATGGGGGACAAGCACTACTAAGTGACCCGTACCGGATCATCGCCAACGAGTTTCGCGGCTGGATCCAAGAACATGGCTGGAACTACACCGAGCACAAAATCGACCTCGCCGATGCCCCAGAACATCCCATCCGAGTGATGTGCCTGAAACTCCCGTAGCCGCGTCTCTCCGAGATGCGAAATCGTTCCTAGCGGAACTCGCCAAGACGTTCCTCTTGCAACGATCACGTTTACTCTCGACGCTTTTTCGGTATTTTTAATACTCAAATCGAGTCTCGGGGAGACTCGGCTGCTGGGTTACGAGTCTCGGAGAGACTCGGCTACTGGGTTGCGAGGCTCGGGGAGACTCGGCGCTGGGTTACGAGTCTCGGAGAGACTCGGCTACTGGGTTACGAGTCTCGGAGAGACTCGGCTGCTGGGTTGCGAGGCTCGGGGAGACTCGGCGCTGGGTTGCGAGGCTCGGGGAGACTCGGCTGCTGGATTACGAGTCTCGGAGAGACTCGGCTACTGGGTTGCGAGTCTCGGGGAGACTCGGCGCTGGATTACGAGTCTCGGAGAGACTCGGCTACTGGGTTGCGAGTCTCGGGGAGACTCGGCTACTGGGTTGCGAGTCTCGGGGAGACTCGGCGCTGGGTTACGAGTCTCGGGGAGACTCGGCGCTGGGTTACGAGTCTCGGAGAGACTCGGCTACTGGGTTGCGAGTCTCGGGGAGACTCGGCGCTGGGTTACGAGTCTCGGAGAGACTCGGCTACTGGGTTGAGCAAATTCTTTGGACGTTTTCCTGCACAGGCGGCCAAGCAGTTTTCGACAACCATGCTGCCCATCATCGTTCGGGTTGCGACCGTTCCACTACCCAAATGCGGTGTCAAGACGACGTTATCCATTCCAAGTAGCTCCGGTTCAATATTCGGTTCCTTTTCGAACACATCTAAACCGGCTCCCGCGATTTCGTTGTTTTGTAGAGCCTTTACTAACGCTTTTTCGTCAATAATTAATCCACGAGCTGTATTGATCAGATAGGCGGAAGATCTCATCTTGGCAATTTTCTCGGCATCGATCAAGTGCTCCGTCTCGGGGCTGAGTGCCAAATGCAAGGAAACGAAATCGCTGTTTGATAGTACCTCATCGATTTCGGCATACTTGACCCCCAGCATTTCTTCGGTCCCCGCATCGAGCCGAGTTCGGTTCCAATAGACGACTTCCATTCGAAACGCTTTCGCACGTTCTGCAACCGCGCGTCCGATTCGCCCCATACCGATAATCCCAAGTGTAGCGCCGGTAATATCAAGACCAAGCAACTGCAGCGGAGCCCAGCCTTTCCACTGGCCTGACCTCACCAACCGATCTCCTTCCGCAATACGTCTCGAAATGGCAAACATCAATGCCCAAGCTAAATCCGCAGTCGTATCGGTCAAAACGTCAGGCGTATTGGTCACGGCAATCCCTAGCCGAGATGCAGCGTCGATATCGATATTGTTGTAACCAACCGCATAATTGGCAACGATTTTCAGGTCAGGATTGGCCGCTAAAACGTCGGCATCGATGGTATCGCTTAGAAAGCAAATCAGCCCATCGGCATTGCTGACGGCATCAACCAACTCCGTTTTGCTCAAATCGCGTCCGAGTGTATTGACAACCAAATTAGACTCGCTCTCCAAACGCAGCATGCATTCCGAGGGCAACGGACCTGTCAAATAGACATTGGGTTTTCGCATCGTAGGTCTCTTCAAAGGTTTTTCAGGCTGGGGATGCCCCCAACCTCGATCGTGTTCACGTGAAAGTAGGATTGATTGTAGCTCAGAACCGGTTGCCAATGCGGGTTGAGGGAAGTCTCGTCCTCCTGTTTCGTCCCGATGGACCTCGATCCACATGCTAACCACCACTCTTGGAAGCTAGCCCGGATTATTCATTAGCCGTTTTGGCGATAGCGGCCTGCTGATTTAGTCGGTTTGACTCGACTTATTGTTTAACGCCAAGCCATAGGCGACCGCTTACGGAAAAGCTGACGCCTTCGGCTAAGCGTTAAACGATTAAATCAGCAGGCCGATAGCCACGGCTGCGTGATTTGTCGTGTGAACCGTGGCTAACGGGCTGTCGATTTAATCGGTTTGACTCGACTTATTGTTTAACGCCAAGCCATAGGCGACCGCTTATGGAAAAGCTGACGCCTTCGGCTAAGCGTTAAACGATTAAATCGACAGCCCGATAACGCCAAAACGGCTAATGCGCAGACTGTTTTTCGACCAATGAACGTAAACGCTTGAAGGCGTAGACGTTAGCAAAACAATTTGCAAGCCCATGAATCATCCGGGCTAGGCGGCATGGCGGGCGAAGCGACGCAGAACGACGTAGAAGACGGGTGTTAGAAACAATCCGAAAAGAGTCACTCCAATCATTCCTGTAAAGACCGCTGTTCCCAAGGCGCGGCGCATTTCCGATCCGGCACCGGTCGCGATGACCAGCGGGAGGACGCCAAGGATAAACGCGATGGAAGTCATCAAAATAGGACGCAGCCGAAGTTTTGCAGCTGCGACAGCTGCGTCAAAACGATTCTTCCCTTGATCCTCTTCCGATTTGGCAAATTCAACAATCAGAATCGCATTCTTGCACGCCAATGCAACGAGCACCACAAAGCCGATCTGCGTCAAAATATTGTTGTCCATTCCCATCAACCATACACCGCCGATCGCAAACAGCAGCCCCATTGGTACGATCATGATCACGGCCATAGGCAAAAGCCAACTTTCGTATTGGGCCGACAACGCTAGAAAGACGAACAACACGCACAAGGGGAAAATAAACAAGGCCGTATTGCCTGCCTTCTTCTCTTGGTAAGACAGATCGGTCCACTCATAACCAAAACCATCGGGCAACTGTTCCGACATGATTTGCTCCATCGTCTTCATCGCTTGGCCTGTTGTGTAGCCAGGCAACAATGCTCCGCTGATGTCCGCAGCGGGGTACAAGTTGTACCGTACGACCCGATCGGGAGCCGTGATGCGTTTCATTTGCAAGATCGATCCAAGCGGCACGCTTTTTCCGGAAGTACTGCGTGTACGAAGCTGTAGAACGTCTTCAGGATTGTTGCGGTACTGTGCATCGGCTTGGGCAGTAACACGATAGGTACGCCCTAAATAATTGAAGTCATTGACATAGACGCTGCCGAGTGCTGTTTGAAGCGTATCAAACACGCTGCTCAAGGGAACACCGAGTTTTTGGGATCGCGTTCGATCGACATCGGCAAACAATTGAGGCGTATTGTTACGGAACATCGAATAGACCATCGCCATCCCTGGCTGAGTCATCGCCTTACCCGTAATTTGGTTTGCCACCGCTTGCAACTGATCGAGTCCCGCACCACTGCGGTCTTGGACCTGCATTTTGAAACCGCCGCCAGTTCCAATCCCTGGTACCGGAGGTGGCGGAATCACCAAGACACTTGCCTCTTTGATCGCAGCAGACTTTTTCCGTAGTTCCGCCAAAATCCAATCGGAAGATTGCCCCTTTTCGGCGCGCTGACGTGAATCAGCAAGGGTCGCAAATACAGCGGCGGCATTGGAACTACTCGCGCGAGTGGCACCACTAAAACCAACCACCGATACCGCATGCGCAACCCCTGGTGTGTCAAGTGCAATCTCCTTGAGTTTGCTGGCCACCGCGTTACTGCGGTCTAACGATGCACCGGGAGGCAACTCGACACTAATGACCACATAGCCTTGATCCTGCATCGGAATAAAACCCGTCGGCACGTTTGAGAACCCAAACCATGTCAATACGAGAAGCCCCATGTAGGCGATCATGCCGATAAAACCGACTCGAACCAAACGACCGACCATGCTCGTGTAAACATTGCGACTGGCTTCGAAGGCGGCATTGAAGCTGGCAAAAAACCATCGTCTTGGTGTGGCGAGGATGTAGTGAATTTTCCCGAACCACGACCGTTCTTTCAACGGGACGAACTGCTTCGGATCATTTTTCGGACGTAGAAAGATGGCACACATCGCTGGGCTGAGTGTCAGTGAAACGATCAACGACAACGTTGTCGAAACGGCAATCGTTATCGCAAATTGGCGATAGAATTGACCGCTAATTCCTGGCAAGAACGCGGTCGGAACGAAGACGGCGATCAACACCAACGTCGCGGCGACCAATGCCGAGCCAACCTCTTCCATCGTCTTGCGTGCCGCGTCGCGAGGTGAGAGGCCTTGTTCCATCCAATGTTCGACACTCTCTACGACCACGATCGCATCGTCGACAACGATACCGATCGCCAATACCAAACCGAAAAGCGACAAGTTGTTGAGGCTAAAACCGAGTGCATACATGGCCGCTAAGCTGCCGATGAGGGAGACGGGAATCGCCACGACGGGAACGATCGTCGCTCGCCAAGATTGCAGAAAGAGATAGACCGACAAGACTACCAAGATCGTCGCTTCGAGTAACGTGCGGAATACCGCCGCGATCGATTCTTCGACAAACTCGGTCGGATTGTAGGCAATTGCATGAACCATCCCTTTGGGAAAATCCTCGCTGAGTTCATCCATCAAATTGACCAAGTTGGCAGCAGTATCGACGGCATTGGAACCAGGTCTCTGAAACACGGCGATCCCTATCGCTTCGCGGCCATCGAGATAGCTGCCCGACGAATAGCTTTGCGCCCCCAGCTCAATTCGGGCTACATCTCTCAATCGCACCAATCGACCTTCACTGTCTGATTTCACAATGATCTCAGCGAATTCTTCCGGCGTTTCCAATCTGCCTTGCGTACTGATGTTGAGTTGAAAAGCAGTTTGCAGACCCCTGTTGGGCGGTTGGCCGACCACTCCCGCAGCCACTTGCACGTTCTGTTCACGCAGCGCCGATGTCACGTCGCCCGTCGTCATGTTGAGCGTGGCCAGGCGATCGGTGTCGAGCCAAATACGCATACTGTATTCGCGAGCACCGAAAATTTGTACGTTGCCCACGCCGTCTTGCCGAGCCAACACGTCTTTGATACGCAGCAACACGTAGTTGCTGATGTAGAGTGCATCCCGAGAATCATCAGGTGAAAACAGATGGATGACCATCAGAATATCGGGTGAACTCTTTTGAGTCGTCACACCGACTTGGCGAACTTCGGCGGGCAATCGTGGTTCCGCCAAAGCAACGCGGTTTTGCACGAGGACTTGAGCCTCATCGAGATCGGTTCCCTGCTCGAACGTGATCGTCAACTGCATCGCACCATCCGACGTCGATGATGATTCCATGTACAACATGTCATCCACGCCATTGATCTCTTGTTCGAGTGGCGTAGCAACGGTCTCGGCGATCGTTTCCGCCGTCGCACCGCTATAGGTAGCACGGACGACCACCGTCGGCAACGTGATATCGGGATACTGGGAAACGGGCAAATTGAAATAGGAAAGCACACCGACGATCACAATCACCAGTGAAATAACGGTCGCAAAAATGGGGCGGTCGATGAAATACTTCATGGTGCGACGTCGCCTCCGGTGAATGGATCTTCCTCGGCTTCGATTGTTACTGGTTCAGGATCCAACGGCATGCCAAGACGAACGCGTTGAAGCCCGACGACGACGACACGATCGGTGGGCTCAATACCATTACGTATCACTCGCAGTCCTAGAGCCAATGGCCCGGTTTCGACCACTTTTCGAATCGCTTGGTTGTCTTCACTCAGCACATAAACGAACTGTTCGGTTTGGTCGGTGCCGATTGCCGAGTCCGGAACCAATAGCGTTTTGAATGGTTTGGTCTTCGCAATTTGGAGTTTGCCGAACATACCGGGAGTCAAGAAGTGATCCTTGTTGGAAAACTCGGCGCGAGCGGTCATCGTCGCAGTTCCTTCGTCAAAGCGGTTGTCAACAAAGTCAATGTAGCCGCGACGGGAAAAGGAGTCTTCGTCGGCCAGTGATAGAAACACGGGATAACGAGCATCGCGAGCACTAACGCGGACACCCCCTTGGCTAAGTCGCTGGAGCCTCAGCACCTGTTGCTCACTGGCGTCGAAAACAAAGTAGATGGGATCGAGCGATACAATGGTGGTCAACAGCGTCGATTGTTGAGACCCACCGCTAATCAGGTTTCCTTCGGTAACATAGCGACGACTAATTCGTCCTGAAATTGGAGCTTTGATATTGGTGTATTCCAAATTCAACGCCGCTTCGTTCTTAGCTGCCTTGGAAGTTGCGATCGACGCGGCCGCGGTTGCGATCGACGCATTGGCCAAGGCGATCGAGGCATCCGCTGATTCTACACCCGCTTGAGCTTTCAAGAACACGCTGCGAGCTTGCTCGAGATCGGATTCCGAAGCAGCATTACGAGCGTTCAACTCTTTGTAACGATTGTACTGAGTCCTAGCATATTCGATTTCTGCCAACATGCTTTCCTTCGACGCTCTCGCTTGAGCGAGCTGCGCTTTGGATTGTTCGAACCGAGCCTCGGCTTCTTCAATCGCCGCTTCGGCCATCCTCACCTCAGCTTCAAAAGGTCTTGGATCGACGATAAAAAGCAGGTCCTCTTCATTAACGAATTGACCTTCCTCGAAGTGAACCGAATCGAGATAGCCGCCGACGCGCGAGCGGACTTCGACCAGGTTCACCGCTTCTAGTCGCCCTGTAAAAGTGTCCCATTCAACGATCTCTTTTTCGACGGGCAGAGCAACGGAGACCGATGGCGGCGGCGGAGTGGGAGGCGGTCCGGTTTGCTTGGCTTGACAGCCGCCAATGAAGCAAATGCATAGTCCAATGCACAGAACGATGCACCTTCCAGGGCATTTCCCAGTGCATTTCCCAGGGCATTTCCCAGGGCACCGCAAACGCGTCACCGCCAAGCGAGCGAGAATATCGTCGTACGTGAATCGTTTTTTCATAAAGGTCGCATGGAGTTAAAATCATGTGGGTGATGATACGACTACTGGAGCAGCCGTCTGGACAAGCAAAGCGCGGTTTCGAATGATGTTCCATCTTGGCGAAGTTTTTCAAGCAAGCTAGCTCCAAGCCAAACTTCATAAAGGCACTCGGCCAACTGTGTAGAAGATTGGTCACTCGTGATCGAACCGTCGGTGAACCCTTTGTCAATAATCGCTGCCAACCGCGAAATCAATTCGCTCGTTCCCCGATGCAAGGCTTCCCGCATTTCAACCGACAAATCCGCGATTTCAGCGCTCAATTTGACCACCAAACAGCGTGCTTCGGGCGGTGCGTCGGCGCTAACAATATCGCCGCTTTGCGTTTCAATCCAATCGGTGAAATAGTCTAGCAATTGCTGGGCCACTGTCCCCTTGGAAGAATCGAGTAACGCATCAAGCGTTTGAGCATACTCCTCAATGTACTCGGTGATCACGATGCAGCCGAAATGCTCTTTTGACTTAAAGTAGTGATAGAACGAGCCTTTCGGGACATCCGCGACCCGCAACAATTCGGCGAGGCCGAGCGCGGTGAAGCCCTTTTGGGCGATCGCGATGCGTCCCGTGCGAAGAATATGGTTGCGGGTTTCGGAGTGTTTGGCGTTCATGTCCATAGAGTATCACCAAATTAGCGACTGAGTAGACCAGTCGTCTCCTTGAAGACATTGAAAGGTTCTAACTGCGACAATCCCCCCATGCTGTAATCGGATCGCTCACCCGAAGTGATGCCAACGTGCGAAAAAGATGACTTTTTGTGTGGTGGAAACGGCCTCTCCGATCTTTGTGACGTAGGTTTGAATTGCCAACAGGTCCATGCGTCAAATTGTCATGTAAATCCACATTCCTTTGCCCACCATGAAATATCGAACTCAGTCTCGCGGTGTTGCAGTGCTGGAGCTAGCGATATGCCTACCCATTCTGCTGACGTTAACGTTTGCAACGATTGAGGTATGCACCATGCTGCATCTGCGTCAAAAGATCAAAGTTGCTGCCTACGAAGGTGCTCGCGTTGGCATCACTCCCGAGTCGACCTCCTCGAAGGTTAGTTATCACTGTGAAACATTGCTCGACAGTCAATCGGTCTATGGTTACACGATATCGATGCAGCCATCGAATCCCAAAGACTTGCAAGAAGGGGACTATTTTCGGGTGACCGTGGATGCTGCCTTTGCACCAAATTCATTGGTTGGGGATTGGATCTATAGCAGTAAAACATTATCCGAAACGGTTTCATTAAAAGCGGAATAGATATGTCCCATCGCAACAATCGCGTCTGGAAAGGCGTCGAAGGCCAACCCCATGGATCCGTCAACCGATGCGGGTCGACGATGGTTTTGATCGCCGTGTTGTTACCCGTTCTTTTTGGGTTGGCAGCTTTCGCGATCAATATCGCTTACATGGAATCGCTCAATACAGACGTCCAAGTAACGATCGACGCAGCGGCTCGTGCGGCGGGACGTGAGTATGTCTTGACAGGGTCTGAGGCGAAGGCACTTTTAGCAGCTCAAGAAGCGGCGACGGAGAATCCTGTTGCAGGTCAAGTGTTGACGCTCAAGGCCAGTGACTTGCAGTTCGGAAAAAGCACAAGAAGCTCGGTCGACCAGCCGTACGCGTTCACGCCCGCAGAAAAAGGGAACGCCGTTCGAATTACGAGCGAAAGCCTAGCCGATGGAACAGGCAACACCATACCGGCATTGTTTCCAATTTTCGGCAACACGTTCAATGTGCGCGTCCGGCAAAGCGCAACAAGCACGCAGTCGACGTTTGACATCGCACTGGTCATCGACCGAAGTGGCTCGATGGCTTTCGCAGCGGACGAGGTTTCGGATCCTGATGTTCCTCCCGCCACGGCACCCGTTGGATGGGATTTCGGAGATCCGGTTCCCACCAATGCGCGTTGGCTCGACTTAATTGCTGCCGTCAAGACATTCAACCAAATGCTCGAAGACTCTCCACAAGACGAATTGCTCGCCCTGGCAACTTATAGCACCTATGCAAACGTCGATCTTGAACTAACCGACGACTACAACCAAATCACAGACATTCTCAGTCAAGCATCGATCAACGGAGTCCAAGGGGGCACCAACATTGGTGATGGAATTTATGCGGGACGCTGGGCAGCGACGAAATCAGACAACTGTCGTTCCTACGCATCGAAAGTGATCGTCTTGATGACCGATGGAAATCACAACTATGGATCGAATCCGTATTGGGCCGCCAAGATGGCTGCGAAATCGGGCGTCACCGTATTCACAATCACGTTCAGCGACGAAGCCAATCAGTCGGCGATGCAAACGGTCGCCGAAAACGCAGCCGGAAAGCACTTTCACGCGTCCGATGCATTGCAATTGAAGGAAGCGTTCCGCGATATCGCCCGCAATTTACCCTCGCTTATTACAGAGTAAGTGACCCCTCGTATCCTTATCATCCATTGCTATTCCATGCCGATCATCCGTAGGGATCTAATGACAAGAACACATCTATCCTGCATCCCTTCCCTTCGTGCGGATGGTCGTCGCGGCGTCGCAGCCGTTGAATTCGCGATTACAGCGGTCGTGTTGTTGATGTTGATATTCGCCAGTATCGAAATGACTCGAGCGGTGATGCTCCGACATAGCGCTGACCGAGCTGCCTATGCAGCGGCGCGTCATGGCATCATCCCAGGCGTATCCGCCGAGCAAGTGGAGCAAACCGCGCTGGACCACTTGGAGATTGTCGGCGTCAAAATGGCGACCATCGAAGTGATCCCTGCGACGATTACGGAAGAATCCGAAACGGTCGAAGTGATCGTTCGATTCCCCGTCGCAGAAAATGCTTGGGCGGTTCCCAATTTCATTAAGGGAGACATGAAAGGACAAGCCAAGATGATCTGTGAACGGTCAAAAATGGTGATGGCCAACTCGCTACCCCTGCCTCCCCCCGACCCCGAACCGGAACCCGAACCCGAACCCGAACCAGAGCCCGAACCGGAACCAGCTCCAGAGCCCGAACCCGAGCCGGAACCGGAACCCGAACCGGAGCCCGAACCAGCTCCTGAACCAGAGCCGGAGCCGGAACCGGAGCCACCGCCTCGGATATAGGTTGGTCACGGGACGTTTGATGAAATGAATTTTGGGAAGCAGGCCGCTTAAGGAGCAGGCTGTTTAGGGAGTTAGCTGTTTAGGGAGTTAGCTGTTTGGGGATCGCCTTGCTCGGGATTGACGATTGCACGTGATCGACAGCTATGGAGGAAATACCATTGGCGGCAGGGCGTCCGCGTCCCTATTGCAACTACCGCGAATTGGCACGTTGTGCGGTCAGCAGTAGCAGGCGGTTTTCGTCGAAAAACTCGGTCACTTTCGCGGTGATCGTCCACGTATGATCGTTGCTGTCGGCTCGAATGGCGTTGATCATTCGCTGTAGAACCAGGTTTTCGACAAGGATGACTGCATGACTTGGATCAACGGCTTGCGTTTCGACTGCATCGCTACGGCTAATGGGCCGCGTGCTCGCACTTGAAGATTCAATATCGTTCCGATTCGCCGTTTGATTTGGGATAAACACCCAGTGGCGACCGAGCATCAAGAGGCGACCCGTTGTTGGCAAGACGGTCGTTCCTTCACGCATGTGCTGGTTGGCCGAAAGTTGCGGCTCATCTTGTAGGGAGTCTGCTCCGCGGCTAATGTCAGAGTCGTCGGACCGGTTTATCGACACGATGGCGCGGTCATCCGCAGAGGTATTGGCAGAGTCGATTGCCACGAGTGGCACCACAATCGCCACCATCACGACGATGGGAACAAGAAACGACAATAAGACGCGCGAGAAGTACATTGGCTTTCGCGCCCAAAATATCAAAAGTGGCAACAGTAGCATCGAATGACTCGTCTATATGAGGGCATCGTTTCCTTCGAAACGATTTCTTCCACCGACGGCTTCCATGCTTTGGTTTTTGAAAATGTTGACGCAATGATTGGTTCTAGATTCTGAGCGGCTGTCAATGATTTTGACTTGGTACTGCGACAGCATGCAGCGAAATGACCGCTCCAAGTGCGATCATCGATAATCCAATCCACCGTGGCGGCTGGACACGCTTCATCGGCTTGGGATGGACTTGCAGGAAAATCGAATCGACCATCGACCCGCTCGAAGCCGTGCTCGTCTCTTTGAATCGAGCCAATGTGCGAGTTGTGGATTCGTTTAAGACAAACGTGTCAATCATCCTGAATTGGACTCCAAAGAGAACCAACAGTAAGCCAAACAGAAAATATCGGTGACGGTACTTTGTGTTCATTGATTGATGCCATCATGGCAAGAATGGGTGGGAGAAAAAACGCTGAGGTCGCACCGAGAGATGTCCCGGTGAAAAAGATAATCGTCGATCGGTTTGAGTTTGCACCAACAAAACACTTCTCGATTGGCTCGTATGGCGTACACCGAAGAATTGCAATCCAGCAATCATTCGTTTCTTGGCGGATCGCCGGCTGCAGGTCGAAAAAATGCAGCGAACTCTGATGAATTCTCTTGCAACGCATCAAAACGTGTGCTGCGATTGTTGCTCGGTTGTCCGAGCGAAAAGCGTCTTTGGACAGGGTCCAGCAAGTCCCCAATTGCAGAAGGAATATTGCCCAGCGGTCAAGCCTGGATTCCCTTTTCGCATTTTGCAAATTGCGATCATTCTGATTATCACCATTCTGTCAGCAAACGGTGGTGGTCTGGCGTTCACACCCTTTGCAAGGGGCGTCGTCAAAATCGTTAAAGTTGACAATCTCGGAACCGTCGTCGCAATAGGTCAGCACAAACGGAATCTTTTACCTTGGCAAACCGGTTTACGTATTCAATTCTTCGGACGTAGACGATGTAGTCTGTGCATCAAGGAATATTTGCCTTGCTATCCGAGTCGGTGCAGTTGATCCATCCTTCCAACACGACGAATAACATCTGAGTGTGTTGGCCAGTCGGATGAACTGCTTAAGCTCCTTCGCAAATGGTTTGAAGCTTCCTTTGAGATGTAAAGCCGAGGGGCGGGTGCTCCGGTGGCTTAGTTAGCTGCGTCCTAGCAACACCCGTATTTTGATTCTAGTGGAGAATGTAAAGATGAAGAGATTTTTGTTACCCACAATGACGATCCTGTCGATCGTTTTTGGGGTTAATTCCGCCAGCGCTGCTTGTTGTGGCGCTGTCAGCTATGAAGGTTGTGGCGGTTCGGTTGTCGATGATGGCTCCATTGTCGACGGCAGCGCGGTTGCCGGTGGTACTTACACCGTCATGCGTAACGTTCAAGAAACCGTTTACGAACAAGTACAAGAAACTCGTTATCGTACGCGAAACGAAGTTTACTACGAAGACAAAGAAGTGACGGGAACCCGCATGGTTCCTGAAACGGTTACTCGTGAAGTTCAATACACGGTGAACGTTCCTACGTACGAAACTCGTACCAAAACGATCAACTACACCGTCATGAAGCCCGTTCATGAAACTCACGAAAAAGTAATCAACTACACCGTGCGTAAACCTGTTTACCAAACGCACACCAAGACGATCAACTACACGGTTTGCAAGCCGGTATACGAGACTCACCAAAAGGTGATCAACTACACCGTCAAGAAGCCTGTTTGGGAAACTCGTACCAAGACGATCAACTACACGGTCATGAATCCTGTGCGTGAAAACCACAGCAAGACTGTAAACTACACCGTCATGGTTCCTGTTCGCGAACAGAAATCGCGTACGATCAACTACACGGTTTACAACACCGTGCGAGAGCAAAAGGTTCGTACCGAGAACTACAGCGTGATGGTTCCCCAGCAGTACACCAAGACGATTCAAGTCAAGGGTGGACATTGGGACACGATCACGACGGAAATTCCTGGTAAGATGATGAAGCGAACCGTTCGCGAACCAGGCACTTGGACATACGATCCTTGCACATGCAAGTGCGTTTACACTCCCGGCATCTGCCGCACCGAGTGCGTTCAAGGTTGCCCAACGACTTGCACGAAGAAGGTTTGGGTTCCAACTTGCGAAACCAAAGAAGTCACCTGCACGAAGTACGTTCGTGAATGCCGAACTCGCGAAGTACCTTACACGGTATGCCGCAAAGTTCCAGAATGCAAAACCAAGGTTTGCAACTACACCGTGTGCCGCATGGTTCCTGAGTGCCGTAGCAAGGTTGTCAACTGGACAACTTGCAAGATGGTCCCAGAATGCCGCACCAAGGAAGTTTCCTACAAGGTTTGCAACATGGTTTGCGAACAACGCAGCAAGACCGTGAACTACACGACTTGCCGTATGGTTAAGGAATGCCGTAGCAAAGACGTGAACTACACAACTTGCACAATGGTTTGCGAACCACGCAGCAAGACTTGCACGTACACGACTTGCAAGATGGTTCCAGAATGCCGCACCAAGGAAGTTTCCTACAAGGTATGCAAAATGGTTCCTGAGTGCCGCACCAAGACCGTTTGCGAAACAACTTGCCGTAAAGAATGCTTCACAAAGATCGTCAAGGTTGCTAAGTGCCGTAAAGTTTGCGAGCCTTACACAGTAACCAAGTGCGTTCCACGAGTGGTTTGCAAGCAAGTCCCCGTTGAAGTATGTGCTCCAGCTCCTTGCTGTGGCGGTTCGGTTGCTTCGGCTTCGGACATGGGTTGTGGTTGCGGATGCAACGAAGCTCCTGTTTGCTGCCCACCAAGCGAAGGCCCAATCCGCGGTCTTCTTCGCAAGCTATTCAGCTGTGGCAACAACTGTGGCAGCAGCTGTGGCTGCGACGCAGCACCAGCTTGTGGCTGCGAAGTTGCTGCACCAGCATGCGGATGCTAAATACGATACCGATTCAGGATCACAAGTCGATTGTGATTGAATCAAAATCGTAGGACGCAAGGGAAAAGAATCGAGGCGGGGTGAGACTCTTTCAAGAGACTCACCCCGCTTTTTTCGTTGGATGAGCCGTGGGAGTCCGGACATTCGCCGATGTGCGTGCCTTATGGAATTCGCCTAAAGGCTACACTCAACCCCCCTAGGGCTGGCGGCGAGCAACCGCCGGAATTCGCTCCGCTTCGTAAACGCTGAACTCGGCCCACAACGGCAAATGGTCGCTGATCAGTTTGGACTGCGCTTCGGTCAACCCCAGATCTTGCCGGAAATCGATCACTCCTGTCCGACCCGTGAACTCGGTCGTCATCGCGCGATCTAGCAGAATATGATCCAAGGTTGAACGCCTCAACACATCGGTCTTGATATCGCCTGCGACCGACTCGACGTTGGGGATTCGAGACAACTCTTCTAGCTGGCTTGGCCCCGCATTCAAATCCCCCAACAGAATGCAATCCTCTTCGCCTGTTCGTTGGAACTCGAAATCGCGAACGCGAACAAAGACGTCATCCAGTACGTTCAATTCGAGGTTGGTCCGATCGGCTGCGAATGAGGTGACTGGGCCACGCGGATCATTTTGCACATTGATGATGGTAAACGAAAACGGTTCCCGGTTCGGAACATCGTGGATCGAAGGATCCAGAATCGTTCGAAAGGTCCCCACCATCGGCTCGCGGTGCATTCGATCTGCCGTATCTTGTACGACATAGGGCTCCGACATCATCTGCACTCGAGTGGAGTCCCAAACGAATGCATAGGATTGAAGATCTCCGCTGCGAGCATCACCAACAGGTGCACTGACGCTGGCGGTATAGCTGCCGCCATCTGCATTAACCAGATCCACAAGCCGTCGGACGACGGTCATGTTGTCGTCGCGAACTTCTTGAATGGCAATGAGATCGAAACGGCCGACAATCGAGGAAATCGTGCCCATCACGTCGACACCGGGGACCTCCGCAATGGTCCGCGTCGACGATTTACGATCGCCAAACATTTGGATATTGAATGTCGCAATCCGAATCGAGTCCATTGACCGGGGTGCAGTCGTTAGGGGACCTTCGCCCCTGTCGCCTGAACGGCTAACCAATTCGGTCGATTCCTCCTGGTCGTCAGCGCTCGTATCAAAGACGGTCAAGTCGATTCGACCGGTCAACGCAGCCAAGCAACTGACCACGATCACACCAATACTGAAAAGCGGTCCAATCCAGCGGATCAATGGGATGTAGCTGAAGACGGACCGTGAGCTTCGCCCGCGGCTCGATCTCGATAGCAATCCCATGGTGTAGCTCCTTGTTATTTCTGGCAGCGTTGAATCCCCCTATCGCCTCTCTCGGGGGACCGGTGGATCATGTTCGCACCGCTCGTAGGTCATCAGCGGCGGGGCCAGCTAAATGTTGCTAGCACATCCGTGCTAGCAATCCGAAGGCTGCTGTGGCCCCATGAATCAGTGGGCCCATGAATCAGTGGCCCATGAATCAGTGGCCCCATGAATCAGTGGCCCCATGAATCAACCCGCAACCCTCAACTTCGGCCGACCTGCCTCGGAAAGGATTTCTCGCAGTCGTTCGAACTCGTCAGGATCGGTAAAGTGGATAGTGATTTTCCCGCGTCCTCGAGCCGAACTTTTGATCTCGACTTTGGTACCCAGAATCATCCGCATCTCCTGCTGCATCGATTCGACTTGTGGTGAGACGGACCGCCGTTTTTGCCGCGTCGCGTTGACAACTTTTTTTCCCGTCTCCTCGTCCTCTTCGGCCTTCAATAGTTGAGCCACATGTGCTTCGGTCGCTCGAACGCTCCAGGAATCCTCTTTGATTTTATCAGCGGTTCGCAGCTGGATTTCCTCGTCACCGATCGGTAGCAGAGCTCGAGCGTGCCCGGCGGTCAGCTCACCGGCTTGGAGCGAATCCAGAATCGTGTCGGGCAGTTCCAGCAATCGCATCAGGTTGGCGATCGTGCTGCGATCGATTCCAAGCCGTCGAGCCAGGTCATCTTGCTTGCACTGGTGCTCGTCAATGTAGCGTTTGAACGATAGCGCTTTTTCGATCGGATTAAGATCTTTGCGTTGTAGGTTTTCAATGATCGCAAGCTCGGCGACCAAGCGGTCGTCCGCTTCACGGACCTCCGCCCGGATCGTCGGAAGTCCCGCATGGATCGTTGCTCGCAAACGCCGCTCGCCGCTAATGAGTTGGTATTTCCCATCGACGACACGCACCAGAATGGGCTGTAGTTGCTGGTGGCTTTTCAGGCTCTCGGCGAGCGATGCGATCTCATCGGGATTGAATTCGCGTCGAGGTTGAAAGGGGTTGTTTTGAACCTCTTCAACAGGAAGCTCCAAAGCCTGGATTTTGGCGGTGGTGGGATCGCTGGTCTGTTCACGTATGATGTCATCGTTTTCGTCGAGTGGCGTTCCTAGCAGAGCGGCCAGCCCTTTTCCTAAACGTCGATCCTTATTGTTTGTTGCACTAGTCACGCTCGAGCACCTCCATGCACAATTGAGTATAAGCGAACGCGCCACGGGATCGCGGTGCGTACTGGAACACGGTTTGGCCATGACTCGGAGCTTCGCATAGCGAAACGTCCCGAGGCACGACACTGTCAAAAACGATATCGCCAAAGAAGTCACGGACTTCCTCGTCGACTTCACGGGTCAATTCTAAGTAGGGATCATACATTGTCAGTAGGATTCCCCCAAAGGTCAGTCTGCCGTCGGTGGCGACAATTACCTTTTTTATTATTTGAATGAGTTGAGTCAGTCCCTCCATCGCGAAGTACTCGCATTGGATCGGCATTAGCACCTCCGTGCTGGCGGACAAAGCTGTTTGAGTCAGCGGTCCAACGCTTGGCGGGCAATCAATCAGGATGTATTCGAACTTGTCGATGATCGAATCAAGGTGCTTGCGGACTTGGCCGGTCTCGCTTTCGCCAGCTGCCGCCAAACGATCAACGTCCTGCAGCGTCCGACTGCCGCGGATCATCGAGAGGTTTTCAACCTTGGTTTCAAGAATTTTCTCTTCGATCGACTCCAAACTAATCATGGCATGTCCGTCACTCGGGTCAAATCCGAGTGATCCGGTGGCATTGCATTGGGGGTCCATGTCAAGCAGCAGAGAACGTTTGCCTGAAATCGCTAGCGCAGCGGAAAGGTTGACGGCAGTGGTCGTTTTACCCACGCCTCCTTTCTGATTCACAACGCAAAGAATTCTACCCACCGGTCTATTCCTAAAAGCAGGCCACCTGAAGAATCTGGCCTAGGTGGTTGAGTCATACGAAAAATGACCGTGGTGAAACAAGACTGGTTTCACAAGAAACTGGGGTTGACACCAGAGAATCGCAGGCTGTCATCCCGTCGCGGTGGCGACGATGACGAGGCTGGGTTTGGGGTGCTCAAAAACTGCGGTGTCTACAGAATTTGGTTTACGCAGTTTTTATTCCAGATATTCTTCTCTATGCTAACGGCGTTGGCAGAGAGAACATAAACGATGCAAGGTACGGTTTTCGTACCCGCGACTTTTGAGCACCCCGGCTCAACCGGTACGCCTATCGCCGTTCGCTTTGCGAAATGCCTTGTGCACTTTGTGGCGGTGGATCGACGACGGGGCTGAACTTCTCGCGGTGAACCGTCCAATCGGATGGTGGCCGGTCACTTATGAAATTCTGCATGAAGTTAGAGATCGCATTGCCCATTCCATTGCGCTTCATGTCCACAAATTCGTATTGGTCCCATTTCGCTGCATTGACCGGGTGGAAGTTGGGCGCATACATAATTAGCGCTTTTGGCAAAAACGATTCCTTGTCAAGCGCGATTTGCACCATCTTATACTGAGCACGATCCTCTTGACGCTTTGGCCAAGCTTCAATTAGGACGAGGCTTTCCATGGGAGCGGCAACTTGTCGAACCCAGTATCGCTTCTGGATCTCAACCGCATCTAGGTTGAACACGAACGGTAACGGACTGTTGAAGATATGCTGCCCCTGCATCTCAGGTGGAAGGTCCTGAATCTTACATTGCTTCTCACTGCGATCAAACTCAATAAGCTGTTTACCATTGCAAACCCAATGCTCACCATACATTCCCTCTTGAGGCTCAAACTTCGGTTTGCCCGCTTCCATGCCTCGGTAATAGACCAGAGAATCAACCCGAAAAAGGCCCTTATCGGGCGAAGCATATTTTATCACGCCATCCGCTCGAGTCGCATGAACTCCAGCAGGAGCCGCTTGGTTGTCGAAATGCCAGCGTTGAAACTTGCTGTCTAGCGTTGTTGTGGCCCGGCTCTGTTGTTGCCAAGCTAACAAGAGTTGATTGAGTTGGTTTTGCTGGGCAGCCGTTAATGGTGCAAACGGCGGTTGTGGCTCCTGCTGCGGCGTCCCGGTAGATGTCTGCTGGGATGCGATTCTGGCATTGGGCGCAGCCGGTTGTTGGGCCGCGTTGGCTTGACGAGCATAAGACGGCACCGTCGCTCCACCATTTTGCTGGGCGGATAGTTCGCCCGTCAGCAGCAACACAGAAGTGGAAAGCATAAAGGTGGAAAGATACGTTAAGGTCCAGGGGAATCGGATCATCCGTGACGCCTGCATAAAACGGGATCGGAAATGCGTTTTAGCCATGTCCGTATAGCCAAACTCGCCCCGATACTAGCAGCATTCATTGGCAGAGCGGAAGAGAGATTTCGTAGAAAAGTGGGTGGGCTGTACACGGAGTCGACGGCCAACAGATCCATTCCCATCAAGTGATGCAATTGCGTCGACTTCACGTCTTAACAAACGAAGTTCGGGCATCCTTGCACGCTGCTTCGAACGCGATGCGTCACTGGAAGCCCTCTCCTCGGCCCACTCAACAAAGGCCCACTCTCCCACCCTCCCTGGCTACGAGGTCGTGCCGCTTTTCAGTGCAACATGGCTAACAACATACAACCTCTCTCAAGCGAAGCTTGGGGGGAGGTCGAACGGGCGTAAGCCTCGTTCGGGAGCGGGGGCTTACGCGATCTGCTTCGTGCAAGTGCCGTACCGGCCCCCTCCCTCGCGAACGCCTTAAGGGCGTCACTTGACCTCCTACGCAGGGAGGAGAAAGAACGATTCCGGCTAAACGGAAGATTGAACTTAGCTGGCATGGGGTCGGCGGGGGCAGTCCCCGCATCCACGGCGTCCCCATCATCGGATCGGTCCTGCCTGCTTGCCGGGTCTGCGCCGCTTCCGCGACTCGGCCCAGCCTACAGTCCTACCGAATCAATCTTGATTGGCTCGCCACCAAGGACCAGCTTTGTCATAAACCTCATCGTCATCTGAATGCTTGTCGGTATTTGGATCGGACGCTACCGTCCATTCGCGGCGTGCAATCGCAGCCATGGTTTCTTCTTTGGCTACCCCGTGCTGCTCCGCGTCACGTTCAAACCAAGCCCAACCGATCGACGGTTCAGGCTCGTCTTCGTAAACCTCTTCCTCTTCAACGTAAGTGACCTTTGGCCGTGGCAAGCGGATCGAAACCGGTCTGGGATCTGGCCGCGTTGGTTCGGGCTCGGTGGGTTCGGGCTCGGTCGGATCCGGCTCAATCGCTTCGGGCTCGGGCGCTTCGGGCTCGGGCGCTTCGGGCTCGGGCGCTTCGGGCTCGGGCGCTTCGGGTTTTGGCTGCAGTGCTTCCGCCTCGATCACGATCACCTTCGGTTCAGGCCGTTTCAGTTGTTTTTCAACATAGACGATCTTTGGCTTTGGCTTCGCTTTTGGCTCTTCCAACATCGGTTCTGGCTCTGGCGTTGGTTCTGGCTCTTCAGCCTCGGCTTCCGTTACCGGCTCATCTTCGACTTCTTCCTCTTCGTAGGCATCCTCTTCCTCATACGCT
Organism: Novipirellula aureliae; assembly: GCF_007860185.1. Classification (NCBI taxonomy): domain Bacteria; kingdom Pseudomonadati; phylum Planctomycetota; class Planctomycetia; order Pirellulales; family Pirellulaceae; genus Novipirellula; species Novipirellula aureliae. The sequence continues at coordinate 461,471 of NZ_SJPY01000002.1, forward strand.
TCTTCAACAATCTCCTCGGGCTGCAGAATCTCGGCACGGCCGGGATGTCCTTGTGGTGGCATCAAACGCACCTCGACATCGATTTCATGGAAGATTTCGACGATGTGTTCGTGACAGGTAAACATCAGCACTTGATGCCCGAGCTCGGCAAATGTTTTGAGCGTTCGGGCCGCAGCAATTGCACGGTCGCCATCAAAGTTGACAAGCACATCGTCGAGAACGAGAGGCAGCATGACTCCGCGTCGAGCATAGGCGGCAGCCAAGGAAAGGCGTAGGGCGATAAAGACCGCTTCACGGGTCCCTCGACTCAGCACTTCGATCGGCAGTGATTTATCGTTCGCATCATCTATCTTTAACTGATTGGTACCAAGCGGAGTCCAAATGCGGTTGTACTTCCCATCGGTCAACTGAGTCAAAAATGACGATGCTTCGCGAAGTGTCTCCGGTTGCCGCTCTCGTTCGAACGTACCACAAACATCTTCCAACAACGAACTCGCCATCGACAAGGTTTGCCAACGGCGAACCGCCGCCGCGATTTTTCGTTCGACGCATCCCAATTCAAGTTGAGCCGATGTTAAACGGCTATCCTCGCCAAGCTGCTTCATCTCTTGCGCGATCTCACCTTGCTGAATACGCAACTGGGCGACCCGTGCTTCGGTTTCGGTCATGCGTGTCGTCAACGCATCCCAGCGTTTTTCGATATCGCTCATCTTAGCGCCCTCGATCTCACGAGCGACCGCATCGTAATCGACGTGAGTCCCGATGATCGACCGAACCTGCTTCTCCAACTCCCCGTGCTCCTTACGCATGTCGACCAAACTCGCTTTGCTATCAACTAAAGCATAGAACTGTTCAGGCGTTGCGACACCGCACTTAGCCCACAGAGCGCGGCGTTGCGTTTCGCCTCGTTGGATAGCACGAAAATAGGAGCTTTGCTGTTTTTTCAACTTCTGATCTTGTTCTTTTAATTCGCGGCGTCGTTTGATCCAATGCTGTTGCCGTGACAATTCTTCGTGCAAATGGTTCAACTGATCGAGCGGGTTGGATCGGGCATGCACACGACGAGTGGCCCCATCCTTTTCACGGCCATCGCGACGCTCATCTCGGCGACGGTCGACTTGGTGCGGCTCATCACGGCGCGGCTCATTTCGGCGTTGGTGTTTCGCCCGATTGTCGATCGAATCGTCATGATCGCCTCGCGAACCGCTCAACGAACTTGCTTGTTCCTGTGACAAATCGAGAGCTTCGAAGTAGAGTGATTCGATTCGGCGTGCGATCGTTTGCCGCTCTCGTCTGCGTTGGTCCTTCTCTTGTTGCAACTCATCGAGCCGACGGCGGCTCTGTTGCAACATTTCATAGCCATCCCCGAGTTTACGGACGCTCGACGGAGACATCGACTCACTTAGGCCCAAACGTTCCAGCGTTTCCGCCCATTCATGGCGAGCATCCTTGAGTCCTTCGGCCGCTTTCGTAGCACGCATGCGGGAAGACTTGTAAGACTGCATCGCCGCTTCATGATTGTGGTAGGTTGGCAGCGACGATTCGAGTTCAGCAAGCAATTGCTCACTTTCGCGGATGCGTAGCTCCAATGATTCACTGCTGGTCGGAAGCGACGAATCGACGTCACTTCGTTCCGCCTCAAGCTCACGGATCTGTTTTCGAAGCGTATCAATCTGCCTTTCGCAGTCGTCCAAGTCACGCGACGTTGACCGCATTCCATTTTCGCGACCGAAGTAGTACGTCAACATACTCATCAATCCGACCATCAAGCATAACATACCCCAAGTCGGATCCGGATCGGCTGTGAACCAATCGAGTTGCAGCAGATTCGTGACGCCATAAACGAGCGCAATGCCACCAAATATAAAGGGGACAGACAACAAAATTAAGCGGTCGATAGGAAGCGCTTCATCGGTCGTCAAGTTGACCGATTCCTTTTCCAGGTCACGGTAGTGACGTTTTAGTTTCTCTAAGTGCTCACCGAGTTGGATACGGTTTCGAAGCGCCGAAATCAGATCGGTTTGCTCGCGAATCGCTTGCTGTAAATTTGTCGCATGCGCCCGCGATAAGACGTCCTGAAGTTGGACAGCCAGTTTTTCTGCTTTCGCCTTATGCTCCGCGGCTTCACCGCGAGCTTGATTGAGCTGAAAGACTTCTTCCTTCACTCGTTTGGCGGGAACCGAAAGCGCTGCGAGTGTTTGCCGCGACATGTCGGGAAGTTTGGACATATCTCCTTCGAGGATAGCGGCCCGGTCCGACTCGTCCATCCCCAAGCGATCTGCATCCGCTTCAAGCGTTTTCCGAGCCTTCTCGATCTGTCCATCGAGCCGTTCCATTTGTTCTTCGAGCGCTTCGATCCAAGTCGCTTGTTCGGAGGCTGCTTCGATCCGGCCTTGTAGATCAAACAGCCGCTTGCTAACAGGAGATTGCTCGGCTTTGACGCGGATTTCGCGGCGTTTGGCTTTGACCTCTTCGATCTTTGCCTTGCTATCTTCGACCATCGCCTCGATTTGCACCAATTGACCAGGCGCTTCGTCGGGGAGTTGCGACAGCTTCTCGGTTTCGGCAATCTGCTTGGCCAGATCATCGCGTTGTTTCCAAGTGTCAAAAACACTTGTCGCAATCTCGACACATCGTGATTCTCGCTCCCAAACGCCCATTCGCTCGGTGGATTGTTCGATCTCCTGCTGCTGAGCACGGCGGAGGCTCGCCAGCTCACTCCAACGGCGTCCATGGCGAGTTAGCTGTTCGACTTCGTCTCGCAACTTTTCTCGTTTTCGGATCATGCCAGCGATCTTAGACGTTTCTTCGGTATCAGCCGTTTTCTCGTTTCCGATCATCGACTTACGACCATCGCGTAAACTTCGCAAAACATCGACGAGCGAAACTCGGTCGAGTCCGCTCGAGAGTTTGTACAGTTCGTCGGCCGCCGATGTGTCATCGAGAGTGCTCAATTCCTGCAATTCTCGAATGCCGATCGCGAACACGTTCGTAAAGATCGGTTCGTCGATTTGACCAAGCAGACTCGTCAATCGATGCTGACCCTGCGCCAATCCATCTTGGCCGGTAACCGTCAATTGGCCCGTCACGCCCGAATCGGTCAATTGGCTAGTACGACGAATTTGGTAGCCGCCGCCTGGACCGGTGACGCGAATTGCTCCGCCTGGGGTTCCGCCGTAAACGGGCGGCAGATAGCGTTCGCGCCGATCGGATGTAAATCCGTAAAGCTGGGCACGCAAAAATTGCATCAGCGTCGTTTTCCCTGCCTCGTTCGGCCCGTAGAATAACGTCATTCCATCGGAAAGTGAGTCGACCGAAAGGCCGGTCCAGACACCGAAACCGTCGATTTGTATGTCTTTGATTCTCATGATAAATCCATTTTCCTAAGACACGAGATTCGGTTTGCCGCCACGCAGTAGCTCGACGCCAAGCAAAGTGGCTTGGTCGAGTAATTCTTCGCGTGCGGATGGCGAGACGTCGGTAAGAAGTGCCGCCGTCGTACGGTTAATCATTTCATGCTCTTCGCTAAACGGCAACAGATCTAAATCGCGACCATCCGCCTTACCATGCTTCTCGGCTGCACGCAAAAAATCGCCTAAGATCGTGTCTTCATCGTTCCATGATTTGGGGTACTGCTTGGGCGGTCGAACGACTAGCGAGGCCGTCCATGCTGCAGGAGTCCCAGCACCAAAATCACGGCGCAGACTGTTCAGTAACTCTTCGGTGTCACCAATCGCTTGTAGGTTATCACCGCTGGAGATCGAAATGTCCCAGCCGATCAAAAGGTGGCGGCCACCATTTTCGTGTTGGAGTCGAGAAATCCGTTCGCCGAGCAGATTGCGGACGCTGCCAACTGCGGCAATTTCCGTTGCATCGATCTCTTCGTAGCAGTATCGAAATGCATCACATTCGACCGCACGAACACGGGTCGTTTGCTCTGCATCGACATCGACGACTGAATAGCCATGTGGCCCGGGCTCGGACAACGATCGCCCCTGGGGTGAACCACAATAAACCGCAGCCCCTTCGCCGCCGCCATCGAGCTGCACGCGGTTGTGTCTGCCACCAAGTGCCCAGTAATCAAAACGTCCTTCGGCAAGCGCATCCGCATCGGAAGCACCATAGCCAATCGCCACGGTGTACTCATCGGTCGGTTCGACTCGATAGCTCGGAACGTGCAGCGTCGAGCGACCTTCGCTACTGCGACCGACAACCATGCAAATCGTCCGCCCCGCACGCTCCACCGGCACTGCAATCGCACGGTTTTTGGGGAACAGCGTCACATTGGGGGGGAGGGGAGCCGCCTCAGGCCACCTTTGCGGGTCGTCCGCGACTCCGGCAGCCCAGAAAACGGGCGTTTTCTTCGCATTGAGCTTCTCAAAGTAGTCGAGTAACAACGACATACCGTGAGGTCCCGCCGAGGCTGGGCTCAAAAGATCACCGCTAAGGACCAAAAAATCAATATTGTCAACCAACGCAGCTTCGAAAACGGCCGTCGCCGCCCGACGCGGCGCATCAGCCATCGACTCACGAAGTGCGCTCGGAATCGAATCAAGATCCCCGAGTGGTGCTTCAAGGTGAAAATCACTGGCATGAATAAATCGAAACGATTCGCCTGGCATGGGTTCCCTCCTGTGCGGGCCTTGCCGCTCGCAAAAACGGCACTTTCGTTGTGAAAACTCCTACGTGAGCCTTCTGGTGCAGACCGTTCGTGATGCCACAACACCGACTCGATCACCTCTTGTGAACGGACTCGGTTGCGATCCTGGGCATTGCCGCTCGGCTACACAAGCTTGGCAGTTTAACGAAAGTTGCGAAAAAGTACCAAGTCGTATTTGGCAAGTTTCACGAAAAGATTTGCAATTGCTTTGCTAGCAAATGGAGAGAAGCTTCGTTTTCCAGCAATAAGGCAGCAAACATGTACCAAACGGAACTTATGGAACTTATACGGGATGCGTCGTCAGGGTATCCCACTGGGTTGCTAGCCCGGATTTTTCATGGGCTTGCAAATTGTTTTGCTAACGTCTACGCCTTAAAGCGTTTACGTTCATTGCTCGAAAAACAGTCTGCTATCGCCAAAACGGCTAATGAATCATCCGGGCTAGCCTTTTCTTCTTTCGTCACCGACGCGTGCATGGAGGACCACGGCGTTCTCGAAGCGAGTGAATAACGGCAACAAGCGGCTTGAAACGTTGGTCCAGCAATGTCGTCTCACCACCATCGACGGGGTGAACATCGCGATCGACCGCATTACATTTCCGTTGATCCAACGATAATTTGATACCGCTAGTGCTTTCCCAATGGGTTCGCTCTTCGGGTTGATTCGCGTGTACTAGCGGTTAGCGATTTTCCTACCAAGCCCTTCTTTGATATCCATAAAAATGCGGAATAGCGTGGGGACAAACACCAACGTGAAGAAGGTCGATACGACCAGACCGCCCAACAGGACGCTCCCCAAACCTCGGTACAGTTCGCTACCGGATCCAGGAAACAACACGAGCGGAAGCAAACCCAACACGGTGGTAGCGGTTGTCATCAAAATCGGGCGCACTCGCGTTCTAACGCTTTCCAGAATAGCGTCTTTTGACTGGTAGTGCCCTTCGTTCATAAGGTTGAGCGCTTGATGGACAATCAGAATCGCGTTGTTGACCACGGTTCCAATCAGGATAACAAAGCCTAACATCGTCAACACATCAAGTGGTTGAGGAAGCATGCCTTGCCATTTCAAGTACACGCCCAGTAGCCGTAAGCCTAGAATTCCTCCGACGGCACCGAGCGGGACACTCAGGATGATGACCAACGGATAGATCCAACTTTCAAACAAAGCCGCCATCAACAGGTACGTAATCAATAGTGCCAACAGCACATTCCAGCGCAGCGCCAACCAGGTATCGCGTAGTTTATCGGCGGTCCCTGAAAGTTGGATCTGATAACCTCCCGCCAATTGGCCAGATTCACGAATCGGTTTCACGATTTGATCTTCGATCCGCCCGAGTGCGTCTTCCAGAGCCATTTCGGGTGGCGGAGAAACCTCAATCGTGATTGCCCGCTGGCGTTCACGATGGTTGATCTGTTCGGGGCCACTCGATGGTTCGATTTCGGCAAGCGATTCAAGCGGAACGAGTTGGCCGCCTGGAGTGGCGATTGGAAGCGATTTGAGAGCTTGCGACGAATTCGCTTGCGAGGTTGTGCCGATGATCGTCAGGTCGATTTTGTCACCACCGATGTAATAGTCCGCTGCAAACGCTCCGTCGACCAACGCGTTGACCGCATAGCCAAGACCTGTCGCGTTGACTCCCATCTGTTCGGTTTGCATTAGCCTCGGGCGCACATGGACTTCGGGGTTCGACAAATCCAAACTGGGAACGGGACGTGCTTGTGCGTTCGGCACGACCGGTTCACCTCGGGCACCAACGACTTGTCCTAAGACTTGGCCGCCGAGTGCGACGAGTTTTTCCAAATTGGGGCCAGTGATTTCGACATCGATCGTTCGTCCGCCCGTCAGTCCCTGCTCGAACAAACTCGACTGCTTTGCGATCACGAACGCACCTGGCAACTTGGGTGCAACACTTTGAATCAGAGGCACGAGTTCGCCGCTGCGTTGCGGATCGACCGAGCGAACACCGACGAACACTTGACGCCCTCGGGCCACGTAAAAGAAGTCATAGATCGCGGGGTATTCCAATTCGGCCTGGTCTGGATCGTCAAGGTTGATGTCCCAGTATGGCTTCAAGTGGTCTTCGACGATCTCACCGAGTCGGGTCAATTCATCCAAGTTGTAGCCTGGCGGAGGCAGGATAATGCCAAAGACGAGGTTTCGGTTTCCCGAAGGGAGGTATTCGACTTTTGGCCAAAGCAGATAACTTACCGTCGCGGTCAATGCGAGCAGCAAAACGACAAACGACAAACGCCTCAGCAAGCTAGCTTGGATAAAGCGGTTGGTCCCGACGGTCGCCGAAACAAACAGTGAAGAAACCCAGACCAACGGTGCAACCATTCGGTGCGTGAATCGTACATGGGCACCAGAAAACCTGCTCGGCTTTTTCGGTTTACCCTTCTCGGCACCCGTTTCTGAACGTTGTTTCAAGAGCCGCGCGGTAGCGGTCGGGATCAGCGTAATACTAACGATCAAAGACAAGCCGACCGCAGCACTAATCGCCAAGGCGATATCACGAAAGAGTTGGCCTGCTTCCTCTTCAACAAACAAGACAGGCAAAAACACCGCGAGCGTTGTTAACGTGGAAGCCAAAACGGCCCCCCATACTTCTTTCGTGCCACGAATCGCTGCTTCAAACGGACCATCGCCGTCTTGATAGTGTCGAAAGATATTTTCCAGCACCACGACAGCGTTGTCGACCAACATACCAACCGCGAACGCCATCCCGGCCAAACTGATCACATTCAGGGAGCGTCCCCACAAATTGAGCATTAAGAACGTACCGATGATACTGATCGGAATCGCCAGCCCCACGACCAACGCACCTCGAGCGAACCAGAACCCAGCGACCAAAATCAGCGTCAGCGTCAGCGCCGCGAACCAAGGGTTTAAAGTTAACGCAGCAATCGTTGCCGCAGCGATCACCGGCACAAAAATCAACGTACGAACTTGCAAATGCAGAAACAGCATTAGCACCAACATCGTCAGCGTACCACCGACCACAATGTTCTGGTTCACCAGTTGGACCGAGGATTCGATATACTCGGTTTCGTCATAGACCTGCAGCAATTGCAAACCTCGTTCCGGCAACAAGTCGCTGTTGAGTTCGTCCACACACTGCTTGATGCCTTCCATCACATCTAGCACGTTCGCCCCCGTTTCCCGAAGGGCATTGATCGCGATCGAGGACTCGCCAAACCGGCGGACCAAGCCATCCGGCTTCTTGTATCCGAGTCGCACTTCAGCCACATCGCTGATAAAGACCGGCATTCCATCACGGACCGCTAAGACCTGCTCCTCGACCTGCTCGGGGCTCCGAAATTGATTAAGGGTCCGCACAACGTAACGGCGTTTTCCTTCCCAATAATCACCTGCCGATGTGTCTTGGTTCTGATTTCTTAGAACTCGGCGAACATCATCAATCGTCAAACTGCGGGCGGCAAGTTTTTGAGGATCGATAATGACTTGCATCTCATCGATCAATCCGCCGAGTACGTTTGCATTGGAAACCCCGTTTACTCGTTCCAGTCGCGCTTCGATAAAATCCTCTGCAAACCGCCGCATCTTCGGAACGTCTAAATCGGGCGGAAGCAGCGGGGCAACTTCAGGATGCTCTTTCGCTGCAGCTCGAAGGCGAAGTAACCGCACGCCCGCATTGCTCGCACTGAGAATCGGGGCGAGGATCTGCTGGGTCTCGGGATGCTCCTTTGCAAACGCTTGGATCTCTTCGAGCGTTGCGTGCTTAGAGCTAAGGATCAACCAAGCGATTGGACGGTCGGAAGAATTGCTGGTGGAAATCACCGGCTCGTCGGACTCTTCGGGGTACTCCGAAACCTGCTGCAAGCGGCTGTTTACCTTCAAAAGGGCTTCTTCCATGTTGGTCCCGACGAGGAATTCCATGGCGATCGTACCGCTACTGTCCATCGACTCACTGGTCATCTTTGTGACCCCTTCGACGCTTTTGAGCTGTTCCTCCTGCTCTTGTATGATCTCGCGTTCGACCTCCTGCGGGCTCGCTCCAGGCCAACTGGTGGTAATCGTCAATGTTGGAATTTGCACCTCTGGCGTCAACTGCATCGGCATTCGGAAAAGGGCAATCGATCCGAACAAAATCAGCAGCAGCGCCCCGACGGCGACTTTCACAGGGTTACGGACGCAAGCTTCGATGGGGTGCATAGATGAATGAAGGTTTGGTGCGGTTCGGCGTAGGCTGGGTCACCCAACGGGAGACCCGGCAAGAAACGATAATGACGGTCGGATAAAGACCAGCTGCGGATGCCGGGTCTGCCGTTGGTCGACCCAGCCTAACTCTACGGCATTTCCGGTTGGATTTCATTGATGATGACGTCTTGGCCGGGACGAAGCCGCTCGTTGCCTCGCGTGATCACCAAATCACCTTCCTGTAGTTGCTTTGGCCCAAGCGTCGTGACCGCAACCCATTGACCACTCGATGGCCCCATTTGAACTGGAACCATCGCCGCCTTGTTTTCGACAACGACATAGACAATCGGATTCTCGCCACCAAACTGTAGCGCATCTTTGGGTACCAACAAACGCGGCTGAAGTGATCCAGCGGGTAAACTGACTCGCGCTAACATGCCAGGAAGCAAAGCATGCCGACCGTTCGTTTTTGGATTGGGAACCCGGACGCGGACCGGGAACGTTCTCGCTCGATTGTCCGCCAGCGGCACGATTCGCTCAATCGTACCTTCGAAAACCTGATCGGGTAACGCTTCGACAACGACGTTCACGCTGCCACCAAGTTTCACAAAACGAATACCTGTTTCAGGAACGTAAACCTCGATTTCCACCGGATCGATCTCGACCACTTCGGCCACCGGGTCCCCCTGTTTCACCCAAGCTCCCGTTTCAGTCAGCTCGGCCGAAACGAATCCTGCAAATGGAGCTCGAATCGTGTATTTGTTCTTGCGATCATTCAAGCCTGCAAGAACTTGTTTTTGAACCTCGACACGAGCGGCCGCTTGATCGATCGTCTCTTGACGCGGTCCTTCTTTGACAAGTCGCAGAGAACTTTCTGCCTCCGCAACTCTCGCGACACCGACCAACGATTCGGCACGGGCCGCTTCGTATTCATCTTGCGACATCCCCGTTGCCTCTCGGTACAGACGCTGAGCCCGCTGAAGTTTCGCTTTCGCGTACTCGTTGTTCGCCTTCGCGACATCGGCGAGCGCTTCGGCAAGAGCGATCTCATCGGCTCGAGATCCGTTCTTGAGCTCTTGAAGTTCCGCTTCTCGAAGTTGCACCTCCGCCTCGGCAGCGGCAATTTCAATCTCGATCGTTTTGGTACGGAGTTGAGCAAGCGGCTGAGATTTTTCTACTGCCTCGCCACCCTTGACGAGGTATTCCAACACTCGACCGTCGACCGCACTACCGATCGTCACATGCCGCCACGGTTTGACGTTTGCCACAAAAGCACGATGGGCCGACAAATCCCGTTTAGAGACCGGTGCAACCACCACATTGGCTGGTCCACCTTGGCCCATACTGGCGTTTGGTAAAGCAACCGATGCGAGCAGGAGAGCGAGCAGGAGAGCGAGAAGTCGTGTTCTTAACATAAAGCAGTATGGTTGAGCGGGAAGGGTGCCAGCGCACCTCGATGTGAGTTCTATAAAGATGTGAGTTCAGCAAAGATGTTCGTTCAGCAAACCCCCGAATCGAGGCAAACATCCAGAGTTTAACTGGAAAAGAAGAGTAAACTAGGAGGCGAAAATGACTTTGCCCCAGAATTCCGTGGGCGGAGCCCCCCTCTCTAGGGGAAAGCCGCTGCATGGGCTGGATTGCCGTTATCGGCGTGAATAGAAGCCCAGCCTCGGGGAGATTCGAATTCGCATCTGAACATTGCGGCCGATATCGCGGCCGATATTGCGGCCGATATTGCGGCCCGATGGAGGAGCGATTCAAGGGTTTCAATACGAGTCTTGGAGAGACTCGGCTACGAAAAAAGCGGCCGTGGGTTACCCGAGGATATCTCACGACCGCTTATTATTTAACCCGCGAGAGAAAACACTTGCCCAGAATCTCGACAACAAACCCACATAAGTTGTTTTGACTGACAAGGTGCCGCTCGTTTACTAGCGTCGGGTCGTCCACTTGGTTGACCCTTGCCGGCACTATTAGGAATCGACCGGATTGGGTAAATACTTAGGGTCGTTCCGATTCTTTGTAGAGGAAACATTGCGGGAGGCTTAAACGGTAACGATTATGCCGATTAAACCCCATATCGCCTATTTAGGCATTGACGATGAGCGGCAGCCAGCCGCGAACGTCCGACCTGGCCTGCGTCCGCGGCCACCGCCTCGATTTTCTCTAAAATCGGCCCGTAATCCGCAATCTGTTCCGCCCCTAAGTCCCAGCCTGCTCGCATCAAACTGTCCAACGTTGCCTTCAAGTTGCCGTGATGTTGGTAGTCATCGGCAACCCTCATCCAATACTCGCAAACCTTACGAAGCGGCAGTGGTTCTTCGGCAGAACGACTTTCTTGAAGCAATTGAAAGTAATCGTTGTTTGCGATAACGGTTCGGTCGATTTCATGGAGACGAGCGATCGAGAACTTTGCCGCTGTACTTTGCGTGAAGTGCATATGCAAGCGAACCGATTGATCGGTAAACGTTGACTGCATCGCACCTTGCCCATAAGCTGCAACCGCTTGACTTCGTTTTCCAAGCCGTTCGTTGTAATAGCCAATCAAATCCCACGGCCACGACAAATCAGGCGCCAGTGATTGACATGCCCGAGCGTGCATCGCAGCGGTATCCCAATCTTGGTCACGACAATCGTCATCGAGCTTTCGATGATTCAGCTTACCTTCAATTTGTTGCCATGCCGACTCAGGCATTTGGTCCGCATCGAAAATCCAATTGACAACCTGGTTCCAATCCAGTTCCAGTGATTCGGCGACAAGTTCGGAAACATGGCTCGACCAATCTTGGAACAATGCCGCTTGGATCAATTCGAACCTTACCGCAACTTCAGCGATCGAATGGCGGAGGAGTCGGTCAGCAACGGCAGCGGGCGTGACGCTTTGATCCAACAGATCAGCGATTTCACTGGGGTATTTCGCAAATGCCCAACGGACAATCGCATCGTTCTTGGGCGATGATTGCCGCTCGAAGTTCTCAGCCGGCAGGGCAGCGGCACGCCGTGGACCGGGTAATTGGTCGACCAGCGTTTCAAACACGATCGCTTCACTAAGCCGATTGCCCCAAGGAATCCAATCGCCGCCGCCGTGAAACCAATGCACAATTTGGCTGGCTTTGTTCTCGCAATCAATTCGTACGCCAAGCCAATTCCCCATCGAATCACCTAGTATCGGCAACAGATTCGCTGGCATCAGCCCTGGCCAAATCACGTCGGGAGCATCTGACAAAAGTGTTTCAGGATGTACCGATTCGCAGTACTCGCCGCTCCCGCAACCCTTCCAAATTTCAGCATCAAACCAATCCGCCAAATCATCGGAAAGGACGCACGAATACCTCTCGGCAATCTGAGCGGACCATTGATGCGGCGAGCGTTTTGGAGCAGACAAGGCAAGCTGGGAAGTGGGAGAGGCTGGATGATTTGGGCTTAGATTAATAAATTCTTGCTCGATCCCACAAGAGGAACTGACACCCCCAGCCAAAAACCCAAAAACCCGAAAACGCCAAAAACCCGAAAACGCCCAAAACCCGGAAAGGGGAAACGATTAGCGAAGCTCTAAAGGATTCAGTTTTACATCGGGACGCGATTGCCGAAATCGCTCGATTCGGTCGCTCGATAAGCTGGTACGCTGGACATCGAGCGACTTTAGGCGAGGTAACCGCTCGACCACATCAAGCACCGAGTCGGTGACATTCGTTCCGGTCAACCACAATGTTTCGAGTGAATGCATGTTCGACAGCGGTACGTCGATTTGGCTATCCACTCTAGTGAAACTCAAATCAAGTTCTTCCAAATTCCCTGCCTTTAACAACCAACGAGCCAAATCGCGATCGATCGCGGTTGCTTCAAGATTGAGTTGCCGCAGCGAACTCGGGTCGGGCACCAGACGTGCTACCGCTTCGGTCGTTATAGGCAATCTCGACAAATCCAACCACTCGAGTGACTTTTGTTCGGGGATCGCACGTAAACCTGCGTCGGTGACTTCACCGTGGGCCAAACAGAGACGTTGCAATTGCCGACGAGCAGGATTCGCCATTAGATCCTGATCCGAAACCGTTAAAAAAGCCTGCAATTCCGACATCGATGGCTCGGGCAAATGATCGCTGCGACCAGCATCGCTGTGCATTTTCATGTCGACATCATAAAGTTCCGCCAAACGTTCGTAGAGCCAGCATCGATTTGCATCGAGTTCACCATCGAGTAGATAATGGGTGTAGTTGATGCTATGAGCGTACCAACGTGCGATATCGTGACGTTGTTGGACAGCAATTCGGCCTTGCGACTCCAACTCCGACAGCGGCAAGAAATCTCCGCCAACGAGAATCCGATATCTCGAATACGCCATCCGGGAGGCATCCCAACCGCCCAATGTCGCGTTCCGGCCTTCACAGACCATTGACTCGAAGTAGCCCGCAATTCCCTCGACCAACCAGAACCGAGATGCGTCCCCTGGCATACCGGCATTGCCTGATCGCCCTGAACGCGTTTTTGCTCGGGTCGCTTCGCGAAACAATTGGTGCGTCAATTCATGTCGACGTGTTGCCACCATTTCACCCAAATTGGAATTGGCCGGCTCGTTACCACCAGCGAACAAAAAGGTGGTCCGGCTTGCGTCGCTATAAAAACCGGTCGATCGTTCGACGCCTGGTACATGGCCCGCCAACGCAGCGACATATTGACCGGCATCGCGGAATAGAACCACATTCATTTTCTGCCGAGTCGACAATCGATTGGGATGTTTTTCCAAAAAATCGGCAGCCGATTGGTTAGGCTTCCAATCTCGCAGCGAAATTGCGACTTGAGCGCTACCGTCCCAAAGTGGAAAAAATACTTGAGTCCAAATCCAATAACACCGCTCGAGGTCTTCAGCCACCTCGGTTGTCGCCAGCTTGCTCGCTTGACTATGGATCACAAAATGCGGCGAATCAAAGCGTTGATACGTGCCCCGCTTCCACCCCAGGATGCGGGGTGCCGCGCGGCCAGGCGCCGATTTGATCTCTATCTCACCGTCAAGTGGAAGTGAAAAGTAACGACGAATCGATGGGGTGTCCGGATGCTCTGCATGAGAGTGCCAAAGCCGTAAATAAGCGTTCCACGCGGTTCGAGTGTCCGCATCAAAGCAGGAATCGCCGAAACGGTCCTCAATGCGTGATGGCGGAAAGAGCTCATCCGACACATCGCTAGCCTTACCCGATCGGACGATCGCATAGGTGGATCGGTCGGCTGCATCGCAAACGAAAAGAGGACTCACGATCGCCGGGAAAGCAATGAATGCTACAAGAAAACGCATTTTAATCTTTCTCGTTTAACCGCGGGCTCCGCGTCGATTGGTCGTCTCTCCGAGACCGACGCTGCGACGAACTTCGTGGTATTTGCGAGTCTCTGAGTGGCATGCCTACGTGAAAGCCACCCGCTTGGTGTCGATTCGATTCGGCGACTTGCGTCTAGCCCCAATTCTTCGAAACATCATCCGCCAGCAAACTGAGCAGGGCATCATCCGCATCCGCATTCGCTTCCGTTTCTGCATTCGCTGAACCAACAACCTGCGAACGAGCCACTTGGCCATCCGAGGCCGGCACACCGCTTGTGTTACCGTTCGACGTGGTGGTCGGAGCGGCCAATTCTGCAAACACATCATCGAATGCGTTCTCTTCGGCTTGGTCATCACTCGAACCAGCGATCAATGCTGGAATTTGCACAGCGACTTGCTCTCCGCTCACCGCCTCCGATTGGCCACTCGCTCGCTCGGTCAACAAATTGATAACTTGAAGAGCATCCATCGGCGTGATTTTGCGGTCACCGTTAACATCGACATAGTAGCGACTTGCCAACGTCGATCCGCTGAGTTGTTCGCCCTCCGCCACGTCACCGCCGTCCAAATCACTCATCGTATTGAGAATGATCAACGCATCGATCGGGCTGATTTTCCCATCATTGTTGACATCCCAACGCAAGCTAGGATTCTGTAGCGGTGCTTCACCTTGGGCACCATTGCTAGGCGTGAAGCTCAGCGATTCATAGCGAATCAGCGAATAATCGACTGGCTCACTCTGCTGGAACAAAAGCGTATCTTGGAATGGACGCGAATCCGCAGGCGAACTCTGGATCTCAATTGGCCCCTCGGCGACAACGTCAAAGAAGATCGTTGCCAGCGTTGCTGGGTTCAATCCATTGAACGGTGTGCTGGCATTCGAGTTATTCGAGATCGTTCCGAATTCGTCGATGATACCGAGTCGATTCGCCGTTCCGACCGCGGCATCGCGGTTGTACTCGGCTCCGATCGTCACATCAAAATCGAAGTCATCAAACGCCACCGTATCGGCGGGGCGAATGGTAGCGGAGGAATAGAGCAAATCGGTGAAACCGCCGTAGACGAACGTGCTTTGACCGGTTGCTCGCAGGTCTTCCAAGTCGATTTGGACACCGAACCGGTCCCCAACCGCCAATTGGCTCGGCTGGATCGGATTGCCGCCTGCATTGACCAACGACAAGCCGATTCGAACCTCGTCATCGGCATCCGCGTCACCGTAGGCCAGCGTAACATTCGCAGTCGTGGCAATACCATCCGACGTGACGACAAGATAGCTGAACGAGTCGTAACCGCCAGCAGACGAATTGGTGTTTGGACGATAGACGAAATAGTCATCGTTCAAGTTGTCTGGGGTACCGTTATTGGCGACCGTCAGCGTACCGTTTCGAGGCTCTGTCGATTGGCTAAATTCCTGGATCTCACCACCAGGAAGGACGTCATTGTCGAGCACTCTCAATATGGCAGACGAAGTAGGCTGGATCGGTTGATTATCCGAATCAAGTCCATCCATAAAGGCATCATCAATCGCCGTCGTGAACACTCCACCCGCTGGGCTTGGCAAAATTCGGAACTGTGCCGAGTCGAGCCCGATCTGGTTCACCAACAACTCGTTTTCGTCGTCCTTGATCAGTAGCGTTTCGCTTTGAGGATCTTCGGCTGGGTCCGTGGAGAATACTGCGATACCATCAGCGAGGGCCTCGAACGTGATCGTAAACAACTCTTCACTGCCAGCAAACGGAACCGGTGTGAAACTTGACTGAGTCGCCCCGATTTCGTCGATCAGTCCTGGTGTTTGCGAAACCCCTTGGTTGAACCCGCCGCCAGCGAACAATTGTCCAAAGGTTATCTCGAACGGATACCCGTTGTTGGTCGTCGCAGGAATCGTCGTGACCAATTCATAATCATAAAGCAAATCGATGAACGCCGACGCAACACCTTGAGGATTGTTCACGTCGACCAAACTGATGTCATCAACGGATACGCGAACGGCAAAACGATTCAAGCTGGCATCATTCGGGTTGTATTCCAGGTTCGTAATCGGCAAACCGTTTAGCGGGTCAATGAAGTCGATCGTATACTGGATCAAGTTATCTGCATACGAACCTGGGTTTGTGTTTATCGTCACGGTCGCCGTGTCGGGATTACCCGCCGCATCTTGGATGCTATAGGTGAACTGCTCGGTGCCCGTAAAGCCGCTTCGAGGTGTGTAGAGCAGCGATTGACCGCCACCGCCAATCGTCACGGTACCACCGGCGGATCCAGGAGTGGCACTAATAATAAAATTGCCACCGGCTAAACTTGGAACGTCGTTGCCTAGAACAAACAACGATTGTCGACCGGAGCCGTCGTTGATCAAGTAATTGTCGTCGACAGCTGTCGGTGAATCCGATTGGAAGGTCACCAAGACCTCAACGGAAGCCGAACTACGATTACCGAACGCATCCTCCACCGTGTAGCCAAACACATCGCGGCCAACAAAATTGTTTAACGGCGTGTAGAAGATACTGCGGGCGCCGTCGACGCCTGAACCTGAAATACGTACCGAACCGCGAGTTCCATTGGTGTTGAGCGAGACGATGCTAAGTGGATTCTCGGCCGTTTCAAAGTCATTCACCAGAGGGAACAATTGATTGGCTTGGCTGTTGCGTGAAACGCTTTCTTGATCGTTATTGGCAACTTTCGCTTCCGGCAAAATCGAGATCACATAATCTTCCACTTCGCCTGTATCGACAAAACCACCAGCCCCAAGCCCCGATGTTTGGCTGAGCCGGAAGCGAGCGTACGTTTGACCGACGACGGCACCGACGGGCACATCGACGTTGATCGTCACCGGTTCGTTGGTCAAGCCCGAGCTAATGACTTGCTCGGTTAAACGCTCGGTCGAATCGAAGACACCGTTTCCATTGAAGTCGACGAAGGTTTGCAGGTAAGCAGGCGAGCCGGTCGTATTGGTCACGGTCGCTTCAAATTGCCCACTGGAACCGGGGCCGAATGGCGAGACTTGGCGAACACCGTCTTCGTCGTTCACGGTGCCGTTTAAATCATCACCATCGGCATTGACCGACGGCAGTCCATCGATTTCACGGTCGGGAAGGCTGCCTAAACTAAGCCCTGTCGTAATCCCGTGACTCGGGCCGCCGGACGCTTCCGTTGTTAGGTAGGTGTCGGGAGCATCGCCGTAATCTTGGCTTGGCAGGTTACCGAAATCATAATTGTCGGTGAGTGCTAACCCACTAAAGACGACCGTATGCTCGTTCCCAGCGGCTTCACCGGGGAAGGTTTGGATAAATCCAGGCTGAACGACTTCGCGAATCGTGTACGTTCCCGGCCCAGGGAAATTTAGGGAGTAGGCTCCGTTGGCGTTGGTCGTTGCGCTGGGCTCACCCAGGTCAGGGCGGTTGTCACCATCAAGGTCCAAGTAGACGTAAACGCCGCCAATTCCAGGTTCGCCCGTATCACGAACTCCGTCACCATCGGCATCGACAAACTTCGTACCGGTAATGTCGGCTTGGACTTTATTGAATCCGAACGACAAACCGCTGCCTTGACCATTGACGGTTAGCGACGTGGCCGTGGTGGCGACATATTGCGTTGGCGTGATCGCGCGGACAACGACCGTACCCGAGGCGGCGGCCAAACTGAAACTACCGCTTGAACTGGAAACCGTTCGCGTTTCGTTTTGATCGAGCAAACCGTTGTTGTTTGCATCCACATAAACGGTCACACCCGCCAATCCCGAATCGTTAATATCGCGTCCATCGCGGTTGGCGTCGCTGAAGACCTTGCCCGAAATCGCCGTGCCGCCGCTGGTTCCCGTTGACAAAACGAAGGGAAGCTGTTCTTGGATTCGTGAATAACCAAGCAAACCTTCCTCTTCATCGCGTGAGAAGCGGTCGTTTAGGAACTGTGGCTCCACATCGTCGACCGTTCCAAAGATGAGGTCATCACCAAGACCGAGCACGTATGCATCGCTGCCTTCTTCTCCCTCTTCGTCGGCCAACGTATCGACAAAGTTCGTCCCATCGGTCACTCGCATCCCAAACATGTGGGCCGCCTGCTGAGCTGCAACAGACGAGATCGCTCTAGCGACTACGTCGAGAGTGCTTGATGTTGGAGCGACTTCCGCGCCCTCGGCTAAGCCGGCAATCCCCTCGGTTTGCACAATCGCGACTTCGCTAAGATCAAAGTTCCCAATGTCGCCCGAAATCGCTAGTCCCAGCGCGGCGAAACCGTAATCCGCTTCCGTCCCGCCCACAATGATGCGGCTGACGAGCGGATGATTGCTGCCTGGATCCGGATGATCTTCACTATTGAGAATCGTTATCCCGTAATCACCAGGATTCCCGGTCGTCGCGTAATCGCCGTTGGTGCCGTTGGTGGCAACGCTACGGAAGATTTCTTCGAACTGCGCGATCACGGTTCGCACAAGCTCCTGGTACGCCGCATCATCATCGACCTCGACCCCAAAATCGATCAGCGATTCTTGCAACGTCGGAATGATCACCCGACCACCGATCGGTACCCCCGCGCCACCTAGCTCGATATTAAAGGTGTCAGGCCGAAAGGATCCACCATCAAAATCGAGGTAAATTGCTTGATTCGCGCCAACCGGCAACTGTTCAGTCGCGGGACGATAAGTCCGCAAACCAACCGTATAGGCCTGCTCATTATTGGTTGCGACAACCTCCATGTAATAGCGTCCCGTTTCGGGGACCACTTGAGCAAAGACGGCATTCCCGATCGTTTGCAGAGGTGAATCGAGCGGGTAACTAATCTGGAGATCATCGACGCCATACCAGACCTGGCCCGTTTCGTAAAACATCGTATACGACGCGGCGGCACCGTGAGTGGCGATATCCAAGATATCCCCCGCCTGCAAGTCAAACGCGTACACATCCGCATCCGCTGGGAACCCCACGCCGCCCGGAGCGATCGTTCCAAAACTGAGCGAACCGCTTAAGTCAATCGTAGCACTTTGCCCCGCCTGATTGCCCAGCCGTACGAATTGAGCACTGAGAAAATCGTCGTTCATCCCCATCGCAGTCGCCGTTTCCTGCTCCTGGACGTTTGTCGCCTGGACCGTTCCAACGTCCCGCGGACCGTCATAGCTGGGAACCTGGCTCAACGACAGGGATGGCAGGTCACCCGCTAGCAATTGTCGTTGCTCCAGCCCCTCCATCATCAGTCGTCGGTTTCGCTTGACGCGAGATTGACGCTTACGAGCGGAATTAGATGAACGAGTCGGTTCACTTCGTCTGATCATCGAGTGTCTCTTACCATACGGCTGCCTGAGGGGACTTTGATTTCCAATACCTTGATTGTCATCAAAACCACACCAGGGCGTCAATTGAATGACGCGGATAGGGATTAAAAATACGTCAAATGTGTTTCGCTGGGCCTTCGCATTACCTTTGCGGTGCCTTCGCAGTGAACCCACCGACTTGCTTTTGGCAATTACCTAGTGCCTCCATCGACCTAAAGGCTTAGGAGGCATTTGCCAATCAGTCCGCGCTTGACCATTCCGTAGCAAAGGAAAAATAGGAAAATTGCAACGAATAGGAAAAGTACAGGGGCCTGCTGCGAGGTCTGATTCTAGTTCCCGACATAGTCGTGTCAACGAAAGGCTTTCATTGAGACGCCAACTTATTCGGGAAGTTCCCGCTAGCACCCCAAAATCGCTCAAATCGGAACCTGTATCGATTCTGACGATTGAGCCGATTCTGTCTATTCTCCGAGTTTTTCCTTTAATTCCGGCATGGATCTGGTCGATTCACACTACGTAGTCTCCGGCTTTCCGTCTGGGGTTTTGATGGGGCCTCAGGCCAGCAGCCTAGGCCATGTTTTCCCCCAAAAAATTCTCACTCCGTATTCACGTTCAGGTTTGACATGCCCCACGCTGAGCTCGATCCGACCGATTCGAATTTCACTATGAAACCCTCGCAAACCGCTCCCTTGCGTTCGCGCCGCGATCTACTGCTGCTAGGTTCTGCTCTCACCGCTGGCGGGATTTTCTCGGTTGTCGCGCCCCTCGGGCTTAGCTATGCCGACGATCTCCGCCCACAAAGGTTGACGGTCGACGGAACCCGGACGATGTTCCGAATTCGGCTGGAAACCGATGCCACCGGAAACGTGAATCTACCTGACAATCCGCTGGTTTCTAGCAAAAGTACGAAAATGCTGCCGTTAAAAAGTGCAGCGGTTTTTGACTACGAAGAACGCCTGCGGCGTCCGGAGCGAGCCGACACCGATTCGATTGTACCGGCAGCCGAACGGTACTTCCACGAGGCCCAAAGCGAAAGTGAAGTCAACCGGGCGACCATAAAATGTCAGCTTCGCCAAGCCGTGCGCAGCACCATCGTCCGCCGCGAAACGCTGCCCGAGACGACCTATTGCAGCGAGGGATTTTTGTCGCATGAGGAACTCGATTTACTGCGGATGCCCGTTTCGAGTATCGCGATCGAGCAGTTACTGCCAACCGATCCGGTTGTCCAGGGTGACCAATACGTTATCGAATCGGAGTCGCTTGAGTCGCTATTGAATTTGACAGCGGTCGACGCCAGTGAAATGAAGGGTGAAATCGTGTCGCTATCGGCAAAAGAGGCGAAACTACAACTACGCGGTGATCTCGATGGCAGCGTCGACGGGGTGCCAACAAAAATCCGAGTCGTGGGGAAGATGACGTTCGACCGCACCCTGGGTGTAACGACTTGGTTGGCGATGGCGATTCACGAAACTCGCGAGATCAGTAAAGCGGAGCCTGGATTCGATGTCGCAACCACTGTCAAAATGCTCCGCAAACCGATCGATCAACCCAATGCGATGGCGAAGCAACCGGCATTGATTCAGTTCACGTCACCGCCTCCGGTTGAGCAACTCTATGTTGAAATCCGTAGCGATGTCCTGGGATTTGAAGCATTGATGGATCGTCGTTGGCGGATGATGAGTGATCGGCCTGGTCACGTGATGATGCGGAAAATCGATCATGACCGCAGTATCGCGCAGTGCGATTTCCGGCAATTATCCGCGTTACCCGCAGGCCGACAATGGACGATCGATTCGTTACAACAAGACGTCCGAAAAACGCTCGGCGAGCAATGGCGTGAATTTGTCTCAAGCAACCAGCGGGTCAGCGATACAGGGTTAAACGTCATGACCTTGGTCGCCCGTGGGGCTGTTCAGGAGGTCCCGATTCACTGGGTCATTCAACATTACCAAGACGATTCCGGCCGCCGACTCTTGGCGACCTTCACAATGGACGGCGACTCGGTAAACACATTTAGCGGTTCAGACGACCAATTGGCGAGCACGCTGACTATGTTAGAGAGGACGTCCACAGCAGGCCGAACGGAAGAACTCGCCAAAAAAGAGACGCTTGGTGATCGGACATCCGATGAATTGGGGCGAATTAGCAAGAAACCGATTCAATCGGCCAGTGACACGAAATAGCGACAAGTCGATACAATAGAAGGCAAACGAGAATTCGTTTACCAATAACCGCCTTACTTGATAGGTTTACGATGTTTTTTAGCCGTACTCATTACTCTGCATGCTTGCCGCTGTTGATCGCAGTTGTGGTTAGCGGGTTTTCCTCGTCGGGTCCACTATGGGGGCAAGAAGCAGAGGCACCGAAGACGGAAGCACCGAGCGAGTCGAAGGCTGACCCATCGCGAACCGAGCAGACGGAGTTTGCAGCGGGGGTCGTGACCGTGATCCCGCCGGCACCCGATCCGAAAGAGACCTTCGATGGCCCCTTAACGCTACAAACGATGCTCGATCGACATCCCGAGATCCTAACTCACTCAGACGACATTCCCCACTACGATCCTCGCAGCCGATTATTGTCCGAGATGGCCCAGCAGGTCTTTTTGCGGCGAGAAATCTATTGTTTCGAATTCGCTTTCAAACCGCTTCGCCAGATCTATATTGACATTCCTAGGGCAGATGGACGGCTGCAGCGGAAGCTGATTTGGTACATGGTTTACCGCGTCCGCTATCGGGGTGGCGACTTACGGCCTGCACCCGACGAAATAGGTGGCAAAGAGGTGTACGAACGGATCGAAGCGGTTTCGTACGATTCGCGACGAATCTTTCCGCTATTGAAGCTCACCAACCGCATTACGGGAAAGGAATACGTCGACCAAATTCTGCCAACGGCGAGAGAAAAGATTGCCATTCGTGAACAAATCACCGCCCCCCTTTACAATACCGTCGATATCTCGCGAGTTCCTGTGCCGTTGTCGAGTGACCCAGCAGCACCGGGCGTTTGGGGTGTCGCGACTTGGCAGGACGTTGATCCCGACTTGGACTTTTTGTCTGTCAACGTGTTCGGGCTGACCAATGCGTTTGAACAAGACGGGGAGGGACCCGAGGCTCCCTATCGCAAGAAGGCACTCCAGCTCAACTTTTACAGACCTGGCGATAGGGTGCAGCAAACCGAGGATAAAATTCGTTTCGGGGTACCTGCCTACGAGGACAAGCGAGAACAGAAGTACGTCCTGGAGCAATATGGTCTTGATAAGCGACTCGACTACCGTTGGATCTTTCGCTAAGCTGTGGAGAGGCTAAGTGGCTGGGGCTCCCGGCCCCAGTGTTTTGCCTTGCACGCTGGGGTTGGAAGCCCCAGCCACGGAAATTATCTCCTCACCACAATATCTCTATGTTTGTCGATCGCGTTCGTGTGGAATTTCAAGCCGGTAAAGGTGGCGATGGCTGCATGAGTTTTCGTCGCGAAAAGTTTGTCCCACGAGGTGGGCCAGACGGTGGCGATGGTGGCGACGGCGGCAGTTTGATCTTACAAGCCCAAGATGGCGTCAATAGCCTCGCTCAATTCGCCACTCGCCGTTTCTTTCGAGCCCCCAAAGGAACCGCTGGACAGGGCTCGATGCGGTACGGGCGCAACGGGCAGGACCAGATCTTGTTGGTGCCTACCGGAACGACTGTGATTGATGCCGAAAACGGCTTTGTCATCAAAGACTTAACCGTCGAGGGCGAGCAGTTCGTCGCGGCTCGCGGAGGCAAGGGGGGGCGAGGCAACGCGTCGTTCAAATCGTCAACCAACCGCGCTCCGCGTGAAAAGACAATGGGTGCGTTGGGCGAAATTCGCGATGTCATTTTAGAACTCAAATCGATCGCAGATGTCGGGCTGGTGGGACTACCCAATGCGGGCAAAAGCACGCTATTGAGCCAATTGTCGGCGGCACGCCCCGAGATCGCTGACTATCCTTTTACAACCAAGCATCCCAACCTTGGCATCGTCGAGGTTGGTTTAGAACGCTCGTTTGTCTTGGCCGATATCCCTGGGTTGATCGAAGGCGCGAGCGAAGGCGTCGGACTCGGACATGAGTTTTTACGACATATCGAACGGGCCGGGCTGCTGGTTCATCTTGTCGAACCCGCCCCCGTCGACGCGACCGATCCCGTTGCCAATTACCACTCCATCCGCAGTGAATTGACTCAATACGATACTTCACTCGGGGAGCGAGAAGAGATTATCGTCGTCACGAAATGCGAAATGCCAGGCGCGGAAGAAATTTGCCAAACTTTGGCGGAGCAAACCGGCAAAGAAGTGTTCATGATTAGCGCCATGACTCGCGAAGGCTTGGAACCGCTCGTGCAAGAAATCATGAACCGCGTCGAGCAAAGGCGAGCCCAAAACTCGGAAATCAAGCCTGCCCCGGCAACGATCACCCCCTCGAATCGAGACAACATCGCAAAGCCAGACGAGACCGCGAAACCGCCCAAGCGTTTACCGCCACATCGAACGGGAGCGACCGCTGAATTGTCGAGCGGCCACCAAGCGAAAGACTTTGATGATGACGCTTTCTACCAACAAAATGTATCGGAGCCCGATTCGTGAACGAGCGGTCGGGACTCGTTTGCATCGACATCGGAAATTCCGCCGCGAAAGTTCTGATCCGGACCGATTCAAACCAAATCGCTGCAGAAGTCCAGCCCAATGCGAAGCCTTGGCCAAGAAACGCTTTTCCGATTTCAAAGCAAAACTGGGCCGAATCCGTTCTGGATTGGGTGTCGAGCGTCTGCGCAGAGGTCTCTTCAAAGCCGCCTACCGGACCCTCCACAGGACCGCGCGATGAATGGCAGTGGCGAATTGCCAGTGTTCAACGCCAAGCGGCTCAGCAGCTAAAAGCGGTTATTGAGCGATCTTTTCGGAAGCGGTCGATTCGTTTGATTAGCTGTCGCGACGTACCAATGGTTCTAAACGTTGATTATCCTGAGCGAGTTGGAATCGACCGATTGTTGTCGGCATACGCAGCCCTGCAGCGTCATCCAAAGCCGGTCATTGTGGTCGATGCAGGGTCCGCCGTCACGGTCGATTATATCGATGAAAAAGATTGCTATTGTGGCGGTGCCATCTTTCCAGGGCTTCAGCTACAAACCAATGCCCTAACGCTCGGCACCGATGCGTTGCCACCGGTAGACTGGAGCGTCGTTCACTCAGGTCGTATCCCGGCAAAAGAGACGAGTGAAGCCATTGCTTTGGGTGTTTTCACGGGAGTCACTGCCGCGATTGATCGGTTGATCGATCGGTATCAGCAGACAAACCGATCAGGCCGAAGGATCAAAATCGTGCTCTGTGGTGGCGATGCCGATTCCATCTCAAAGTGGATAGAGCATGAGCACTTCGTCGTCCCCGATCTCGTCCTAGAAGGGATTGCGGATCTTACCGTCTAGCGTTTCGTTACGACGAAGTTCGTGGCGGTGGCTTCTAGCCGCAGCTTACTAGCCCGGATGATTCATGGGCTTGCAAATTGTTTTGCAAACGTCTACGCCTTCAAGCGTTTACGTTCATTGCTCGAAAAACAGTCTGCGTATTAGCCGTTTTGGCGTTAGCGGGCTGTCGATTTAATCGTTTAACGCTTAGCCGAAGGCGTCAGCTTTTCCATAAGCGGTCGCCTATGGCTTGGCGTTAAACGATAAGTCGAGTCAAACCGATTAAATCGACAGCCCGTTAGCGGCCTGCTGATTTAATCGTTTAACGCTTAGCCGAAGGCGTCAGCTTTTCCATAAGCGGTCGCCTACGGCTTGGCGTTAAACGATAAGTCGAGTCAAACCGATTAAATCGACAGCCCGTTAGCGGCCTGCTGATTTAATCGTTTAACGCTTAGCCGAAGGCGTCAGCTTTTCCATAAGCGGTCGCCTACGGCTTGTCGTTAAACAATAAGTCGAGTCAAACCGATTAAATCGACAGCCCACTAGCCGTTTTCGGCAACTCCAAAAGTCTGTATGGGAGAGTTCCAAGCCACTCGATGTCATTTCGGGTATGACTTGGCTCCACGCGGTTGGATATCTTCAAATTGACGAATCGCCCCTCAGAATCGCTATGGCCTGAACGGCTTCCGCCATGCTATATGGGTTCTTGAATGCTGTTTCAACCAACTTCGATCTCATTCATCATGTCCCGCCTGCAAAGCCATCTCTCCATTCGTCGAATTTTGCTCAACATTGTCTGGGTGATTGGGGGCGTTCTATTGAGTGGCTGTGGAACAACCCGTGAGCGAGATGCGACCGAGCAGTTAGTCTTGAGCAATGCGGTTGATCGCAGCATTTCAGCCATCGACTTTCGGCCGATGACAGGTCGTAAAGTGTACTTGGACACCAGCTATTTGAAAGAAGTCAAAGGATCGAGCTTTGTAAATGCCGCATACATTACCAGCGCCCTTCGTCAACAAATTGCGGGTGCGGGTTGTTTGCTACAAGACAGTAGCGAACAGGCTGATTTGATCATTGAGCCACGCGTCGGGACACTTGGATCGGATGACCACCGGGTCACGTTTGGAATCCCAGAAAACAATTCGCTTTCATCCGCGGCATCGCTATTGCCGAACGCACCTTCGATTCCTTCGATTCCAGAAATTGCCGTCGCACGCCGTGATGCTCGCGAAGCCGCTGCGAAGATCGCAGCATTTGCGTACGATCGTGAAACCCGTAAAGCGGTTTGGCAATCGGGCGTGCGTCAATCCATCGCTAGCGCGAAAGACACTTATGTTCTGGGTGTTGGCCCCTTTCAAGCGGGAACCATTCGTGAAGGAACCAAATTGGCTGGCAGCCAAATCGTGCACTTTGGTGATACGGATCCGAAACAATCTCCAAATGACTCTTTCCGAAGGCCTCCGGTTGACTATACTGCCGAAGTTCGGTTCCAAGATGGCTGGCCCATCTATGACAAAAAGTCGGTCGCAGACCAATTGCTCGACGAAGCACCCGAACAAAAGGCACTGGGGCAAGAAGCCCCTACTGCAATCGCGTCGCTGCCCGAGCACGCGTCAACCCGATCAACGGATGCCGACGTGCCTGCCGACTCCCCAAAAGCGGATACGCAAAAGCGGATCCCCAAAAGCGACAATGCTTCGTCAAACCGAAAAATGAGGTAGTGGATCTTATCGAGTTCCCAACGCACGAGATCTTGGGCCATCAATCGGCTCGACTACCCATGTCCCTCCATTTACGAACTTGATGAACCGCTCGTGTATCAACTGATTGACTTTGGTGACGGATTAAAACTCGAATCCTTGTCGGGGCACACAATCGTGCGTCCTTCGCCTGCCGCGGAGCTTTCTCGTCGTGCCTTAAGAGATCGGTGGTCAACTTACCGATCGATCTATGAATTGCCCCGTAAGGCGTGGACCCACAATCGACCTTGGCCGGCCGATTTGATGATTGACTGCGGGAATTTTCGCATGCCCGTACACCCGACGCCCTTTGGCCATATTGGCGTCTTTCCTGAACAGTTCGAGAATTGGAAGTGGCTACAGCAAAGAAGGCCAACGCCGCCGGTCGGAAACGCTCGACCGCTTGCCCTAAACTTGTTTGCTTACACGGGTGCAAGCACAATCGCATTGGCGCTTGCTGGCTATGACGTGGTCCATGTTGATGCCGCCAAGCCGAATGTGGCCGCAGCCAAGCAATCGGTCGATGCGAATGGACTGGCCGGTGTCAGCATTCGCTACATGGTCGATGACGCGGCGAAATTTACGGCTCGCGAAGTCCGCCGCGAGCGGAAATATGGAACCATTGTGCTCGACCCGCCTGCCTACGGGCATACCCCCAAAGGGAAAACGTGGAGGATCGAAAGAGACCTTTGGCCACTATTGGAAAATTGTCTTCGGCTTGTCGATCCAGCGGGCTTTCGCTTGTTGGTAACCGGTCATTCACCGCAAGTCGTTGCCGGGGACGTGATCAAATATTTTCAGCAAGCATCGCTTACCAAACGGTTTTCGGTCGCGTTCGATTCCGGCCGATCGGTATTAAAGGATTTGTCCGGTCGCTCCCTCGATGCTGGCTTCTTCGTTCGGGTGGAGGCCCCAGGGTCGATTCAAGCACAAGCATAAGCATAAGCACCTTTCCAGCAATTTATGGACGGGGTAAACTACGTCCCATGATGAATAAACAACTTTTTGAACTGAACGATGATGTCGCGGTTGTCATTGGTGGAACCGGCGAACTAGGTGGGATGATGGCAGAGGCTTTGGGCACGTTTGGGGCCAAAGTAGCCGTCGTGGGCCGAAATGCGGAGCGTGGCGAAGCACGGGCAATGCGGATCACGGACGCGGGTGGCGAGGCAAAGTTTTTCGCGGCCGATGGCCTCGATTCTGACTCCTTGGCCGTGATGCGTGATGCGGTAAAAGCATGGGCTGGATCGCCAACCACAATCCTGGTCAATGCGGCGGGCGGTAATCGCCCTGAGGCGACCATTCCGCCTGGAGGAGATTTTTGCAAGTTGCCTGTTGATGCGTGGCGAGACGTTTTTGATCTGAATCTCGTTGGCGGGGCACTTTTGCCGTGCCAAGTGTTTGCACCCGATATGATCGACGCAGGTGTCGGCAGTATTATCAACATCGCTTCGATGTCAGGAATGATCCCACTGTCACGAGTCGTCGCTTATTCCGCTGCCAAGGCGGCCGTGATTAACTTGACACTTTGGCTCTCACGTGAATGGGCGACGACCGGTGTCCGGGTCAACGCCATCAGCCCCGGTTTTTTCCCAGCGGAACAGAACCGAAAACTTCTATTGAATGATGATGGCAGTTATACCGAGCGAGGGGGACAAATTATCGGGCATACGCCGATGGCCCGTTTTGGGAAAGCAGAGGAATTAGCGGGTGCCGTTGTCTGGTTAGCCAATCGCAATGCATCTTCGTTTGTAACAGGCCAAAATATAGCAATCGATGGCGGATTCGCGTCCGTTACGATTTAACCCGTAGCAGCGTATCGCCGAGACGCTAACTCGTAGCAGCGTATCGCCGAGACGCTAAACCGTAGCAGCGTATCTCCGAGACGCTAAACCGTAGCAGCGTATCGCCGAGACGCTAAACCGTAGCAGCGTCTCGCCGAGACGCTAAACCGTAGCAGCGTATCGCCGAGACGCTAAACCGTAGCAGCGTCTCGCCGAGACGCTAACTCGTAGCAGCGTATCGCCGAGACGCTAAACCGTAGCAGCGTATCGCCGAGACGCTAAACCATAGCAGCGTCTCGCCGAGACGCTAAACCATAGCAGCGTATCGCCGAGACGCCAAACCGTAGCAGCGTCTCGCCGAGACGCTAAACCGTAGCAGCGTATCGCCGAGACGCTAACTCGTAGCAGCGTATCGCCGAGACGCCAAACCGTAGCAGCGTCTCGCCGAGACGCTAAACCGTAGCAGCGTCTCGCCGAGACGCTAAACCGTAGCAGCGTATCGCCGAGACGCCAAACCGTAGCAGCGTAGCAGCGTATCTCCGAGACGCTAAACCGTAGCAGCGTATCGCCGAGACGCCAAACCGTAGCAGCGTATCTCCGAGACGCTAAACCGTAGCAGCGTATCGCCGAGACGCTAACTCGTAGCAGCGTATCGCCGAGACGCTA
The DNA here is from genome assembly GCF_007860185.1 of Novipirellula aureliae. NCBI lineage: Bacteria > Pseudomonadati > Planctomycetota > Planctomycetia > Pirellulales > Pirellulaceae > Novipirellula > Novipirellula aureliae. The sequence goes on from NZ_SJPY01000002.1 coordinate 490,457, forward strand.
ACTCGTAGCAGCGTATCGCCGAGACGCTGTTTTCCGAGTCTCGGAGAGACTCGGCTACTATGAACATCATCTAACCAACACAGACAAGGAACTTTACTGATGGCAGCCATTTCGATTCCCGCGGCGAACGCCGATCTCGATTTTCTTTCTCTCGGGGCACTCGTTCACCGGCTCGATCCAGGTGTAACTCCATTTCGTACCGCAACCTCTTTCGACATTCACGTTTCGGGTGGTGAGTACAATTGTGCGGCCAACTTGGCATCCTGCTTCGGGTTGAAAACGGGCATTGCATCCGCGATGGTTAACAACGGAATCGGCGAATTGATAAGTCGTCAAGTTCGTGCGATGGGCGTCAAACCGTTCTACAAACAATTCAAACATGATGGTGTTCGCGGCCCAAATATGGCAACCGTTTATAGTGATCGCGGCCAAGGCGTTCGTCCTCCGGTCGTATTCTATAACCGAGCCAACGAGGCTGGCGCGATGTTAAAGCCGGGCGACTTTGATTGGAAAGAAATTTTTGCTGGAGGATGCCGGTGGTTTCATAGCGGTGGTATTTTTGCCGCTTTGTCGGAAACCACTGCGGAAGTGGTGATCGAAGGACTCAAAGCGGCTGGTGAAGCGGGTGCGATTCGATCCTTCGATTTGAACTATCGTGCCAAGCTATGGGATTCGATCGGTGGACTCGAGCAAGGTCAGAAAATGATCGCTGAAATCGCCAAACATGTTGACCTGCTTGTCGGCAATGAAGAGGATTTGCAAATGGGACTTGGGGTCAAGGGGCCAGATGTTGAGAAGAAGGACACTAGCAAACTCGATCCACAAAACTTCTTCAAAATGATCGATGAAGCGGTTGAAAAGTTCCCGAACATCAAAGCGGTTGCGACCACATTGCGAGAAGTCCACAGCACCAATCGTCACTCGTGGTCCGCCGTCCTTTGGCACGACGGCCAACAATACGTTGCACCGACCGCTGAATTGGATGTGATCGATCGCATCGGCGGCGGTGATGGATTTGCATCGGGTTTGATTTACGGATTGCTCGATGGACGATCCTCCGAGGAAAGCCTGAAGCTCGGTTGGGCACATGGTGCGTTACTGACCACGTTCCCTGGCGATGTGTCGCGTGCCACGCTGAGTGAAGTCGAGGCATTCGCTAAAGGCGGCAGTGCGAGGGTTCAGCGTTAGCGAGGGTTCAGCGTTAGCCTGGCTCATTCACAGAGTGTTTCTCCGAGGATTCACAGAAACGCTTTGGCTCTAAGCCTCTTTCGCTCCAACGCGTTACTCAAATGACGACCAATCACATACACAATCCGGGTTAGGCAAATAGGAGTCTGCGAAGCAGTTCGTGTGCTGTCGGGTCAGGGACCAGGCGAAGGACGGCTTCAAGCAGACTCTAGCCTCGTTTTTTTCCTAGCCCCGGATAAATTGGATGCAGCGTTTGGGTGTCAAACGCCCGAAGATTAGGGCGTCAAGTGGTCGAGCATTTCAGCCGGTGGTAACAGATCAAGGACCTCGCGTTGCTCGGGGTCATCGATTTGTTCGTAGCGATCGAGCAGAGACCGATGATCCTTTTCGCGAGACGGAAAGTTCCGAATCACGGTCTCTTCGGCCCAAATGCGTAAGGTTTCGGTGACCATCACTGGGTTGCGTGGAACCCCCGCAATGGTATCGAGCATTTGTTGATCTTCTTCACTCAAGACGTACTCGATCATCGCCAATTCATCGCGGGTCAATGGTTCTAAACGGTCACGTGAGTTGCGTAAGAATCCAAGTCGCGGTGGACGTGGTTCTGAGTTTGAGCCACCTCGCGAATCGTTCGCCCCAAGACGATTGCCAAAAACGATTGCTGCAATGGTAATCCGATCAACCTGGTCAGGATCGACAGATCGCCTCATTCGAGATCGGAATCGAGATAGCTCGGGTTGATCGAGAGCGATTCGCTGGTTCAAAATCAGATTCAATGCGAACTGAATCTGTTCGACGGTTTCGTCCGACAAAACTTTTCCGGACTGCTTGGATGCTTGGATTTGCGTTTCTTCGATGGCCCGCCTGAGAGCTTCGCGTCGCTCGTCCATTTTATCCGACTTAATACCATCGCGAAGATTGCTAGGTAGTGATTCATGCCAAATGGTGTAAGCTTGCATCGTTTCGAGTAGACGCTGAGGGTCGGGCGCTTTTGAGACCGCATCAGCCGTCTTACGAATCTGTTCCTGCTGGGTCTCGTCGAGTCGTGTAAAGCGTTTCCAGCGAGCATCCAAAGCCGCGCGATCGGCAAGCGGCAACTCTCGAAGAGTCGCTTCTCGTTCAGCGATCGGTTTGTCGGCAACCAACGGCGTCGGCAATGTCAAACTTCCGACCTCCTTCAGCGTCGCAATCATGTTCGTCCACGAATCATTGAGCGACAGATCTCGCATCAGTTGCAGGTCTCGACCGTCATAATACGCATCGAGGTTCTCTGCCAAGCCTAAATCGATAAGTTCTCGGTTGTAGCGAGAGTGCTGAATCGAAAAGATAGCTGCGGCGGTGATGATCATCGCACAAAAAGTAATGGACGCAGTGCCAATCGCCCAGCGGTTTCGTCCCATGGCCGATGTGGGTTTCGGTTTCGTCTTCACCAAATCGGCGACCACCAACTCCATCGTCGACTCGACCAATTGTTCGCTTGGGTTTGACGGCGAAAAATTATCGAGCAGATCCCACCCTTGCTGTAACGCCTGCAACCGTAGACGCAACGCTTCATCGTTCAAAAGCCGTTGCTCGAGCGCATCGCGATCGGGAATGGAAAGTTCGCCATCGACATAGGCGACAAGTAACTCATCATCGGGGTCGATGGGGGAATCGTCCGACAACAAACGCTCGCTATCGCTCATCATCGTGAACCTCCCTTGGAATCATGCCCGTTTCGATGTAGGGCTGCAAAATTTCTTTTAGATTGACACGTGCACGACTTAATAGCGACTTGACCGCTTTGGGGGTCAAATCCATCGTTTCAGCGATCTCCGCATAACTTAGGTTTTCGAATCGTGACAACATCAGCGCCATTCGTTGTCGATCACTTAATGACGAGACAGCGACTCGCACAATCTCGGCTCGTTCGTCTCCTTCGACCAGCCGCGTTGGCATCAGGCCGCTTGCTTCGAGGGCAGTGGACGCCAGCATTTGCGCATCGCTCGCCGCATTCTCCGTTCGCGGTGCGTCGACCTCACTGACCTCGCGGCGGCGTGAAACGGAGCGTTTTGCATTCCGAGCGACATTGCCGGCAATCGTAAACAACCACGTCGAAAATTTTGCGCCCGGTTCATAACGTTTCCTCGATCGATAGACCCGCAGAAAGGTTTCCTGAGCTAAATCTTCGGCCAAATCATGCCGCGGGCCTAATGCATGCATCAATCGCACCAACCGAGCCTCGTAGCGGCGGACCAATTCTTCAAACGCCCCCGCGTCATCCTCTTTGACGCGCAACATCAAACGGACATCCGGATCGGATTGTTGGTAGCGGACCGAGGTGGAATCGCTGACAGCCAAGCGTGTCTACTCAAAAGGAGGATTGATCGGATAACGGATTTTCAGACGCTTGGTTTCAATTTTGTTTCAATTTTGCGGTTTGGGTAGTGGGACTCGCAAGAGTTTCGGGCGAAAATCTTGGCGACTCTCGCTACGCTCTGCCGCGAAAGTCAAATTGAAACAAAGCGACTATTCTATCAGTTTAATGCAGGATAGCCGAATTCACACGCCCTGTCGTGCTGCAATTCAATTTCTGCAGAACAAAATACGCATCCCCCGCATTTTCCGTGCAATCCAAAAAATCCGTCTGATTCACCTAATTGGATTGAACGGACACCAAAGGATTTGCCGATTCAGGCCGTACGGGGGGGTGCCATTCCTCCTTTGATTCGCTTCGAAAGGGCCCGATTGGGCGGGCGTAGCGATGCGAAACGAATGGAATCGGGTTGTGGTCAGGAGGACCATCGGTATGTCACTGCGACTTTATTTTCGGGTGTTCGTTTTCATCGGTGTCCTCGTGTCTTCGTTATCCCAAACGGACCGTTCCTCCCAATCCATAGCGGATGAGCCTGAGTATTATCTGCTCAAAAAGGCCCAGTACTATTTCGGCGATGGGGCTGAAGAAATTCGCTTGGTGCAGGCGGAGTCGACGCCAGCGGAGATTACTCAGCCTGCCGACTTTGGAGTCGATCAGAGTCAATTCACGGGACTAGGAAATACGGCCAATGAACTCGGGGGACGCTTGGATCTCTCCGAACTTCTCGAACCTGAATTGCCAAGTTCGGCTGGCACCAGCCTCAATTCACCTGCCGAAGTGGCAAACTTCGAAGAGCTTACCGGCCAGGTTCAAACGGCTGCTGCTACGACTGCGCCGCTTGATATCGTTCCCGCGAGCACCTTCAATCTGGTAACGCTTCCCGATGTTGCCCAAACGCTCATTGATGTCGCGACGACACAGACGGTCAAGGCTCGTCGCCGCAGTCCGATCGGCTTTGACCCTCGCGTCCGAGGATACTATGAGGGCCAGATTCAAACAACACTTGACGGTGGTTTTCAAACCCCCGTTCGTGGCGACCTCGATGCGGCACTTGCCAAGTTTGATAGTGGTTTGATCGGTAGCACGGAGGTCATCAGCGGCCCCTACGGGTTGCGGTACGGTAGCGGATTTTCGTTCATCAATGTCACCTCGCTTCCAACGCCCCGCTACGAAGGTGGCAAGGAAAAACATCTCCGGCTCGGATCCCATGTGCGAGCAAATGGTGGCCAAACCTTTAACACCGCTACGTTTCTTGGTGGCAGTCGCCGATCGGGCTATTACGCAAACGTTAGCTATCGAAAAGGGAGCGACTACGATGCGGGTAACGGATTGGATATCCCTAGTAGCTACGGTGCGTTGAGCGTCCTTTCCGGCTACGGCTTTGACATTGATGACGAGACCCACTCGGAAACAAAGTTTTCTTTTCTAAACCAAGGAGAAACCGAATACGCAGCCCAGTTTTTTGATGTCGATGATTTGAAGCATTACGGTATCACGCAAAATCTAATCCATCGAAACGAATGCACGGGTCTCGGGTACCGGATGACCGCTTGGTTATCCAACACGGAGTTCGACGGTGACACGACGATGGACTCAAAACGAAAGAACAACTTTCCCGTCTTGCAAAGGGTCGACGACGCGCTGCGAACGGCCTCCTTGTCAGAAGACCCAAATCGCGCGATCCCGTCATCCGCCGAGTTCCTTGGCCAGGTCGATGGCGACCTAACCACCGCTGGCATCCGTGCGGGCGTGACCCGCGAAATAAATGAAGAATCATCGATCGGTGCGGGCATGGATTTCCGCTATGTGCAACAGAGAATCCGAGAACGCTATGACCTATCACAGTTCCAAATAGATGATCCAATTTTTGGAACCGGATTGCCTACCGCCGAGGTATTCGACCCTGGCGTCTACACCGAATTAGCCGAAGGTCTCACCGAGGATTGGCGAATCGCGATGGGAGCCCGCTTGGCCTTTGCATCCACGCAAGCCGATGCAGCGGAATTGGGGGAAAATTCCAATTTCAAAGATGTCAATGGAAACGTGAATCGCGATTTAGATGTATCGGATATCCTAGGCTCATTCTACCTCATGAATGACATCGACTTGGCGAAGCATTGGCGTACAAAGTTCGGTTTCGGCTATGCGGAACGATTGCCGAATCTAACCGATCGCTACAGTGACGGATTGTTTCTAGCGATTATCCAGAGTGGCTTTAGTCGAGTGAACGGCAACCCTGAATTGTCAAAAGAACGCAACTGGCAAGTCGATGCTCGCTTGGATGCCGACTACGAAAATGTTCGCGGACACATCAGTGTTTTTCATAGTTGGATCTTGGACTACGTTACTTACGCAGCCAACCCGATCAACGACCCGCTCGGTGCTCGGCTATTGACCGCCCTCAACACCGACTACGCTACGATGATGGGTTTCGAAATGTATGGTGAAGCGGATCTCTTGGAAGGAGTGCAAACCTTTGCAGGTTTGTCGTACCTAGAAGGCCGCGACCAAGTGATTCACCAGCCGTTGTCGGGCATCACGCCGCTCGAAGGCCGCATCGGAATTCGGCTTTCGGACGTCAGCGGCGATGCTGCGTGGGGTTTGGAATGGGGGTTACGCATGGCCGCACGTCAAGACCGACTCGGGACCCTGCGTTCGGTGCAAGACGGCTTGCCACCGGTCACGCTCGAGACGGAAACCCCTGGATTCGGCGTTTCCTACCTTCGTGGATATCTCCGCCCAAGCGATCGGGTCAGCATCACGGGCGGTATCGATAATCTGTTTGACAAGAACTACTACGAGCATTTGAACCTGCGTTTGCCTGCCGATGATACTTACGGTCCAACGGTTGTCTTATCACCCGGTTTCACTCCTTACGTCGGCGTTGAAGTTGAGTATTGATCGCTGGGGACTCCAGTCAAATCGCGTGCCCATTATCGCGTGCCCATTGAAGCGGCACGACCTCGCGAAAACGGCATGATCTCGCGAAACGGAGAGAGAAAGAGGGGAGCAATAGGCGGAAATCCTTCGCTTGATCCGCACGAGCAAGTTTACCGCTTCTTACATCGAGGCCGCTTGCATCATCAACGCGCAAACATAGGCCATATAGGTACCGAGCGCATAACCCACCACCGCTAACAATACCCCAACCGGTGCGAGGGACGGATGGAACGCAGCTGCGACCACGGGCGCACTCGCGGCACCACCGATATTCGCTTTACTGCCTACCGCCAAAAAGAAGTAAGGTGCCCGAATCCACCAAGCGACAAGAAACAGCAACAAGACATGAATCAGCATCCACACGCCGCCCACCACAAAGTACTCGGGCGTTTCGAAAATTGCAGACACGTCCATCTTCAGCCCGATCGTAGCCACCAGAATGTAAATGAATACCGAACCGACGCGGGATGCACCGGCCCCTTCGAATTGTCGAGCCCGGGTGAACGACAAGATGACCCCGCCGCTCGTCGCTAAAATGATGAGCCAGAAAAACGATGAGTCCAAGCTAAACCGGTCCAGTTTGGGTGCGTTTTCATGAATCCATGGCGCGATCCAATCCGCTGCGAAATGACTCGCGGCCGTCACCCCAAACGCAAAACCGAGTATTGTAAAAAGATCGGTCGTCGTGGGGACTCGGGTGGTTTCACGAGAAAACGTTTCCATTTTGTTCGTCAAGTGCTCGATCGCCGACGCATCCGCTTTCAGCAAGCGGTCGATCGCTTTCGACTTGCCGACTCCCAAAAGCAGAAACGCCATCCAAACTTCGGCAACGATCACATCGACCGTGACCATGACACTGAACAACTCATCGGAAGGATTAAAAATCTCCTTCATTGCCGCCTGGTTCGCTCCACCACCAATCCAACTTCCGGCGACCGTCGAAAGCCCGCGCCAAACGGCAGACGAATCGCTGCCGCCAACCCACTCGGGTGCAAACGTTCCGACAATTAGAACTGCCAAGGGACCACCGAGAACGACGCCGACGGTTCCCGTCAAGAACATGATGACCGCCTTGTTTCCCAGCTTTATGATTTCGCGAAGATCAATGCTCAAGGTCAATAGGACGAGCGAAGCAGGCAATAGATACCGCGTCGCGACGAAGTACAGATTAGATGTCTCCGGATCGACCAACCCCGACAACGATAGCAGTGATGGCACGAAGTAACAAAGCAGCAACATTGGAAAGAGGGAGTAAAACCTTCTGAAAAACCAATGGTCACAGCTGCTGGTCCAAAAGATCAGTCCCAGGATGACCATCAATAGTCCAAACACAACGGCATCATTATCAATCATCGAATACACTTTGTTTTGGCGTCCCCGCTCCCATTTTTGCTAACATCCAGGGGCGAGTTTCGGCGGCTAGGAAGAACGAACCGCACACGACCAATACGCCGCCATCGACCGTCAAGGACAAGGCTTTGTCGCACGCAGCGGTAGGCTCGTCAATCACGATCGTTTTAATGCGAATGGTCTGCGGTAGCAACGCAAAGAGTTCATGGGGGTCACGGTAGCGAGGGTTACCTTGATAGCGTGTCAGAACCAGAGCATCGGCGATCGGTGAGAGTAGCCCCAGCATCACCTCCGCCTTCTTGTCGCGACTGGCACCGAAAACGATCGTGAGCGGCTGGCTCGCAAAACGACTCTTCGAGGCAGCGACCAACGCGGCAATCGAATCTTCGTTGTGAGCAGCATCGACGATCCCCGTTATCGATCGCGGCAAATCAAAGCGTTCGATCCGGGCCGCAGAGGTCACGTCGGCAAGGCCCCGGCGAATCGCTTCCTCCGATACCATCAATGGCGGTGAATCGACCCGGTCGATCGCTGCGATCGCCGCGGCGGCGTTCCCCGGTTGATGGGCTCCCTCGAGAGCCAACCGGGCGCGAAGATCGATGCGATTTGGCTGGCGTTGGAACCCGGCTTTGAACTTAAAAACAACTTCACTTCCCCAATCATTCTCCATCGTTGCTTCGACATCGAAGTCACGACCAAGCTGATAGAGGGTCGAGCGATCGACGGCCGCCTTTTGAGCAATCACTTCGGCGGCGGCTGGCCGCAGGACTGCCGAAACAACGGGAATCCCACCTTTGATAATGCCCGCCTTCTCCGCCGCAATCTCCTCGAGGGTATCGCCTAGCACGTTTTGATGGTCCAGGCCAATGCTCGTGATGACCGCTACGGAGGATGCAAACACATTCGTACTGTCGAGCCGACCGCCAAGACCAACTTCAAGCACGATTGCCTGGCACGCTCGCTTATCAAAATAGAGCATCCCGAGTGCCGTGGTTAACTCAAAAAACGTCGGCTGCAATCCCTCTTGTTTGTCCATCGACGCAACGACAGGGCGAATTTCGTCGACAAGTTCGACAAACGTCGATTTGGGACAGGGGACCGAATCGATGCGAAACCGTTCTTCAAGTTCATTCAAATGGGGCGAAGTATACAGACCTGTTCGATAACCTGCTGCCGTCAAAATCGACGCGGCGATCGCAGCGGTCGACCCTTTACCCTTTGTGCCTGCGATATGGATCAGTGGCTTCGGCGGACAGCTGCGAATGCTCTGCGTCCGGTCGAACAAGTAGTGCCCCAACCCGATCCGCTCAACAAGTTCGGCCATACGTCCGAGCCGAAATGGATACTTCGAACTGGTCGCTGCAGCCCCTTCGTAATTGATTCGATCGTAAAGGAAAGAAATCGATTGCTGGTACGCGGCATCCCTGCCGGCGTCTGCCGAGGCATTTGCATCGTTGTGAAGCGGGTCTCTCTTGAATTGAGTCACAGGCAGTCGCTGCGGAGAAGTAGCGTGGAGGTGTTTTAGGTGGCCTAGGCTTCCAGCCTGGGGGGGCGGTTCCCGGGCTTCCAGCCTGGGAGGCGGTTCCCGGGCTTCCCGCCTGGGGGGGCAGGTCCCGGGCCTGGTAAACCTAGGCGATGTTTTTGCGGCGATGCCGTTGTAAGGTTGTAAGCTTTTTGTAGGCGGATTTGCAATCCGTTGAGAACACGTAGGCCAGGCTGGAAGCCTAGGCCACACTCGGCCCCCAAAATAAGTTTCGAACCCTTTGCTCGAAGCGGGCGTAGACGTTGAAGAAATCGTTTTCTTCCTTGATTTATTCCACTTTTCGATAACGGAAGCGTTTGCTCGTGGATACCGATGCACCTGTAGCAGCCTCAACTGAGGGAAAAGCCCAAGATCCCATTCCCGCAACGGACTCGGCCGGAACGACCGATGCGGGCGTGGTAATTGAAACACGCAATCTGAGCAAGATATTTCGCGATTTTTGGGGCCGAAAGAAAGTCAGTGCCCTTAAATCCCTCGATATCGAGGTTCGCCGAGGCGAAATTTTCGGGCTACTCGGGCCCAACGGCTCTGGCAAATCAACGACCATCAAACTGATTCTCGGTTTGCTGTTCCCCTCTAGTGGACGGGTGCTGGTGTTCGACAAGGATGCTTCAGAAACCAGCAAAAACGAACGAATTGGTTATCTGCCTGAAGAATCCTACCTCTACAAGTTCCTGACCGCCGAGGAAACACTCGATTTTTACGGTCGTTTGTTCAACATGTCGGGCAAGGACCGCAAACGCCGAGTCGACGAGTTGATCAAGTTGGTCGGGCTGCAAGGTGCCAAACATCGCCAACTTCGGGAGTACAGCAAGGGGATGACTCGCCGAGTCGGGTTGGCGCAAGCTTTGATTAACGACCCCGACCTGATCCTGCTCGACGAGCCGACCACAGGACTCGACCCGATTGGGACTCGCGAGATGAAGGATTTGATCTTGGCCCTTCGCGACCAAGGAAAGACAGTCTTGCTTTGCAGCCACCAATTGGCGGACGTCCAGGACGTTTGCGATCGGGTTGCAATTCTGCACCAGGGAGAATTGAAGGAGCTCGGGCGGGTTTCGGACCTTTTGAAAGTTCAAGATGTCACCGAAGTTCACGCTCGCGGGTTGTCCGACGTGGCCAAGACCGAAATCGCCGATTTGATCCGTAAACATGGTGGCACCGTCGAATCGATCGATAATCCAACCGCGACGATGGAGGATTTGTTCCTCAACATCGTGCGTGAAAGCGAGGCCCGTCCAGGAGCACGGCGAGTGTCCGCGGACGGAGCCAAGAGTGGCAGCCAAGCGAGTGGCAGCCAAGCGGACAGCGATTCATCGGAGGACGCTGGTTCATGACGCTTCAACCAGAAGATTTTTGGTCATTCTATGAATGGCTGTTCCGCCCCAATGCGTTCTTGGAAAGTGCGTTATTACAGGGCATCGTTTTGTTCGCCTTGGCAATCGTGCTCGGCTTGATGGTCGGCTACGTGATTTCGGCAGCCCGCTATGGGCCGAGCGAGGGCTTTTATGCCGTCGCCCGCGTCGTTCGTGATTTAATCCGCTTTGATCTTCCCGGCACCTCCCCACGCCGCGTTTTCGCTTTGGCACGTTTGGCCTTCAAGGAAGCGATCCGCCGCAAAGTGTTGTTCGTCGTCGGCTTGTTCGTCGTCGGCTTGTTATTGGCCGGATGGTACTTGAATCCTGAAAGCGATGATCCAGCACGGCTTTACATCAGCTTCGTTTTGACGGCGACCAATTATTTGATTTTGGCTCTCGCCTTGTTCATCAGTGCGTTCTCGTTGCCAGCGGACATCAAGAGCAAAACGATTTACACGATCGTGACCAAGCCTGTTCGTGCAACCGAAATCGTACTTGGTCGAATGCTTGGGTTTGTCGCTGTTGGAACGATGATGCTAATCCCGATGGGATTTGCCAGCTACTTGTTCGTGACGCGTGGTATTCGACACAACCACTTGGAAGTGACGGAAGTTCAAGAGTTGAGTAACGGTCGACTTGAGGGTGAAACCGACTATGTCGCTGGCCATAGACACACCTTTTCGATCGACCCTGATTCAAACGGTCGCGGCTTAACCGACATGGTTCGCGGACACCGTCATTATGTCATTCGCGACGAGGAAGGCGATTTCGAGATCGGTCCCGTTGCCGATGCATTGAAAGCCAGAATCCCTTCCTACGGCGATATTCAATTCTACGATCGCCAAGGGAATCCGCAGGATGCGGGAATCGACGTCGGGAATGAGAAGATTGCCGAAGGTTACGGCAATGCGGGTATTTCACGTTTAGTCGGTGTGGCAAAAGGTCCGCGACGCATCGAGCACGGGTACGTCGAAGGTGGCACACTTGGAATGGCCGAGTTCACGTTTCACAATGTCGACGCGAACCAGTATCCCATTCGAATACCGCTCGACATGTCGATCCGTGCTTACCGTTCTTACAAAGGTGATATCGAAACGGGGATTCGCGGCTCGATTACCTTAAAGCACCCAACCAAACCAATTCGCAGCGTTCCGATTACCTTCTATGTTGACGAGTACACCGTTGACGAGCAAACCATCCCCCTTCGAATTGAACCCGATGTCAGCGATGCGGCGTCGGAAGAATTGCTAGCCGGTTTAGTCGATGACGAAGACGACACGGTAAACGTGTTCGACGCATTTGTCGACGAACAGGGCGATATGATCGTGCAAATCCGATGCTTGGACAGCAGTCAATATCTGGGCGTTACCAAGAGCGGCGTGTACTTGCGAGCAGGCGAAAACAGTTTTGCTTGGAACCTCACGAAAGCCTATATTTCGATTTGGCTGCAAATGACGATGGTGATCGCGTTTGGCGTCATGTTTAGCACGTTCTTGAGCGGTCCTGTTGCGATGGTCGCCACGTTTGTCTGTGTCCTGCTGGGGTTTTCTGCCGAGCAAGTCTACGACACGCGGTACTACATCGATGCCGGGATTGAACGCGGCGGTGGGCCGATCGAATCGATGATCCGGATTTTGAAGCAAGACGCGATGACGACTCAGTTTGACGTCGACGAGGTTGCTGGCAAAGTAATCAAAACGGTCGACGCAGGAATCGTTTATTCGCTCGACGCGATTGCAACCGCTCTACCGAACCTGCCAAAAATGGTCGGCACGGCTGAGTACGCAGCAAGCGGTTTTGATATTTTCGGAGCCTTACTCGGGCGGCATGCGGCCGCCACCCTGGGCTACTGTATTTTGGCATTCCTTGTCAGTTATTTTTTCCTGAAATCGCGTGAGATCGCTGCATGAGAACTACAGCACTTCGTCGAAAACTTATTTACTTGGTCGCCATGTTGGCGATGCTCGTTCCGCTTTTCTTGCTCGGACAGCCAAGCGGCGGCTCAGGTGATTCGGGCGGCCAACTAACCGAGATGCGTAACCGTTTCAATATCGCCGAAAGCGATCTGGGCGAAATCAGCCCAGCGAGCGAGACGATGAAATTGGCGTCACTCGGAATGCGTGGCGTTGCCGCAACCTTGTTGTGGAACAAAGCTCATCACTACAAGGTCGCCCACGAATGGGATCGCTACAAGGCAACCCTAAACAATATCTCGCTACTGCAACCGCACTTTGATAAAGTCTGGGAGCACCAAGCGCATAATTTGGCCTACAACGTTTCGACCGAATTCGATGACTATCGTCAACGCTATGAAATGGTGCGTGAAGGTACCGAATTCCTGAGCAAAGGTGTTCGCCAAAATCGCAATGCACCCCGTTTGGTCTGGTACACCGGATGGTTCTACGGCTCAAAAATGGGTATGTCGGACGAGAAGGTTCAATTCCGTAAACTCTTTTCTGATGACGAAGTGTTGCATGGGAAATTGCTCGAGGAAGGGATCGCCGTCGACAGCCCCGAGGCACGCGGGCCATACTTCAAACCCGATAATTGGCTGGTGGGACGATTGTGGCTACGACATGGTTACGATATTGTCGACTCCGGCGTTAAAATTCGCCGGCAAACGCCGCTCAACTTTTACGAAACCGGACCCAAATGGCGAATCAAACATTCCGAGGCGATTGAGGACGAAGGAGTTCTTGACGAACGGGCGCAGAATGCGTGGCAGATGGCAGCACAGGATTGGCAAGAATTTGGCCAGCGAAGTGTCCCGACAACCGCTGCGTTTACAATCAAACTGGGGCAACTCGACGAACTGGTCCGGCTGAAGGCGCTGCGACTCGAAGAATTCCGCAAATTGACGGGTGAAGAGTTGCCAGGAATTGAAAATCAATGGCAGCCCAACCTGATGCCCTATGCTAAAAAAGCGGCTCCCGAAGACCGCATGAGAGCGATGGAGTTGGCAGATGAGATCGAGGATATCGAAGAACGCCGAGTGAAAACAGACGGCTATCGAAAACAGATCAACTACCCCTACTGGGATACGCTTACACAAGCCGAACAGGAAGAACGGACCGTCGAAGCAAGACGCCTGATCTACGAAGCCGAAAAGGCGAACGAAGAGGCTGAACTCGATAAGGCGATCGACCTTTACGAACAAGCATTTGCCGTTTGGGCAGAAATTTTCGACGATTACCCGATCCTTACCGTCGATGATTCAGCCGAAGATTTATTGCGATCGATTCGCCGCTATTCCGTCGCAATCGATAGCGAAGAGATGGCTGACGATTTCCCACTCGCTGCGTTCGTCGAAATGATGGGCACCTACGAGCAAGTCAGTTCAGAAGTTTACGAAGAAGTCCGCAAAACGCAGAAAGAACGGGCCGAAAAACGTAAACAAGAACTGGCTCAGCTTGAACTCGAACGCGAACGCCAAGCTGCCGAGGAGATGGAACGAGAGCGTGAAGCGATGCAGAAAATGAAGGAGAAGTCGGAAGCAAAGAAGGCAGAGCAGGCTGCCAAGGCGGAAACGAACGCCGATGACCTCCAAGCGGGCGAGTCGATGGATAATGATGCCGATGCCGACGCCGATGTCGATGCCGACGAGGCGACCTCGGATGAGGCGACCGCGGATGAGGCGATCAAGGATGACTCCGATCCAGACGAACCCGTGGCCGAAGAGAACTCGGAAAACAAGGATGATCAACCAGTCGTCGAAGAAGTCACTGACGACGCAGAAGCGGATTCCGATGGTGATGCGTCCGACGAATAGGGCGTCCACCTTGCGTGATCTTCGTGGTGGCACGGTGGCTTAAAGTCTCTACCGCCCCTACCGGGGAAGCTCTGCTCTCCAACCCCGTTGGCGTATCGATTTTAGCTCCGATTATTCATGAGCCGTTTTGGCCCTGGCCATGGCTCCGTGATGGGTTGTGCAAACCATGGCTAACGGCAAACCGGCTCACCCGTTGAGTGTTTCTCCAAGGATTCACACAAACGCTTGGGCTCTAACAAGTTACTCAGAATGACGACGAATCACATGCATCATCCTACTTAGCCCATCCAAGCGTCACATCGATACCGCCTCAAGGCTTTCCTCCAACCATCCACTAACCAAGCCTGCCTTATGAACCACTTGGCTGATTCATTAAGCCCCTACCTACTCCAGCATAAAAATAATCCTGTCGAGTGGTATCCCTGGGGCAACGCGGCTTTCGAGAAAGCTCGGGAAACCGACCGACCGATCTTTTTGTCGGTCGGCTACGCAGCTTGTCACTGGTGCCATGTGATGGAGCACGAAAGCTTTGAGAACGAGTCGATCGCGAAGTATCTCAACGAGCATTTCATTTCGATAAAAGTCGATCGCGAAGAACGTCCCGATATCGATCAGATCTACATGAATGCGGTCCAACTGATGACGGGCCGTGGCGGGTGGCCGATGAGTGTCTTTTTAGATCACCAAATGCGACCGTTTTATGCTGGAACGTACTGGCCACCGACTCAGCGAAGTGGGATGCCTGGCTTTGTCGATGTCATTAGTGCACTGGCGGAGGCGTGGAAGAATCGCCGCAGTGATGTCGAAGAGCATTCCGCAAAGATTACCGAATCGCTTCAAGTGTTAGCACTCGGGACCGAGATGGAACCAGAGTCGATTGCCGATGAAGCGGTGATCACCAACTCCACCTCTCGTCTGCTGCAAGTTCTCGATCGTCAAGATGGCGGATTCGGCGCAGCCCCGAAATTCCCACACGCAACCGACATCAATCTACTGCTCACGCGCGCCGTCACGACGGGTGAGAAAGAACTTGCCGATGCCGCGGAATTGACGCTCGACAGAATGGCGGGCGGCGGAATCCGAGACCATATCGGGGGCGGCTTCGCGCGCTACAGCGTTGACAGCAAATGGCTGGTTCCTCACTTCGAAAAAATGCTCTATGACAATGCACTGCTGGCCGTTCAATACGTCAGAGCTTTCCAGGTAACCGGAAACAGACGCCATGCCGATGTCGCCTGCGAGATTCTCGATTATCTCGACCGCGAAATGACGGATCCGGCTGGTGGGTTTCACTGTAGCGAAGACGCCGATAGCGAAGGGGTCGAAGGCAAGTACTATGTCTGGACGCCAGATGAGGTGAAGAAGATCCTCGGAGAGGAAGCAGGCGAACGGTTTTGTAAGGTCTACGACATTTCCGAAGAAGGAAATTTCGAAGGTAACAATATCGCCAACTTACCGCGCTCGTTCGAAAGCTATGCAGAAGAATTCGCGATGCCCGATCTGGATATTCAGTTGGCGAGAAATCGCGAGAAGCTTCGTATCGAGCGTGACAAACGAGTGCATCCGGGGCGAGACGACAAGATTCTGACGGCCTGGAACTCTCTGGCAATCTCCGCGTTCGCAGTCGCTGGCGGCGTTCTCGATCGGCCTGATTATATTGAAATTGCAACGCGGGCTACAAAGTTCACCTTCGATCAAATGGTCACGGACGACGGTAATTTGTTGCACGCATTTCGTCAAGGTAAATCGCACCTTGCCGCGTTTTTGGATGATTACGCATTCACAATCGAGGCGCTCGTGTCGCTCTTCGAAGCGAACGGGCAAGCTCGATACATCGATCGGGCGGTTCAGTTGGCCGATACAATGATCAAACGATTCAAAGACGAAGAGCTGGGCGGCTTTTTCTATACGTCCAACGATTCCGAAACGCTAATCACACGGACGAAGGATTGGCACGATGGTAGCCTGGTGAGCGGCAATGCCTCCGCAGTGATGGCACTGCTGAAATTGTCTCGACTGTGCAATCGAGAAGATTATCGAATTGCCGCAGAGCAGACGCTGAGACTAGCGAACGATATTTTGCAAACTCAATCGGCTGCCTGCGCGGCCCTGGTAGTGGCCCTCGATCGCTACCGAAACGATGCAGAGCAAATCGTGGTGGCCGTTCCTGACCAAGAAGCGATGAAAAACGTTCGAGCGGATCTTTTAAAGAACTTCCATCCGCATGCGACACTCTCCTGGGTGATTGGCGATGCGTTTGATTCAGAACCAGTCGTGGCATTGAATGAGGATCGCAGCGTGATCGATGCGGCTCCGACGGTGTACCGCTGCAAGCATTTCACCTGCGACGCGCCTGTGACCGGCAAAGCGGCCATACAATGGCTCGGAGAGTTCTAAGTAGGCGAGTCTCTCCGAGACTCGCACCCCTCAGCGTCTAAGTAGGCGAGTCTCTCCGAGACTCGCACCCCTCAGCGTCTTGTGCGGTTCAGCGTCTTGTGTGGTTCAGCGTCTTGTGTGATTCAGCGTCTTGTGCGGTTCAGCGTCTTGTGCGGTTCAGCGTCTTGTGCGGTTCAGCGTCTCGGAGAGACGCTGCTACTGCGCCTCGGTGAAACGGCTTGTTTTGCCGAGGTTTATTTTTGAACGTCAGATTGTCGATGTACCTAAAAACATTCTTTTTGCTCTGCGATCCCTGAATAACCTTCCTTGCTGTACTTGGGATTGATGAATCCACCCAGGGATTCTTCGGTGGAGCCACGAAAAAAGGGAAGCCAGTAAAACCGGCTTCCCTTTCTTCATATGTACGTCAAACCGCTAGCAGTTTGCAGCGTTGTGAAGTCAACCTGTGACTCGGCTTAGTAGCGATCACCACGACCGCCGCCGCCACCACCACCGTAGCCGCCGCGACCACCGCCGCCGCCACCACCGTAGCCGCCACGACCACCGCCACCGCCGCCGCCGTAGCCACCGCCACGTCCGCCACGACCACCGCCGCCGCCGCCACCACGATCTTCGCGGGGGCGGGCTTCGTTGACCGTCAAATTACGACCCTCGTGCTCGACTTCATTTAAACCAGTGATCGCGGCCTGTGCCTCCGCGTCGCTGCCCATCTCGACAAAGCCAAAGCCTTTGCTTCGACCACTATCACGATCCGAAATCACTTGCGCACTTTCAACCGTGCCAAACTGAGCAAATAGTTGCTCCAAATCCGAACTTGAAACGCTAAAGCTCAAGTTTCCACAATACAGTTTCCTGCCCAACGCATAACTCCTGTGCAAGGATGGACGACCCGCGTTCTTTCGTTGCGGGCAAAAATTGATGATGCCCCAGATGGATACTTACCAAATGGGGAGGGAGGGAAGCGGCGCGAGCCGGCCAGAAACCCCAGCGACGGATGCACAATCGACCAACCAAGCCCGTAAGTTAACCGAAAAAATGCTCGCTGAATAGGCACTCCCACAGAATTGCGGGGAAAGATTTCACCTGGAAAAGTGTTTTCTTGTTCACTGCGAGGATTCGTTCGGCCACGCTTAGCTCGACTTCAAACAGCAGAGGGACCAAGAGTGCACTTTCACCCACCAACTGAAGTTTATCACCCTCGGTACGAGGACGCACTCGCTACGATCCGCGACAACCAGGCTATCGCCCAAACGGCTCACCCTGTCGAAACAGCGGATTCAGGCGATAGGTGTGATCGTCCGGCTAACAAACGCGATAACGAAGTCCGGTTCTTATCTCATCCCCCTAATCTTACAATCGATGAGAGCGGAATCGCCGCAGTGTCGCCGCCCGACAAAGCAAAGGAAACTCATTCATTGACAAACGACGATTTTTTTCAATGCCCCCATTGTGGCGGCGACGTACAAGAATACGCCAAGGCGTGTCCTCACTGTGGAAGCAGCGATTCGGACGGCTGGGCTGACGAAACGGACTCCTTCAGCGACGATGATGACGATTTCGACTACGATCAGTTTATCCAAGATGAGTTTGCCGACGACTCGGTTGTCACTTCGAAGTTAAAAACTTGGCAAATTGCCGTGATCGTGCTCGTCCTGCTATCGTTCGTACTATTGGTTTTTTGAAATTCGTTGGAACAGGGTTTTCTCATGCTCGATACGGTTGGAAAAGTTGACGCGTCTGTCTTGGCGGTTATCGAAGAACTGATCGACCAATGCGTTTTAGGGTCCGCTTTGGCATGCGAGACCTCGCTATCGACCAACTCGGATGCATTGTCGCAGCTCCGTGAGCAGAAATTTGGTGACGGAATGTTGCCCCGGCTCTATTTCGCAGACGTGCAAACGGGCGGACGCGGTCGCCAAGGAAACCATTGGGTTAGCCCAAACGATGCGCTAACGTTCTCGCTCGTCCTCGCTCAAGATTCGATCAACGAGCCGACGGCGAGGCTGCTATCGCTTGCGGTCGGCGTGGCAACGGCTCGTGCGATCGAGTTCGTTTACGCTCCCGTCAAATGCCGATTAAAATGGCCAAACGACGTCTACGTGGCGGGTGGGAAAGTGGCTGGGATACTCATTGAAACCAGTCAAGCGTTTACCGATCGCATCGTGATTGGCATTGGTGTGAATGTGATCGAATCACCAACGCTCGAATCACCCGACACGACCGCCATGCCGCAATCGTTGTTCGCAGCCACAGGCCGTCGACTATCACGTCACGAAGTTCTCGAGGTGATCATCCGAGAGCTCGTTGCGGTATGCGAAGAACGACTGGAGGCCCCTCAAAGTATCCTGCACCAATTCCGCGAACGCTGCATGTTGACCGGAAACCAGATCTCTTTCTTAGAGTCTGGACGCGAAAGCCAGGGCCTATGCCGAGGCATTTCCGATAATGGTTCGCTCATGATCCAAACCCCAGCCGGACTGCGGTACTGCGACAGTGGGGCGATCCGGCTGGTACGGCTTCGCGGCTAAGGGAGAGACGCCTAAAGTCGAAACGTAACTTTTGCGTTTCGCTTTGCGGTGCAGAGGCACGAGACGACAGAAGTTTCGACCGATCACCTGCCGTCCCTTCAAAAGACCGTTTCGAAACGTACCCTTCGGGTTATGAAAAGCAGGCGGCACATCACGCCGATGGCTGGTTGGACGACAAGCGAACGGCTATCCCAGCTTCTTGCATGACGCGTTTTGTTTCTTCGATGGTGTATTGACCGAAATGGAAAATGCTGGCCGCTAGAACCGCGTCGGCTTTCCCTATTTTGATGGCATCGACCAAGTGTTTCGGGCCACCCGCTCCACCACTGGCGACGACCGGAATCGATACCGCATCACTTACCGCCGCCGTGATCGGCAAGTCATAACCGTCGCAGGTACCATCGGCGTCCATACTTGTTAAAACGATTTCGCCGGCACCTAAATCCTCGACTCGCCGAGCCCACTCAACAGCCTCGAGTCCCGTTGGCGTCCTTCCACCATTGATATGGACCTCCCAAAATTCTTTGCCGTCGCGATCGACTCGCTTGGGATCGATATTGACGACGATACATTGACTGCCGAATCGGTCTGCGGCCTTTCGAATAAACTGGGGATCCTTGCAAGCGGTCGAATTGATAGAAACTTTGTCGCAGCCCGCTGACAACAATGCGCGGACATCGTCGATGCCTCGGATGCCTCCGCCGACCGTTAGCGGCATGAACACCTCCTCGGCAGTCCGTCGGACAACATCGAGAATAATATCGCGATCTTCGTGGCTGGCGGTAATATCCAAAAAGACAAGTTCATCCGCTCCCTCCGACTCGTATCGCTTGGCGACTTCGACCGGATCGCCCGCATCGCGCAGATTGATAAAATTTGTGCCTTTGACAACACGTCCATTGTGGACATCTAAACAGGGTATCACTCGAGCTGCGAGCATGGGAAAACCTTTCTTATGACGGAAGGCGAAGAACACTTTATAAAACGCCAGCTAACTCCGATGCTAGACGGCGACATTGACCGGCGTAACCACGACCAAACATGTTCATGTGGTTGAGCAAGTGATACAAAACATAGACGTTTGTTCGTCGTTGCCAACCATCGGACATCCAATCATCACTCGGCCAGGTTTGCTGATAAGCGATATAGAACGATTCTGGACACGATCCGAACAGCTTGATCATGCCGAATTCCGCTTCGTGACAACCGTGGTAAACCGCCGGATCAATGAAAACAACCTCGCCATCTCGACCACAAAGGTAGTTGCCGCTCCATAAATCGCCATGCAAAAGCGAGGTCTCACCCCGCCGCCCTTCCAGCAGCCGATCGAGACCGCGCAGAATCGTTTCACAATCTTGTTTCAAGCTCGCATCCGCCAAGTTTTGATCGACGGCCCAGCGAAGTTGGAAACCGATTCGATTTTCAGCAACAAAGTCGATCCAATTTTCGGTATTTCGCGTATTGATCTGCCTGGTCGTACCAAGAAAGTTGTCTTCCGAGAAACCAATTCGCGTACCCGCGGTCGCACGGTGCATTTTCGCTAACGATGCACCAAAGCGAGAATAGAACTCGTTCGCCGACAAGCCATCCGACGTGAAATCGCTTGAACAAACCCATTCGGTAACCAGCCAGGAGGACTGCTGCGAAACGCCGATCGCAATCGGTTGTGGTATTTTGATCCAATCAGAATGGGCCAAAGCGATCAAGCCGTTGTGTTCGCATTGGAAATTGGGCAAAAATCCAGGCTTGTTTCTCTTTAGGAAAACCGTTGCTGGGATCGACTTTTTGCCAGACGTTTTATTGCCAGACATCGAACAGGAATGTGGGTCGATTTCGACCCGCATTGCCTGGCTAATACAACCACCTCCAAGCGACGCAGTGCGTACGACGACAAGCGAGGGATCAAGAAGCTCTCGGAGTGCTAATTGGACCGTTTGTTTCATCTGCCTTAGGAAGTCGATGGTGAACGTTGTTGGTGGGGACGCAGCCTGAGGTGGCCAAACGCTTGGTGAATAGGACAACCGTCGCTTGCACGGATCATGCATGTCTTTCGGCGCCGCCCACCAATGCATAAAAAAAGCCGCATCAGAGAAGACTCTGATACAGCTTTTTCGACATTTTGATTTTAAATCGTTGGTAAAACGATCTTTGAGATTAACGACGCTTCTTAGCGGCTTTTTTCTTGGTTGCCTTTTTCTTAGTCGCTTTTTTCTTGGTCGCTTGCTTTTTGGTCGCTTTCTTAGCAACCTTTTTCTTGGTTGCTTTCTTGGTTGCTTTCTTGGCAGCCTTCTTCTTAACTACCTTCTTAGCAGCCTTCTTCTTCGTTACCTTCTTTGCAGCCTTCTTCTTTACTGCTGCCTTCTTCGTAACCTTCTTCTTCGTTGCTTTCTTCTTGGCCATGTTATTCCTCCGCTAAAACGGAAACGATGGCGAGTCATTGTGACTTTCAAAATTCAAATTGAAGTTCCAAAGTCACCGGCCACGGCTCACCAAATCGTTACAATGGAAGTTGAATCTCAAAGCTTGTTGATATCCTTCAACATGGCTTTTGCTTTCAACCGTTAGAAACTTTGGGTAACTTTACGCGCTTCTCAGAATTTCGCAACATGTTTTCGCATAAAAAGTGCTTGCATTTCAAATTTTTTTTCGTTATGCCCCCTCGGTTCTCGTCTTTGATTGGGACCTCATCCATCATCGAAGCCCCATCTCAAGCCTTGAAATTTCATGCTTGATGTCGCGAGTGTTTATCTCGTTTCAAGTCGATGACATTCAACATTTTTCATCCATCAAACAACTTGCAGTTCACGGTCGTGGACGATCACTTCGTGTAACTCAACTTGCGATTTCGCAAGCCAATCCAACGTTGCATCAATGGACAACGGATGAAGAAAAACACGGGAAATTACGAAACAAATGAATGCAAACACGGGACCGTCGCTGACTCAATAACGCCAATTCGCGTTCTGTTGAATCATTTGGTAACTCGAAAATGCTAACGACAAAAACAAGATACCAAGGAACACTTGTCCGTTCCTAAAACCGTATAGAGCAAGGAGGCCAGCCGTGATGACACTGACCCACAAAGCTTGCTCGCGACGACCACCACCCATGACCACAAGTGAGTTCATGATGCGGCCACCATCAAGAGGCCAAACAGGAACTAAATTTAATAGACTCCACAGGACACTTGGGAAAATATAAAACAAAACCAGGGCAAACAAACCCGGACTTCGAATCGATTCACCATCCATCACGCCGGGGATATTTGTAAAGCCGAGTGGCACCATCGCATCCAAATAACCAAGTGCAATGACTTGAAGGCCCATTAATTTTAAAGCTAGGATTAACAAACCTGCGGATGCGAATTGCGCAAGGGGGCCGGCAAGCGCAATCCAAAGGTCTTCTTTTTCACGAAGCTGTGCAAACGATTTTCCTGGCCTGAAAGAACTTGTCGGTATCGCTAAACCACCGAAGTGATAGAGCACGATCGAAGCTTGAATTCGGTGTTGCCGAAACGCAAATGCATGCCCCAGTTCGTGTATTAGAATTGACACAAACATACATGCCATCCAAAGGATCAAAAGAGGCAGTCGACCAGGCGTACCTGCACGAAACATCTCACCGGGGTTTTGGATAAAGAGAAGATCAAGCCCATTGACGAGCGACCAACCAAAAATGACGGCGCCTAGCCAAAAAGTCCACGCCACGCGGACGGGAAAGCCAAAGATATTGAAACGAAGGTCGTATTGGGTCTCAGGAGGTTCTTGAAGCATCGTTTTTCAAAAGACTTGGTAAGTGTAAGGGTTAGATCGCTCGTCATCAGGCGGCAGGGCCGCAACCGAAATCATCAAACGCCGCGATTACGGATACAGTTTACCAAGCGATCACGTTTTCGCAGCCATTTGCTGTACCATTAATCGCTGTTCAAGACGAATCCGGTTTGAGCGAGTTTTTCAACGTGACTTTGCCAGTCGATTTTGTAGGGGTCGCCGATCGGTCGTTCTCCATCGTTTAGTCCGATCGAGATTTGGCGAATTCGATCGTGTCGAACCTGCTTATCGACCAACGGCATGTCCCGATCACGTGACGACAATGCCTCCTCTTCGGCCATCTTCCGTTCCGCTTTCCATACCAATGCGATTCGGTGCAGAGCGACAATGCGGAACCAATGCCATGGTTTTTCAACTTGAACATGGTTTAGGCAAAAATCCCAATCGCCAAATCGCTGCAAATCGTCAGGGCGAACGAGGAAACAACGGATACACTTTTTTCGTACCACTTGACGATCTTCGCAGGTCATCACGAACAGCCACGTTTCGCGTTTGAACGGTGTCGTCGAAACCAATCCGGCGATATGCCCCATCGCATCATTGAGAACCTCGAAACCGAGCGTTCCTTCCGTATTGAGAATCGGATTGTCGAGCGATGTCGCGTCCGCAGTTGCTTTTAAGTACTCGCGAACCGCGATGTTGTCGTAGAGGTCATGTAGTGTCGTTTTCGGAGCGATATTGCGAAACAACAACATGCAATCACCCGCTTGCTCGGGCAATTCCCACAAGCGATGCATTTGAAAAATAAAATCGTCCGAATCTCCCGATTGAGCCTTGGCAATCGCATTGAGTCGGCGACGAAACACCAAGAACCAACTGGCCGCAAACCCAGCCAGAAACCCCAAAGCTTTGCCGATCAATTCAGGCAGCAAACGATCCCACTGTAAATTCGACAGCCATTCAATTGGGTTCATCATGTTGGTACTTTCATAAGGACGTTTCGCATGGGAACGGGCATTTCTTTCCCGGCATCAATGAGTGTTTCGGCCAGAACCGTTCCGTATAGTAGATTATCCCATGCTGGAACTTTACTTCCTACGCGTTGCTGGCGTTCCCTACGCAACTTTCTTGCCACCTGGTGCTCGCAAATCGAACAACCCAAAAATTTCTTCGCGACTCAATCCAGTCTTACTGACCGGGGTCGTTTGATCGCAAAACAATGCGTCGAAGATCTCGCGTTTGTGCTCCAAGACATCTGCGATCCGTTGTTCGATCGTGTTGGTTGCCAACATGCGTGTGACCGTCACAGCGCCTGCTGCACCAATTCGATGAGCTCGATTGATTGCTTGATCTTCAATTGCCGGATTCCACCAGCGATCAAACAAGAACACGTACTCGCAGAACTGTAAATTCAAACCGACACTGCCAGCACCGTAGCTCATTAAGATAACATGACTGTCGGGATCATTCTTGAATTTTTCGATTACCCCTTCGCGCTTTTTATGTGGAATGCGACCGTGGTATTCGGTCGGTCCAAAACGCTCGAGCGCAGGACGCATTTGGTCGATACTGTTGACCCATTGGCTAAACACGATCGCTTTTTTACCGCTCGCGGCGACCTCTTCCATGTCAGCGACCAATCGCTCTAATTTCGAACTGCTTCCAGTAACGGGATCAAAGTTGCAAATCTGCTTCAACCGCAACACCAACTCAAAGACGTGTTGGATCGTCAACATCTCATCAAGCTCCTTGAGCTGGATGACGCCTTCGGATTCCGCCGATTCGTAGGTGGCCCATTGATCGGGTGTCAAATCGAGTTCAGCATCGCGATACAACTTGGGCGGCATATCGTCGAGTACCATGTCTTTGGTGCGCCGCAAGATGTACTCGCGTGCGGCAGCAGCCATTTGTGGCATCGGCATCCCAATTTGCAGATAACCGGGTGACAAGAAGTCGAAAATACCGACCAAATCATCGGGCGAGTTCTCGACAGGCGTTCCGGTCAATGCCCAAGACCTAGTACGCGGAATCGCTCGTACAATTTCGCTCGTCGTACTGTTTCGATTCTTGATCCGCTGGGCTTCATCGAGCGTGACCAAATCGAAATGCAAACCGCTGTCGAGCACAATATCCTTGTCGCGCATCAGCAGTTCATAGTTCGCGATTTTGACGGGCACATTGGGTGACTTCCACTCGAATTCGCGTTTCGATGCGTTGCCTTCGATCGCAGCGACAGGAATTTCGGGTGCCCAAACTTGAAATTCGCGAATCCAGTTTGAAACAAGCGGTTTGGGACAAACCAATAGTACGCTTCGTACTTCGCCGCTACAAAGCAGCAACCGAATCGTACTGATCGCCTGCATCGTTTTGCCCAGTCCCATCTCGTCGGCTAAAACGCAAGCGTAGCGTGGGAACATGAACGCAATTCCGTCAAGCTGATACGCAAACGGCTCAAACGGGAAATTCAATTGGCCGCTACCAACAAGCAAATCAAGCGGCGGCTGCAATAGGTAATAAAGCCGGTCCTGGAGCTTAACGACGTCACTCGGCGGTTTGATACGATGCCGGTTTTTCGGCCGCCGGTTTTTTGGTGGTTGGCTTTTAGGGCAGGTTTCTTCCGCAATTTTGATCGCCGCGTCTTCGTCAGACGTTTCGGCAGCTGGCAGCGCCGGAGGCGTCCAACACGCCGCTTCAGGAAACAAGAAGCCGGTAACACGAGTTTTCAGCGGAGAAACGCGGATCGGCAACGAACGTAATTCGATCGAGTCCAGTTTGATCTCGTAGGTGTCGGCGGGAATCAAGTCATTTCGTTGCCATGACGCGGACTCATCGATCTGAACGTTAAACATTGCGTTAGCTGGCCCGTGCGATTTGTGATTGTGCTTCCTTGATCGCTTCCTTAATCCTCTCGAACGGCTCAATGGCATCGACCAAATCGACAAATCGGCTGGCGACGTCCTCAACCACCGAAGCATGTTCGAGCGGTACATGCAATGTCGCATTGACGAGTTTCACGACCGATGCACCGACCAACATGTCACCCGTAATCGGCCCCTCTTCCATCTCGGCCGCTTCACTGACCAAAGCGACCGGAACCCCGCCCGCGGTGCTGCTTAAGGTCAACGATTCGGGTTGGTCGCAGCACACCAATGCGATCGGTGTCCGGCATTTCTTGATCAGCATCGGGCCGATCACCTCACCAATCAAATGATCCCGTAGCGTGGTGCCATATAGAATCTCATGAGCACGCGATGGGCGTACCGGCAGCGTGCATTGAAACTCGACAGGGCGTCCGCCCCGATTGAGCACCAATAATCCTCCAGTCCACCCGGTTCGCTCGTCATAGACGACAGTGAAGTAGGCAATTGTCAATTCGGTCGTTTGGGCCATTCAGCGTGCAGTCACGGGAAGGTTGCGAAATGATGGCAAAATTAAAAAACGCCCGCAAATGTGGCGACTTTCAACTATTAAGACTCTTCGGCATTCCGGTTATGACGACTTTAGCAATCAATCCGGCTAATAGGAGAGTGCTGTTTTGAGAGTTTGTTTCACAAGCGTTTACGCTTGTTGCACCTCTCCTCCCCTCCAAACTTCGCTTGGGGGAGGTGCTTAAGTTGTTGACTAATAAGTTGTTGACGAAACGGGATGTGAATAGTGCGTTTCCCTCCAATGCCCTGGGAACGAAACAATGCCGATCGTCAGGCCTATGCACGCTATTCTCCCAATGCAACCACCGACGACTGTTCCTGGTCATCCGCCGCGACTCGCGCCGGGACACTGACACGGCGATAACTGAACTCGCGGACCAACAAGAACAGATTCAACACAAACAGCCCTCCGCCTATCACGGCGATCAAGAATGCTGACATTTCAACGCCAAACGCAAAGCGACTGCCGCTACTTTCTGACAACGTCCACATCCAATTCGTGAACTCCTGTGCTCCATACTGCGACGAGGGGGCTCCGGTCGTGATCGCCATAAAAATCGATGGCGTGACCACACCTAGCACCAACAAGATCACCATCACGCTCACCGGCAATAGGAACGAATTGCCAATTCGCCGCGACAACGGCAAAACGATCAAACGGGTCGCTCCTAAATACATCATCAAATAGCCCACAACAATGCCTGAGGTCATAACCGGATTGCTGGAGCCCGCAATCTTACCAAACACGATCACCACGCTACTAAGCGTCGCAATCCCCGCAATAGCACTCAGAATTGCGAACATGAATCCCGTCCCAGGCCCCGGGCATAGCCACAATAGCATCATTCGTCCGAAAGTCGTTTGCGGCATCGTACGAAGCACGCGAGGACTAAGCTCGGCGGATTCGCCTAGCATGAGCGTCCCCATCAACGTCCAATAGGCCCCAAGCATCACGATCCCAAAAAAGAGGATCTCGGCATCATTGTCATAGAATGCGGCACCTGCCATTGCGGCCACCCACAAGAGTTGCTGGATAAACATGATCCATCTCAGCCGAGTCGAGCGGTTTTCAGTTACCGGTGCGATTCGTGCCGCCGCAGCCTGTACAAACAAAACCATGAAAGAGATGGCAACAGCTCCGAACAACAACAAGAAATTGAACGAACCAACTTCCCATGTCAATTGCTGAGCCATCACCACACCAATCGCAAAAGACCCACAGAATACCTCTGCCATCAAGATACAGAATAGCAAAAACAACAACGCAAAAATTTGCCCAGCTTTGTTCTGAACCGCTGTTGCCAGCAGCAGTCCAAACGTTGTTAATAATAACGAAGCCATGAAGACCAAGCCGAGTGTCAACGAGATCATGACCAAGTCGATGCCTCGGAGCAGATAACAAAATCCGAACGCAGGAACCAAGGCTGCGAAGTAGACCAGCATTTGCAAGACGGCGCTGCCCAATTTCCCAGTTACAATTCGCAGCGCCGATAACTTCGTAATCGCCAATAATTCGAATGTCCCCTCGTCCAATTCAGCCGCTAGCGACCGATGAGCTGCTAAGGGCACCATCGCGATCATCGGCACCGACAAGAGCAAAAAATACCCCGTCATCAAATAGACGCCCGAGGGTACATAGTAGATGTCGGGTGACGCCATCACGACGCCGATGACCATCCAAAACCAGGACGCTAGCAGCAACAGAAAAAAAGTGACGCCGAACTGCTTGCTTTTGAGTGCTTGCCGAGCTTCCTTGATCAATATCGGATTCAAAAACCGCGTTCCCCGCTCGGTGTTGCGGTCGATCCATCCCCACCATCCCGGCTGGTCCGCATCGTCGAGTAACGGATGAGAGACATTGCTCATTGCACGAACCCTTGCGTGATTTCCAAAAAGACGTCTTCGAGAGAGTTTTGCTGTCCCGAGTATTCAAGCACTTCAACACGTGCATCACAGAGATGATGAAGGACCGCGATCTGCTCCGCTTCAGTCCCGTCCAATTTGAAGCTGATCGTATGCTCGATCACAGATACCGAATGGACGAACGCGTGTTTCGATAACAACTCCACCGCCGCGTTTACATTGGTCGCAACCTTTAGACGCACCTGACGATCGGGCTGCAAATTTTGCCGGATCTCGTCTACGGAACCCGTCGCCAACAATTGGCCACGTTCGATGATCCCCAACCGATCACACATCTCCGCTAGCTCGGTCAAAATGTGGCTGCTAATGAGAATCGTCTTTCCTTCGGCTGCCAACGAGCGAATGATTTGCCGAAGCTCAATCCGAGCACGCGGATCGAGCCCCGCCGCTGGTTCATCCAAAACCAAAACGGGTGGATCGTGAATCAAGGCTCGACCTAAACACAACCTCTGACGCATCCCCTTGCTGAGACCTCGAATCGGTTTCATCGCTAACGGTTCAAGCCCAGTGAAGTGCATCACATAACGCAGCCGCCGCATGCGGTTTCGTCCGACCAAACCGTACGACCGAGCAAAGAAGTCGAGGTACTCGATACAATTGGTATCGGAGTAAGTGCCGAAGCCATCCGGCATGAACCCCAATCGGCCACGAACGCGATCTGGATCATTGACACTCGATAAGCCATCGACAAGTGCATCGCCCGACGTCGGCAATTCCAATGTCGCCAAGATCCGCATACTAGTCGTTTTGCCTGCCCCATTGGGGCCGATATACCCGAATACGCTGCCGCGAGGCACCGAGAACGAGACATGATCGACCGCTCGTGTTGCACCAAAGTCTCTACATAAATCGTGAAGCTCAATCATTGCAGCATTCGATGGCGTCGCGATCATGGCAATTCCCCCATAATGACATGAACAGACTTCTCGGCCTCGGGGCGATCGATGCCGAGCGATTCACTCCGTAAATTCGTTGTCGCGATGAAGGTTCCCTTTGGCAACGCACCGAGCCAACGATTCAAGTTTTCCTCGACTGCCGAGATCGCAACCCCGGAACTTCCTCGCCGATAATACGAATAGGAAAGCGTCGGAACAAAACTTGCCAACCGAAGCGGCGAAACGTTGATTTGGTCTTGGACGCCTTTGCCGCTGAGCGGTTCCATCTCGACGGTCGATTCGGGCTGTACTTGGTCAGCTTTCCATAACCGCCCTTGGTCGTCGCAAACGACAACCGCTTCGATCGGCGACGATGAATTATTTTTGGCACCAATGGCATCGTTCGTCATTGAAAACGTCACCAACGGTGCCGAGCGAACAGGACGTAGCGACAGATACTGGACCTGAGCGCGACTGGGCAGGAATTGCCCCGTAAAACGATTCTGGTTTCCAAGATCCGAGACCGTCCGAAGCGACGTCGAA
The DNA here is from genome assembly GCF_007860185.1 of Novipirellula aureliae. Classification (NCBI taxonomy): domain Bacteria; kingdom Pseudomonadati; phylum Planctomycetota; class Planctomycetia; order Pirellulales; family Pirellulaceae; genus Novipirellula; species Novipirellula aureliae. The sequence goes on from NZ_SJPY01000002.1 coordinate 520,425, forward strand.
TTCCCACTGCTACCGTAATACTGATTCTCTGCCGGCTGACTCAAGACAGGCAGTAGCTCCGTTTCTTCGGGAACCAGAATCCCGTCACCCCGTCCGACGGCTGAAAAGTAAGTGGCTCGGTCGTGATGGACCAAATACCCCGCATCGCTATCTTGCCAAGTGATTTGACGTGCTCGGACGCGAGTCGCAAAGCCATCCGCAAGAATGGCTGACATAAAAAGCCCTGCAGTGACGAGAAACGCAATCGCAGGTGCAACGAACAACAACAAGTAAAGCCGTTGCTTCCGTCGGAAAAAGATGTAGGCAACTGGGCCGACTACCAAGATGAACAACGTGTTGATTAGGAAAAAAATCTTGACGGGTGGTCCACCAACCGACTCGATCAGCAGACTCCAGTAGTGATCGTCACCGTAGCGAACATCGATGCCATTTCGCTCAGACCAATGGAGTTGCTTATTGCCAGAAAGATCGGCAACGGATTGCCACAGTTGAAAGGATCCTGGAAATGGATCCGTTCGTTCGATCGCAACAATACGGCCTGTACCGTAAGCTACCGTTTGAATCGCCTTGGCCAGTTGATCGGGCGGCTCAAACGCGATGCTTGGATGTTTGACCGCGACCATCTTGTCGTAAATTTTCCTTCGCAGTTCGAGCTCGCGGCCATTTTGGTTCCATTGCCAATCTTGCGATTCTTTGCGAACTTCGCCCCAAGCTTCGTACAACAGGTCACTCGTGTCATTTTTCAGCGAAAGGTATAGACGAGCGATCGACTCCGGCTTGCGAACCACCTTGCTTTCGATTGTCGACCAATTCAAATCGGCGAATGCACTCGGTAATTTCGCGGCATCGTAGACCCACAAATTGCCTCCCGCTGCCACAAAGTCACAAAGGGCAGCAAACCGATCCGTTGCCGAATCCTCCGCAACTTCGATGAGCGTTGGCCCATGAATCAAGATCACATCCAATTGACTGTAGCCCAACCACGAAGGGAACATCGCACCCGGCGTGATCGATCGAAATTGCACAAACGCTGGCTGGACTGCCTCGGCCCTCTGGCGTGACGCCACGTCCGACAAACGAGAAACCTCAACATCTTCGGCAATCGGACCTTTGACGCTTTGGCCACTTCCGAGCAGCGTCACCAAGGTTCGCACATCAGGAAACGGACCGAGGTTGGCCCCCTTTAAAGGATGGATAATGCCGACGGTCATCGTTTGGTTGGCAATCCGTAGTGGCATACTGCCCACGTTACACGTTCGCCGATTCCCTTGGATCGTTTGTCCAGGCTCGTTGACGATCACTTCCAATCGGTCCCATGGCACGTAATAGGGAACGTAACAAACGAACGTTTCAGAGACCGACGCTTGAGGGACGGTGACACGTGTTCGAAACAGGAAATCAAGATCTGATTTCGATTGAGAAATGGGCCGAAGCGTAAAATCAAACGTTCGATCGGCTATAAACCGGCCTGCCGGGGAAGCGAACGTGAAATAGATCGGTTGGTAACCGTTGGCTGGTGATTTGGCCATTTCAACCGCAACGGAAAAACCATAACGGCTCGGGTTGGTGGGTAGCGTCGCCAAAGAACTAGCGTTCGGCTCAGGCGATCCGAGACGGTCGGCTGCACGACCCTGTTCGGAGCTTGCTGAGGCGTAACCGAACATGATTAGCACAACGCAGCAGCAGAGCATGCGATTGGCGATCATTCGGTCCCCTCCGTTTGCTTCGCAGACGCCTTCATCGTATCCGTTTGTTGGAACGGCTCAATGATCGATCCTGATAGTCGAGCCAGCGCCGAAGCGACGCAGAACAGCCCAGCATACAAGGTGAAGCAGCCGATCGTTGCTGCCAATATCACTGCAAAGACCTGAGCCCAAAAGACGTTCCCCGAGAATCCTGCTTGTAGCAACGCCATCACGACTGCAAATCCAGCGGTCAACTTTATGAGGAACATAAGCGACAATTGTGGGAACAACCGCTCATGAAGTGGCTCGCTATTGGAATCGGTCGTCAAGGGAAACTCCATGGAAAAAAGGATAAAGCCTGCAAAACGGTTGTGCTCACCAGAATACCACGTATGGAGTAGGCTGGGTCAAGGAGCCTTTTTTTAGGTGACACCGACCTGGCAAAAAACATGGCGATGGTTGCAATTCATTATCTGGCAAATGCCGTGTCTCCCACTGATTTCCCCAGCCAAAGTCGTCGATTTGCCAATCCTGCTGAGATTTGCGAAAACGGGGGTGGGGGGATGGCAAAACGGTGTGGGGTGTTTAACCTTTGGGCTATGGATGAAAATGAAGATGAGTCGATCGAACAATCCGCCGATGATCTGTTTCTAACTGCCGTTCTGTTTGAATCGGCCCTGGGGTTGATCGCGCTGCTGCTGGGATGGCTACTCGGCCCCGATACGCGGGCGATGATCCCGGAAGCCAACGCGGACGGTTGGATGTCGATCGGATCAGGGCTCGCGTACGGTGTCGCGGCAGCGGTCCCCATTTTGATCGCAATTGAGCTGGTTCGACGATTGCCTTTCGAGGCAGTCCGTGAACTCGAGCGGCTCGGCGATGACGGCATGCTCAAGACGCTGTTAAATTTGGGCACTGCCGAACTATTGGTGATTAGCCTATGTGCGGGCGTAGGCGAAGAACTATTGTTTCGCGGCTGGTTGTTGCCTTGGTTGGCAAACGGAGGAGCCGAAGCAGCCACGGCGACGACTTTCGAATGGGGTTTTGCCCTCGCTGCTTCTTCGATCGCTTTTGGTTTGGTCCACCCGATCACCCGTTTATACATTGTGTTAGCTGCCTTGATGGGACTTTACTTCGGTGGGTTGCTCTTATGGACAGAAAACCTACTCGTTCCGATCGCTGCCCATGCTACCTACGATGCCGTGCAGTTGATCATGCCAAAGTTCAAGGCCGACGCTCAAGGCTGAATAAGCTTCCTACGAGCCCCCTTTGTTCTTGGCCGCCGAGGCTGTGATTTTCTGTAGCGAAACTCAGCCAGCGTTTCGGCGGCGGTCAACAGGACGTCCAAAAGACGAAGATCCTGGCGACTTTCGCTACCGATCGGTCATTTAAATTCGGATGGTAGTTCGTACCGACCGTCGGCAGCTTGGCGAGTGGTGATTAGTATCTCATTCTTGCCACCATTTGCGTTCCCTTCGCTGACAACCCAAATCAAAGCCTGCTTCGGATCGTGAGATCCCGTAGCCGTTTTGTCAGGATTGGCCCCGAGCAATAGATCGGTGAGGATCGTTCGAAAGGGCAGATTCACTTTGTTGAAGCCACGAATTTGCTGGTTCTGCGTAATCCCCATCTTTTGCAAATCACCACCGACGATCCGCACTTCCGGGACGTCGGTGCCATCGGGTAGACTTGCTGCCAACTGCTCAACGATGATATCCACGCCGAACTGCAACGATTCTTGATCGAATGCAACCGATATCTCTTGATTCAATAGCTCATCAAACGTCAGCACTTTGGCTGGCATTGGTCCAACACCTTCGGTTTGGCTCGGCATCGTGTTCATTGCCAACGCAGCTGCCAAGCTGACTTGGGCCGCAGCATTCTCGGGCAAATAGACGTTGCCGATCGCAGTTTGGTCGATCACTCCGAAACGCGATTGATCCTTGACAAAGCGAAGCATGGTAGGAAGCCGGTTGGCAAGCAATCGCCATGAAGCATCGGGAACCGAGTCAAGAATAAAATCTTCCGCCCAGGCCGGTGTCGCATCGATCGCTTGCCTCATTCGCTGCATCAACACTGGACTCGAAACGCCGCCGCTTGGGCTAAAGCGAAGCTCGGCGTAGAATTTGGCGTCGGCAAACGTTGCCGTAAACATTGCCGCCGCCACATCAGGGATCAAGAGCGATTTGAGGTGTGACTCCCATCGCGGTGCTGCTGTTTTTAATATCGCTCTCGCATCGCTGAACAAGAAGTTCGGAGTTACCAAGACGGCCAAGTCGGATTCCGGGCTGGTGGCATCCCAAAGAGATTTCAGATTCCGTGACAAGCTAATTTCCGAACCTCCAAATTCAGCGACTTCGCTGATGCGATCAATGCTGCCGACTGAAAATTGGCTGATGGGGCCGCCGGATTGCTGGTCCCCCGCGTTGACATAGTAGGCATCGACACCAAGTTGATCGCTCGCATAGATAGTCGCTCCTTCTGCCGTGCGCGAAGCCACCGCTCCCCATGAATCGACCAATTGAGCCAGCGGCATGGGCGTGCGAAGGGTGACCGCGAGTGAGCACTGCGGCCACCCCTCCCCAGTGGCGGAGTCGTTGGATCGGTGCAACGCGACGGCCAATCGAGCGATCGAATCGACCGGAACCTTGGCCCGCTGTGCCGCGGCTTCGATCAGCTCGTTCAAATCAGGTGAAAAGGCCTCCACGATCCTCTGAAAACCACCCTGCGTGCCCGGCGGCGGCAGGTTGACGACAAGAATGACCCCAGGACCAGGCGGCAACATCGACAAGGAAGCGGAATCGTTGCTCGGGTAAGGCGGTTCCCAAAGTAATTTTGGGTCGTCGACGATGGTGTATCCCGATTCCTCTTCCTGTGACTCGGGTTCTGCCTCGGCTGTTTGCGGTCGGCTGGTCGGCGGCTTCCACGGAGGCATCGCTGCCGATGGTGAGACCGGACGAGTGCGTTTTTTGACTGTAATCGTTGTTTGAGCAGGCCCGCCGACCAACAATGCGATCACCAACATCAACACAACCAATCCCAACCCACCTAAAACGAAAGGCGCCACGCGACGTCGTCTCCTTCGTCTCGAAGCCGTTTGAATTGGCTGCGTCGTTGTCACGCGTGGCTTGGGAGCAACAGATGCTATCGGTGCGGCGGGCGTTTGCCTTGCGGCGGGCGTTTGCGTCATTGCGGGTGCAAGGGCTGACACCGGAGGTTTTACCGCGGACTTGGCCATTGGCAATGGAACAGAATCCGGCATCGATTCGGCCACTCGCAACGCCTTGGCAAACTGATCCGCGTTTTCGAAACGAGACTTCGGGTCTTTCGCGATCGCATAGGCAATGACCCTAAGCAGCGGATTGCCGTAAACGCCTTGCTCAACGGCTTGAACGACGTCCTCGGGTATCGTGGTCTGATGCAGAGCACGAAGCTCGGACTCCGAATCGGACTCATACGGGAACCGACCTGTTGACAATCGGTAAATCAAACACCCCAAACTGTAGATATCCGTAGCGACCGAGGTCAAAGCGGGTTCCCCATGTTGCTCAGGAGCCGCATAGAACCGTGGCGATTCGAGCGTATCGAGCCAATTTGGCAAATCACGCAGCAAAATTGCATCACCTTGTTTCGTAATCCAAATGCGATCGATACGAACACTACCGTGATAGAGCGACTCACGGTGTAGCGAATGCAAGGCATCGGCAATGGCAATCGCAATTCGATATACCTGTTTCCGCGGCAGCCCTTTCCGCGACGCCACAGGCTCGCGTATTGACATTCGTCCACCACCACTCAAACACTCAAACAAACAAGCGCCTTGCGGCAGCGGCGAAAACACGACCGGCAGGTCGCCGATCGACTCAATTTGAAGCGGTTGTAGTGACCGAGCTTGGACTTTCGCGTGAGCATTCACACGATCGGAATATCCGTCATTCGAATCCGTCTCGTTGGGGCGAGCGTTCCGAAACAGAAAACCGTCAACCTTCTTGACATCAACTTTCTTGGCATCAATGGGTCGGTCGCAGACAACGGTAACCCAGTTTCCGAGCGGCGATGGTGTTTTTTCGTCGCGAATGAGATAGCGACCGAGCCTCAGCGTGATTGCATCGTCAGCCACCAGTGCCTTGGCTTGAAAGGGTGTAATTTCTTCGCATTGGACGAGATACTTTGCCAGCGAAACCGCATTCGATGGTGGAGAGCCGTTGTTTGACAGCGCGTACTGGGCAGCATATTGCTTACAACCATTCGCATCGGTCAGACCGTTCCGAACTAACCGGCTCCAAAACTCGCTAAGGGCGACCGCCATCAAATATCATCACTAGGGTGTAAAAAAACGTTAACTTTGAGCTACATTCTAACGGAGTTATATTGCTCGGACGACCATCGCGACCAATTCCTATCGTATCATTGATGGCGAATCGAGTGCATGACCATTCTAAATTAAACGCAGCCTCCATCGAACGAGTCAAATCTTGAATATCGTTTACTTAACGACCGAAGCGGTACCATTCGCTAAAACGGGCGGACTGGCCGATGTTTGCGGAACCCTACCATCAGAAGTCGCTGCGTTGGGGCATCAATGCACGGTCATCATGCCAGCTTTCCGAAGCATACGCCACACTGGTCTAGCGATTGAAACGACGAATATCACATTCGCCATTGCGATGTCCGATCAAAAACTGGTGGGTGCTCGGCTACTCAAAACGACATTCCGCGATGGGAATGTCACGGTTTGGTTTATCGAGCAACCGCAGTATTTTGATCGCGATTCGCTCTACGGTACCGCTGATGGCGATTACAGCGACAATGCGGAACGCTTTACATTTTTCTGCCGAGCGGCCTTACAAGCCATCGATCGAATCGGAGAACCGGTCGATATCGTTCACTGCAATGACTGGCAATCGGGATTGGTTCCCGCATTGATGGCCGCTCGCCCCAAATCCTATCCCTGGATTGCCAAAGCTCGGACGCTGCTGTCAATTCACAATCTTGCCTATCAAGGCCAATTTTGGTCAGAAGCCTTTCGCTTTACCGGGCTCGATTGGTCTCATTTCAATCATGAGGAATTCGAGTACTTCAACCAACTCAACTTCTTAAAAACAGGGATCGTTACAGCGGATCGAATCAGTACGGTAAGCCCGCGATATGCCCAAGAGATTTGCACGGTTGAGCAGGGATGTGGTCTAAATGAGATTCTGCAAGGACGATCGAATGAATTGCATGGCATTCTAAATGGCATTGACGAATCGATTTGGAATCCGAAAACCGATCCGAAACTCGTGGTCAATTATGATGTGGACACTTTCGAACACGGCAAACGGGAAAACAAGGAATCATTGCAACGACGTTTTGGAATCGATGTAGACGATTCCTTACCGTTAATCGGAATGGTCGGGCGATTAGCTTCTCAAAAAGGCTGGGACATCATCTTGCCGGTGCTGCGTTGGCATCTAAGCGAAAACCGTCCGACTCAATGGGTAGTACTTGGCAGCGGGGATCCCATCTACGAAGCCGAGTTGCGATTGTTGGCGGAAGAGTTTCCTGGTCGGCTTGCGCTTTACTTAGGATTTAGCGACGAGCTCGCTCATCAAATTGAAGCAAGTTCTGATTTGTTTTTAATGCCAAGTTTGTATGAACCGTGTGGTTTGAACCAACTTTACAGTCTTCGCTATGGAACGGTGCCGGTAGTCACTCAAACAGGCGGCTTGGCCGATACGGTCATCAACACAACAGCGGAAACGTTGGATAGCGGCACCGCCACGGGGTTCTTTTTGCCGACACCAAGTGCATTGTCACTCGATGAAACGATTGGCCGAGCATTGCAGCTTCGCTACCACCAACCGGAAAAATGGAAACAAATCGTAAAAACCGGAATGTTGATGGACTTCTCTTGGAGGAAGAGCGCCGACCAGTACATTGAACTTTACGCTAAAACAATTGCCCTTAAGAAACGATCGGTGCTACCGTAAACAGGCAATGCTCAAAACCGCATGAAAAAATCCTGTTTTTCCTTTGCAACCGGTGCCCCAAATGGGTTACGATCACAGCGCCAAGTGTCGATGTTTTGATTTGTAGCACCCGCATTCATTGCGGTTCTTACCACCAGAAAATACATCGCCTGGTTCGTACCACCCAAAATCGTACTGCCAAATCAAACCGATCGTGAAGTGACGCGTGATCGAGAAACTACAATCGAATACGTTGGAGCAGCAAATCAGCGCTCCAATTCAAATCGTAGAATCGCCGGATTTACTCGCTGAGGTTGGGGTAGCCGAATCGAGGCTCGATCCAATCAGCGGCGAATGGACCATCTTCGCGACCAATCGCGGAAGCCGGCCTGATCAGTTTGGGTCAGCGAAAAGCGTTGCGGCAAGAGAGGACGTTGAATGCCCATTCTGCACAGGCAACGAACATACGACGCCTCCTGCATCCTGGGCTGCCCGCATTGATTCACGCGATCAGTTTCATGTATTCGGAGATCCCTCCGACGTTGATGCCCTCGACTGGAATGCTCGCGTTGTCCCAAACAAGTACCCCGTTGTTGCCCGTCGTGCCGACGAGTTGAGAAACCATTCATCAACCCACGGTATGGCGGATTGTCGTCAAGCCGGAAATCGGCCGCCACCCGCATCCGCTAACGCAAAATCCGAAGCGAAAACGAAACGCTCTGCGTCACTGTTCCAATCCCGTCAACTTACGGGCGGCCACGAAGTCATCATCGAATCCCCCAACCATGTTCAATCGATCAGCGAGCTTGATTTAAGCGAAACTCGGCTGATGTTATACGCCTACCAACAACGGCTGCGTTATTGGCGGAACCAGCCGGGCGTCAAGTACATTAGCCTGTTCAAAAATGTTGGAGGCGATGCCGGCGCGTCTTTGCAACATAGCCATAGCCAACTCATCGCCATGGACCAATTGCCCAACTCGGTGTCGAACGTTTGCGACCGCATGAGCGCTCACCAAGCCAGGACCGGTTGTTGTCTGCAATGCGACTTGGTGCGGGCAGAACTCAAACAGAAAACTCGCATCGTAGCTCAAACCGATTCGCTAATTGCTTATTGTCCCTACGCCAGCCGTTTGCCGATGATGATTCGCATAACGAGCAAATCGCATTTGGACCATTTCGATAATTTACCTGCCACATCGCTCGACGAATTGGCCAGACTACTGCAAAGGGTCACGCGCTGGCTCGAGGCGATCGTCCCTGGTGCAGCATATAACGTGCTCGTACATTCCCGCCCGCCTGGATTCACCAGCAATTGCGAAGCATTTCATTGGTCGATCGAGTTCTTTCCTCGCATCAATCGCATTGCCGGTTTTGAATGGAGCAGCGATTGCATGATCAACACGGTATTGCCAGAAACCGCCGCGAAAAAGTATCGTCGCCGAGCCGCTGCCGAAGATCCTCGGTTAGTGCTCGAACGATAACCCTCCCGAAATCAGTTAGCGGACGATACAATATGCCCCTGCTTAAGGTTGCCCCTGCTTAGGTTGCCCGTGCGGCAGCTCATACACCGCATACGTGTCGTTGCTGTCATCGCCAAGCGGGTAGAGTTGAACGAGCGGCAAGTGATTTCCGACCACGCGGCGATCGACGACGATCATGTCGACGCCATAACGTTCTCGATAGGCTATCAAACTCGAGTAACGAATGGTAACCCGAACCGTCCCCAACCGTTGTGGAAAGACGTCTCGAAACCTTCGATACCACTCAAGCAAATCCATGGTGTTTTGAGGGACGTCTTTCCAATTCACCACTTCCGCTCGCTCGGCATACCATTTGAACGTTTGCTGGTGACGTGGCGTCAACAGCACGGCATCCGACCGCGTCGAACTTCGCACCCATCGACAAACGGCTATCCAATCTCGCCAGACGTCTTGTTGCACTTCGGCCGGTGCATCGGCGTCCCACTGTAACACACGATTGCTGGCCGCAGGAGGAACGGGCAGGTGAATCGAACGCTGACTACTGAGCAAGAACAGTCCTATCGCAAGCGTCATCATCGCGAAACAAACTCGGCGCATCGGCTTTTGGGCGTTGCGGCTGAAAATGCCTCGGACGACCAATAGCGACAAGAGCAAGGGAATGACGGCATCGGATAAGCGGAACCAATAGTAGCGAAGAAGCCGTGCCTCCAAATCGCGGTCGACAATGGTCATCCATCCGAGCAATAAGCCGATCACAGCGATCGCGAAGGCCCCCATTGCAAAAGCTTGCAGCCGATCCCATTTCGCCTGTTCCTCCGACGATATGGCTGCGAACCCAAATTGTCTGTCGATCGCTAGCGATAAGCCCACCGCTGCAAACGTGAGGACGCCAAACCGGAAATACCAAATCGGTGCAAAGGCGGACGGCACCAAATGGTGACTTAGCCGAAAAAAAGTATAGATTTTGGCTGCCATCGTCGATTGATCTGGTGGATTTCCGATCGTCAACCACACGGCAGGTACGACACCGAACAACGCAATGGCTCCGCCGAGAAAGAGATAACGCGTGAAGAAAGGATGCCGACTTGATCGCTTTCGCTCGGTGATCCACCATGCGATCGACGCAGCGATCACCGACCAACCACCTGACAAAACGTGAATCGCGGAGGCCGTTCCCAACAGAACCCAAACGCGATTCCACCGTCGATCGACCATCTCCGCCATCGCCAACAACACGAACCCATAGGCGGGCACTTTCGCTTCAATGCCACCGATCACCCATTCGCCAGCCAAATTTCCATACTCAACCCCAGCGATCCAAAGGATCGCCACCGCCAAACAAGCATAGCGAACATCGAGCAACTGACGGGTCAACCGCTGGACCCCAACGGCGATCAACAACCATCCGACAATCCGCCCCATCCAGGCGGTTGTTTCGAGCGAAAAGAAAAGCGTGGGCCATCCAAACAGTGCATAGAAGACTGCATGGGCTTTCCCCGAAGAAGCGAATAGATCGTTTGCGCACCACTCAGGTTGCCAAAAATTCTTAGCCTTGACCAAGTAGTGAGCTTCATTGATCATCGGCGGTGCATCGCCCGCGTAGATAAAGCAGAGGCAGACCAGTAGCAGCACCTCGACGATTGTTTGCCTGGACAGGGGCGAATCGACGTTCTGCATATTAAGACGAGTTGGCTTTTCAACCTGGTTGTTGGGTTGCGATTCCATGAACTGGCTCACTTCCTAATTGTCAGAAGTGGGGCAAGAAAGATCGATCGCCATTTGGATGGCCGCCATCATACTGGTCCTCTTCGCTACGCCCTTCCAGGCCAAATCTAACGCGGTCCCGTGATCGACGCTGGTTCGGACAATCGGCAATCCGAGTGTTACATTCACGGCATCATCGAAGGAAAGAGCTTTCAGGGGAATCAACCCTTGGTCGTGATACATACAGATGTAAACATCAACCTTCTCTCTCATCATCGGAGTAAAAGCCGTATCGGGCGGCAGCGGGCCGATGATCTCAAGCGCGGTTGACGCCGCCCACTCTCGGCGGACTCGGGTCATCGCAGGCTCGATGATCCGCGTCTCTTCACCATGACTAAATAAACCGTTTTCACCGGCGTGCGGATTGAGGGCACAAACAGCAATCCGTGGCGACCGGCCAAGGCGCCGGTAAAGAGCGTCCGCTCCGTGACGAATCGCTCGGGCGACTAAATCGATCGACAATACCGTGGGGACGTCAGCAAGTGGGACGTGAATCGTCGCCAACACGCACGAGATCGTATCACTGGTCAGCATCATCGAGAACTCATTGGTCCCCGTACGATCGGCCAGCAGTTCGGTATGACCGGGGAATTCAATTCCGGCTGCGTGCCAAGCTTCCTTTTGAATGGGGCCGGTTACCATCGCGGCCGTCTGGCCGGTCATCGTCGCATCCATCGCTCGGCAAACGGCATCGTAGGAAGCTTGCCCGGTGGCTGCCGTGAATCGCCCCGGTTCGACTGCCGAAGCGCCATCGATCGGGACGTCGATCATTTCGGGAATCGACAGGTTTAAGCGTTCGGCGACCCGCTGCAGCACGTCGAGGGGTCCGAACAAAATCGGCTGACATCGCTTGGCAATTGCCTCCGACGTCGCGCACGCGATCGATAATTCGGGGCCAATTCCAGCCACGTCGCCAACAGAAATCGCGATTTTCGGAAGTGGGTATGACTTAATTTTCGTAAAATCAGACATTGATCTAGCGTCAAAAAGACAATTTCGTTGTGATGGTGAGATTCGTTGTAGCTGTATGGACCTGCTATAAATAGCTTTTCAATTCCGTTGAGTGCTACAATAACAAGGTAAGTCTACTCTTATTAACCCCTCGGTTTGAATGACACGCAATTCCACTCATCGAGTCATTTCCCGCCCCTCTGCTGAGTGGGCCGGTCACGATTCGTCGGTGATTTTGATCATCACCTTTTGTCTGTTTCTCGCCAGCACGCTCCTTCAACGCTCCCATGCGTCGGATATTGTGGTCGTTTGTCCCGACGGCTTTCGCACATCGATGCAACGATGGATCGATCACCGACATCGCGATGGTTTGACGACCACGACGATTGCAAGTTCTTCCGATTGCGAAAGTTTGCGGCGAAAGATTGCTCAGGCGGCAACGGCCCAAACCCGCTACGTCGTTCTCGTCGGCGACACACCGGTGATCGGATCATCATGCAACCCTCGTTTCGAGACTCCAACTTCTTACCATGCAACGACGGTTACTGCGGCATGGGGGTCGACGCCAACATTGTCAAGCGATTTGTCGTTTGGCGACCTGAATGCAGACGGGATTCCCAACGCCGTTGTCGGCCGACTTCCAGTAAACAACGTCGCGGAACTCGATAATTTGGTGAATCGCATCATCGCTTACGAAACCACTCCCGACTTCGGGCTTTGGCGAGGCAACGTCCAATTGGTGGGCGGCGTCGGTGGGTTCGGTGGCTTGATCGACACGGCGATCGAATCCGTAGCTCGGACCATGGTTACCGGAGTGTTGCCAGCCGAAACTCGTACATTTGTGAGTTACGCCAGTCCCAATCATCCGTTTTTCCCTAAGAACCAACCCTTCACCGAGGCGGTCTTGGCCGACTACGAGCGAGGAGCCCGATTCTGGGTCTATGCAGGTCATGGTTTCGTCACCGAATTGGACCGTGTCCCTGCAACCGCCGCAGGCCGACCGGTACTCGATGTACAAAGTGTCAAACGGCTTCGTCGTCCGGCTTCCAGTTCACCGATCGCGTTGTTGCTTGCCTGTTTCACCGGCGCAATCGATGCAAGGGAGGATTGCTTGGCCGAGCGGATGCTATTGACCGATGGCGGTCCGATCGCCGTCTTTGCCGGCAGCCGAGTTACCATGCCCTATGGGAACGCCACCGCAACGATCGGTTTAATCGATGCGATCTATCATCAAAAAATGCGTAGGCTTGGCGATGCATGGCTTCAGACACAACTCGACATGCAGCGAGACACGGAAAATCCTGCAGATAAATTAGACACCAATCGATCGACAGCGCGATTGATGATTGACGGATTGGCGACGATGATCAGTCCTTCCGGAACCAAATTGGTCGATGAAAGGTGTGAACATACGAAGCTCTACAATTTGCTCGGCGACCCGACGTTGCATTTGAATCCTCCGCTGTCTTTGTCCATTGATGTTGCTTCCGGGTTTGATCCCGGCCAATTGATTTCTGTCGATGCCGTCAGTCCGATCGATGGCGAATTGACACTGCTTTTACATCGTCCACTTGGCAGCGTTCCCGACGACGAAGCCGATCCGAACGAAACCACGGTAGCATCACTTACGCAGAAGATCGTTGCCAATCAGCCGACAGTAAACGAAATTCGTGTCCCCGCAATGCTGAGCGGTCCGCTCACGGTGCGGGCATTCGTGAACGGCACGACCGCATGGGCAACCGCCGCAGCGAAGACTCGGATCCGTGCTGTCCGATAGCCGATTTCCAGAGATGATGCCACGCGATTTACCTCAGCCAGCTGTGTGATCCCCTAAAGCAATATCTTGGGCATTTGCCGGACCACGAAGCGAGGCAGCATCATCATCGCTCGATCACTCTTGGGATCATAGAGGATTCGAAATGTATCGGCGGTCGCCCCCGCCATCGTTGCCTTTATTCGAGCAAGCCGTTTGTCACGCCCTTCACCGAGCGGCTCGGTCCAAACAAGCGTTGACAATCGATCGTACGAGGCATCGGTTCCTACCCACCAATGCTTTTCATCGACGACTCGAACCTGTACCTCGAACGGATCGAGCAATCGCCTGAAGACTTCGCCTGCGTTATCCTTGGCGTATGGCATCATCAATTGCTCCGGTGACAAGCGGCGACGGTTGGCATCGAACCAATTGACGACGCACGTGGCCTTGTTTTGGCGAGACACTCGGCGCAGCAGGCCTGCGATGGTAACTGGAGCGTACAACGGCGGACCAAGATCACCGTCCGAAAGTACCGGCCAATCCGCTTTGGGTGACGTAACGAAATAGGCCCATCGCGAAAAACTCTTTTCCTCAATCTTCGGCCCGATTCCTCGAAGACGACGCATGGTATCAACCGCTAGCATCAGCAGTTGTTGTTCGGTCCGAGTCGCAGGAGTTTTTAATTGGTCGAGCTGGTCGTCCGAATCGTTCTCTGCCGTGGACATGAATTGATTGAGTAGCGAAATGACCTCACCAGCATCATCGCCGAAATCGTCGAGCGTGGTCACAGCCTTGAATCGATCGGCGAAAAGCTTGTCGTCAATCGTTAGCACAATCAAGGACTCTTCGATACTCATCTTGCCGCCAAACGATTCACATAGCTTCTCGAGATGCTGCTTGGCTGACAACGTTCCGCGCGACGGGATAATAGGGTCGGCCACATCGATTTGCATGATGTCGAGGGAAACCCAATCGAGTTGAATCGGCACTCCCGTTATTTGGCTAATCAGCAGAACGAAGTCGCCCAGCGGGTAGCCTTGCGAATCGATTGCAAATTCGACCGACAAGACCCGTTTTGCATTGATGGTTGGAGGTGGTGTGGCGATCATCATCGGATCGAGCGTCTCTTCAGCGGCTTCCTCTAAATCGGCTCGATCCAAACCAGGCGGGGTTTCGATCGTTGGCGTCACCTCATTCGCCTCGCCATCGAGATCCAAGAGATCTAAAAACGGCGCCAAACCCTTGGGGATTTCTCGGAGTTCAGGACTCGGATTTTCGTCGTCTGGCGGCGCCGCGGGGGACGCATCGCCTGATCCGGGTGGCGAGGACGGCTCGCGAGCAGGTTCGACCGAAGGATCGGGTTCCGCAAGCGGATCGATTGGCATCATATCGATCGGGATTGCCCCCGACCCGATTCGCTCGCTCGATGGCTCTACGTCATTCGGCTCGCTGGTTTCGCTCTGTTCGCTCTGTTCGCTAGTATCGGTATCGGTATCGGTATCGTTATCGTTGTTCAGCGGTTCCGCTTCAGGATCGGCCTCGGCCTCAGACCGTGGCTGCTGCGGTTCATTTTCGTTGAGCTCGAGGGCACTCGATTGTCGATCGTTTTCAAGTGCTGGGGGCGTCTCGGTGAGCCCAGCTTGCTGCGTGCCGCGAGATCTGACAAACCAAACAAAGACGAAGACGGCCATCAGGAACGTCGCCGCCGAGACGGCTGCAATCAAAGCAACTTGCCGTTTCTGTTTCGTTCGATCACTTTGCCAAGCGTCGGGTGCGACTGCTCCAGGTGCATCGTCGAACGTTTCCTCGGCGACCGAACCCGACCCTTGAAACCCGCCATCGGAGGCTGCCGCAATGTTCAATGAATCGGGTGCATCAAGATCCGTTGCCGAATAAGCGTCACGAGTGATCTGGTCACTGTCGACGATGCGACTTCCAATCGCGACTTGGCTCGGTGTGGCAGGTTGAGTGGCAGGCTCGGGCGGCTCACCAGAATTCTCTTTCGGTGCATCAACCTGGACCATTGATCCACACTTTGGACAGGATGCAATGGTACCGATGACAGCCGGATCCGAAACTCGTAACCGACTACCACAAGTCAAACACTGAACGAAATAAGGTACAAATGACAACCGTCAACTCTCCTGAGCTACATTCTATGTCTGAAATCTTTGCTATAAAAGCCTAGCCGCCTACCGATTGCTTTGACAATGGCTTGCAAGTCCTCCGGTTGTTGCACCTGTAGCGATGCACCAAACTCGGAAAGCATGATCTGATACTTTTCGGGGATCGAACTCGTTGCAGCGATCTGCAGCCCGCTCCCGTTCGACGTTTGCAGCATCGTGATCCGCCTGCACTGCTCCATCAAGGCTTTTGGTGTAACGCTCCAGACAACAACGATATTGGATTGTCCCGCCTTTTGACATTGCATCGCCAGCGAGAGACCTTGATCGGGCAATGCAGGTTGAACAATCATTCGATGATTCAAAAAAAGTCCATCAATGCTCGCTCGAAGCGTTTCGGTCCATCGCCATCGGTTCTCGTTGCCATCCTCACAGACGATCCAACGGATGTCGACAGCGGAATCCGTATTTCCCGGAAAGGCCCTGATAGACGGGTTGGATTTTGCGGACTCGGTTGAGTGATTCATTTTCCGTCGCCTCGCTTGAGCGAACGGTTTGCATCCTTTTTCGCTTTGGATGCTTCGATTCGTCGCAGTAGGCGGGAACGGGTAATGCCCAGCGAGCGGGCCGCTTCAGCACGGTTGCCCTCGGCAGCTTCTAACGCTGTTTCAATAAGCCTACGCTCAAACACTTCCAACTTTTGATCCAGAGAAACACTTTTTTTCTTTTCGACTCTTGATTGGGAACGAGGGTGGTACGAGCGAATCGACAAAGGCAAATTATCAGGAGTTAGCGTGTCGCCAGATGCGGTTCGGAACGAATGACGAATCGCGGCATCGAGTTCGTCATAGTTTTTTGGCCAGGGATACTTAACGAGCAAATCCATTGCCGCTCGGCCAATCCGTTCGAGCTGACCCTCCTTGGCCGCGAAGCGGGCGTGCAGGATCGCCGTTGCAATCAAAGGGATATCCTCGACACGAACCGATAGCGGCGATAGCGTCACGGTCAAACCGCAAATGATTTCCGCCAAATCTTCGACAATCGTAAACGCCGGTTGATGCGGATCCCCTACGAATGAATCTCCAGCCGATGATTCATTCGTCTGCGAATCACCGATCAATGATTCAGAGATTGTCCTGACATGGTGACTGCACAAGCCGATGATCCGAAAGCGACCTTCAAACAGCTTGACCAGATGAACCAAGTGGCGCTGAGCATCGAGCGGCATTTCATCCAAATCACGAATGATCGCGGTCGCTAACGTTTCATTGGAATCGGTCAACCCACTGATCGCAGAAGCAATGGTTGCATCGAGTAATTCGGGATCCATCAAGGCACCGTCGACCAGCACGAGCGGTTCACGTGGTGAGCTTTGCAGATGGATTCGGCGGGCAATCGATTCGCCTGCACAACCGGGTGGCCCAAACAAAGCCAAATGCGTCCGGATCGATGCAGCGACTCGCAACCGCGAACGAATTTGACGCGCTTCGGCAGATTTGCCAATCGTGGCAAGTTCGGCGATCGACGTATGCTGTTTACGCCAAGTATCGAGATATTGTCGTATCGCGGCCGCGTCTTCCAGCTCCTGGTTTAACTTTGGACTTAACGAGCGGTCTTCAAACGTTCCTCCGATTGCCAACGCGACTCCTCGACCGTCCTCTCGATCTGAATTCCCAACGCGAATAAAACGGACGTCCAACGGTTGAATCGGCTGAAACGACGGAGACGATTCCGCCGATGCAGGCGATCCTGGCGTTGATTTTAGATAGGGTTGAACACGCAGGGATGCCGTACCACGTTGATACAGCCCCGGTGGTGGCGATAACGATGCCGCCAGTTGATCGAGCGGGTCGTCCGAACAAGGGCTACCCGCGATACACCTTCGATTCAGTAGCGTTTCAACGTCGATACCCAACCAACGTGCCGTCGATGCGGACAAGTAGACGAGCATACCCTCCGCGTCGATCGCCCATACTGGGGCGTCGGATGCGTCGAATAAACGCATCAACGTTCGAATCTTTGTGCCCGATCTGGTCATAGTAAAACTTGTATTCACGCGGTAGCGACTTCCGCCGGACGCCCGAAGTAAATCGACGCCATAATCACGGTGGTTACCCCTAATACCCCCATCCCTAAAATCACTAGAAAAATGGCAACCGTGGGTGCTCCTACCATCTCGGCTTGCTCCGCCGGAGCCAAAGTGACGGCCACGACACTGATAAAGTTGTTAACGAAGTGAGCCAGCATCGCGGGGAACAACGAACCACTGCGCCAACTCAACCACCCCAAATACAAGCCAATGGGAAAGACTGCGATGATGTGAACAAAATCCATGTGGAACGCAGCGAACAAAAAGGAGGATACCAGAATGCCCAACAGAGGCCCCCAGGACTGGTTCAAGCGAGTTTGAACATAGCCGCGAAACAGCAACTCTTCACAAATCGCAGGCGTCGCTCCGATCAGAAACGCGATCGGAATCAGAAAACCGGTTTTGCCGTGAAAACGGAATGCTTCGCTCATCTGTTTCAAACTTTCGCTGTCCTGCATAAAACTGCCAACGATCATCGATGAGACCATGCCAACGAGCGGCGTCGCAAACGCTGCAGCAATCCATACCCAAATCGGCCAATGACCACGGACCAACGACAACCGCTTTCGCATCTCCACCGGCGATAAATAGGCGGCAATCAACGGCGGTATAATCATCGAACATTGTGGCACGAGAATCAGCAGCACCATGCCAACGCGAGATTCAAAAACCTTCGTCGTGTTGGCTGGATCCGCAAACATCGCTGGCGATGGGCTACCATGAACGATAAAAAACGCCAAAAAAGTCGCCACAAAACTGACAAACAGGAAAACTCCCAACGAAATCCCAACCACTGCCAACGGTGTCCACCAACGAGGACGCCGAGCCAAAGAGGCGATAATGATGGGTAATTCATCCTTCCCGTCCATCAAGGTCTCCGGTGGAGGATAGGGAACGGGTGGTAACGATGATTCCATAACGAAAAACCGGGATAATGGGGCGGGCAAGCGAACGTTAAATGACCGTTTCTCTAGTGTAAGCAAAACACCGAACGAGGCGAACCTAGGCGAACGGCAGAAAAGCTAACCCATTGTATAACAAGGCGGCTGTTTTGACATTTCGGTTTGCAGTGCCAGGATATCACCTCTCTTGTCCGCCCGATCGGATGTCGCTAATCGTTGGACTGCAAAATAGTCGTGATCGCTTGCGCTTCTTCGTCCTTTTTTTTGCCTCGCATCTTTTGCCTCTCCCAATCCAGCGTCAGCCTAACGCAACACGGCAATCGGCAACCCCGTGCCCGAAATCGTGACTGGCGGAGACGCTAACGGACTGGCATTCAGACTGCGGCCATAGACCGTCACAGCCAAAGCGGCGATAAAGAACATGAACATGTTCGACATCGGAATCATCGTCACGTCCTGGAACATCCCGTTGCAGAAGTAACCGGCAAAGCCGCCGAGCCAAATGAATCCGGCATGGCGGGCCATTTGCGATTTCCCTTTGTCGTTGACCATTTGCCACGAGACAGCGGTCGTAATCGTTAAGATACCAAGAAACAACAACAATCCGACCAAACCCGCGTCCACCAAGATCGAAAGAAAAATGTTGTGTTGCGTATACGGGCGAGCTTGATCGAGCGGCAATCCGTAGGACCGAACCGTGTGATAGGGTTCGCTATTCTCAAGATAATGGCCAAATCCATGGCCTAGAATCGGACGTTCTTTGAACATTTCCCAAGCCACGATGGCTAACAAGGGACGTAGTTGAACCGATTTTTCGGCGTCGGCAGCACTCAGATTCTTATCACGCTTCATTTGCATAAATTGATCTTTTAGCCCGGCAGCCCCCGCCGCTCCGAGCAGGAACATCGACGCCAACCCGAGAACTCGAAGCCAACGTGGTGAATAGACCCAAACAATAACAGCAACCGCCGCGATCCCCCCCATCCACGAGCTTCGCGTCAGCGTGCAATAGATACCCGCCAGAATCAACGTTACCAATCCGGCATAGGCAAATTTTACCCGGTGGTTCGATTGGATGAACCCAAGAATCGCTATGACCAAAGAAATCGTCATGACCACCGCGTTGCCCGAAGGATTTAGCAGCGGTCCCCGAGCGCGTCCAAAAAACTCCCAGATCTTTCCGTTGACGATGTAGCGTGGAAACACCAACGCATGAAATCCTGATACTTCAAGGATTGCGGTGACCGACAAGTAGATGCCTAACCCAAGCAACAAACGTTCGACCCACTTCATATCCTTCGCTGTAATCTCGCTGACACGCACGACCGCGTACGTTCCAATCGGCATGGCTACATAAAACAGCCATCGGGCAATGGGCGAATTTTCTTTCGCACCCGGCCCACCCATCAAAGCACTTATGAGTAGCCAACCCATCCATGCGATGACGGCGATATCAATTCTCGTTAAACGCGATAAAACCAATTCGCCTTGACGTAGCCGCACCAAGACGAGTCCGAACATCGCCAACCACAACACCCGGTCGACTGTGATTGGAATCGGAGCTGGGATCGACAAAAACGCGGGCCCTACCACCGTACCAACCAACAACACCATCGTTGCCAATAGGATCGTTCGCCCGTATGTCAACAACGGACCGATCCAAACAGCAGACGCGATGGAAAAGAGGACGATTAGAAATATCATCGCGACATACCTTTGCCTGGAGTATCTGCTTGGCTCAAACTTACTGCCTGCTGGGACGACCGCCCGCCCGTAAAAATTGCAAAAGCGGTTGGCAGTACTCGCTCCAGCAACCATCCGGCGGTAAAGCATCCTATTACCGTGATTGGAAACAAAATCCAAAACCGCATGGGTACTTCAATCACGCGATCTGCGATTCGATAAAGTGCGGTTTGCAGGGGAAATTCATGGACCAAATAAACGAAAAATGCCAGACCCGACAATCGAGAAAGCAACGGACTTCGAAGGTGCCAACTGATCGCCCACATCGCAACCATCCCACACAGAATCGATGCCTTTTGAATCAATAAACTGGTGATCGTATACTGCTGCACATACCACGAGTCATAATCGGGCTTTAAGATCAATCGAACGAGAATCAAGCTAAACCAGAGCAGGACGATGCATGCGGTCAAGCTGCGCCGGAAATTGCCCAACTGTACGAGCCAATCCACATATTTCGTCGCGATTGCACCGAGACAGAAAAAGAACAGCGTCTCGATGTTTAACAGGTAGAGTTCTCCGATCACTGGAAAAGGCTGGAAATGAATCATCCATAAAACCGCCAACCCTATCAAAAACGATTGATACGTTTTTTCGAGCAGCAAGCGAAGTAATGGTGCAACCGCCACAAGCACAAACAAATCTCGCAAAAACCAAAGCTGTACCGATTGCGGATTCAAAATCCATTTGGCGAACAACTCACCGCTCGAAAGTGGAACGGGGTTACCTTCCGCCTGGCGTACAAACCACCACGCAAGTATCCCTATCGCACTGATAATCAGGTACGGAATCAACAGGGTACGACTTCGCTGCCGCAGTTTTCTCAAGTAACAACTCAATGTTCCTTGGTCGCTAAGAAAGTAGAAAAATCCTGCCGCGAATGCGAACAAAGGGACGGCAACCCGGGCGACTCCCCCCGTCAAAAACGCTTGAAGAAGCTCGTTGGTCGAAGCGTCACCAATGCTCGCCGATACCGGATAGGCTGAGCCGTAATGGATCGCAACCACGAAAACCGTTGCGAAGAATGCAACGACTTGGAAGGATTGTTTCGTTTCAGCAGACAACTCGATACGCAATGGAGGAATATCCATTTGTGACGTTTGAAGCAGATTTACGGACAACTCCGATTTGCTCGGAGCGAACCGCTTGGCCGCGGCTTGGGCACACAGCCTGC
This sequence comes from Novipirellula aureliae, assembly GCF_007860185.1. Classification (NCBI taxonomy): domain Bacteria; kingdom Pseudomonadati; phylum Planctomycetota; class Planctomycetia; order Pirellulales; family Pirellulaceae; genus Novipirellula; species Novipirellula aureliae. The sequence continues at coordinate 542,046 of NZ_SJPY01000002.1, forward strand.
TGAAACATAAGTCAGGCTAAGTAAACCGCAACGAAAATCTAAAAAACATCCCCATGTCAGCCTACATCGATCCGCAGGTGACCATCGATACCTTTAACGAGGCAGCTAGTTGTGCGATTTCACCACCTGCAGAATAGTGGAAAGAGATTTTCAATTTTTCATTTGCGGCGATCTCAAATGGCGATTCGATAGGCAAAACCAAACATTGGTTCGGCCATGTGATCGCCTGTTGCTGCTCCTCATCTATCGCCAAAATGTTCTGAGTGACAAAACGCACCGCATTGACCGTTGCGTCGATGCTCGCTTCACAACCTTCAGGAAACTTGAACTGCATCGGAATCAACCCATCATACGTGATCGTCGCATAGGCGGATAACGGAGCAATTTCCGTCGTGCGTGACTGCTCGATTAGCGGCGCCTGGAACATTGGAACCGGCGCATGATAACCCGCGAAGTCGAACGATTGATGAACCGGCTGGGCCATCAAAATCGAGGCCTCGGGAATAAAGACAGGCAACTTCGGACCATGCTTTTGGCGATATCGCTTTTTGAAGCCAGCGATCACTTGAGCTTGCTGCTCTCGCAACAATCCAACATGAAGCATCTCGCAAACGACCACGTCGACTGGCTCATCAGGCACATACTCGGATGCATCCATTTGAATCACCTCGATTTGGTCCTCAAGACCGTTTTGCAGGATCAGCTTTTCAGCAAAGTTGACGAGTTCGGGATTGCGTTCGACACAAACGACCTGCGCTCCGCAACGAGCGGCAAAGGACGATAAAATGCCAGTGCCGCCACCAAGTTCAAGCACCCGCATCCCTGGAGCAACGAGGTAATTGATCGCATCACGAAAGGCAATGACACGATCATCATCCTGAAGCATATTGTAGTGATACAATAACGGAATGTATTGGCCGAGAACATGATCGCCTGATTCGGATGCCAGAGGGGAAATAGATCGTGAAAGAGTCGACTGGTGCATCCTTGCCTTCGATAGAAATCGTGAAAAACCGTTTATTTCCAACCACGCTGAAATTAGTCGGTCATCCTAGAGAGATACAGCTTGGGAACCAATAGCAATACAGCACCCCCATCAGAATCCGATGCCAGATATTTCCCGTTGCAAGATTGTGAAAATGCGGGCGATCATTCAAGGTTGTCTTGATTGCTTTTCTAAAATTACTTGGAACCAATCAACGCATTGGTGGATTTCTGACCTAGGTTCTCAGTAGATAGATAAGGAGCGTCTCTCACAGACATTCTTCTCAACTTGCAGAACCGACTATTCACGGAATCAACACGATGAAACGTATAAAAACAAGCGGTTTTTCGCTTCTAGAAGTGATCGCAGCAGTTATCATTTTGGCAGTCGTCGCGGCGGCAACCGTAGCCACTGTAGCTCCAACGCATCAAAAGAACACCGACAACCTTGCCGAACGAGAAGTTGCGACCCTCAACAGTATGGCCCAGACCTACTTCCATGAAGTCGGCACCTATCCTCGAAACGTCAACGATTTGGTTACCCAAAACTATCTCAATAACGTGACGACTGCGGACAAGGCTCGCATCAAGAGTATCGTGCAAAACTATACCTACCATCGCGCAACCGGTGAATTCACCAAGAAGTAGATTTGCGATCACGCTAGCGATCCACTTGGTATTCGAAACCCTCAAACACATAATTTCAGCCTGCGGACTCGCGAGGTTCGACGTCATCAAGCAAACCGTTTGGTGGAAGCCGCCGTCGCACTGGCACAACCATCAAGTAATCAGCGTTGGTCCGAATTAGCGATTTTTTCGACACTTCTCGCTAATCGCCACCATCAAACTATCCGCCCCCAACGACCTTGCGTCGTTGGAGCGAACGATTGTTAGCTAAATCCTAGTGTTTTTCACATGATCGACCCCAACGGGCTTGCCCCGTTGGGTGAGCGAGATCTGATTCACCAACGGGACAAGCCCATTGGGGTCTTACTTGACAACGGTGCTGTTTTTAGCTGCCAATCGTTGGCTCCAATGGGGCAAGCCCATTGGGGGCCGCTGCAACAGTGGTGGCGATTAGCGAGAAGTGTCATTTTTTCCAATCAACAAACAAAAAATCGATGTCGCACAAATGCACCTAGCTGGAAATACCGGTTGTAACGCCTTGCGGAAGAGTAAATGACGCCAACTGCACCCTGTCGCTCGACTCACCGTCCTGGTTTGCGTAAGCGAGCTATATTTCACGAGTGCTTCGTCAAAAGATACCTTTCGGGTTGCATTTTATGTGGCTGTGGCTTCCAGCCGCAGCGTACTGAGGCAAGATGCCCCTGCCACTGTTTTGCCAAGTCTAAAATCAAGCGGTGACAAAGCACGAGGTTGTAATCATTCAACATCAAGGTGGCGTTACCGGACCATTTCCTGCCGCCCCTCTCCGTTGCGGATCTCTCTGTAGTGGATGGAGGAATGCTGAAGTCTATTACGGTCAAGAAGGATGGAATTAGTAGAAATGACAATTGTAATTGCAGAAGACGATCCCGCTTTTCGAAGCGTCCTGGCGTATACAATGAAACGCATAGGTTTTAAGGTTGAGTGCTTTGGAGATGGCGATGCGGCCTATGGCCGTTTGCAGCAGGGCAACGTTGACCTACTGATCACGGATCAACAGATGCCGTTCTGCAGCGGTGTTGAACTACTAAAGCGAATCGCCTGCGATCCCTCTCTCGCCGGTTTGCCAGCGATCCTATGCACCGCAAAAGGACTGGAACTTGATGGTGGCCAGCTGCGATCTCAGTTCAACCTGCTCTCCATCGAGCACAAACCGATCAGCCCCAGGAAACTCGGTAACTTGGTCGGGAATTATTTCGCCGCTACGTAGCGAACGTCGCCAAGACTTTCGTCGCCCTGCCGTATAAAACGAGACGCTTGACGAGTTTCGCTACTCGAGATGTCTTAGGACTCCGGTCGTAGCACCGGGAACAAGATCACGTCGCGAATCGAGCGTTGCCCGGTTAACAACATGACCAACCGATCGATACCGATCCCCAAACCGCCCGCGGGTGGCATCGCGTATCGCAGAGCGCGAACGAAATCGTGATCCATCTTGGCCATCGAATCCTCTTCATCCTGGCCTTCCAATTGAGTTTCGAACAATGCTTGTTGCAGATCGGGGTCATTCAACTCCGTGTAAGCATTTGCGACCTCCATCCCCAATACGAACAATTCAAATCGCTCGGCAATTTCCGGGTTGTCTTTTTTTCGTTTCGTTAACGGACAGATACTTGCAGGATAATCGATAACAAAGATTGGACCTTCGAGCGTATCTTCTACCTTCTCTTCGAAAATCTCGTTGCGGACGACATCCAAGTGTTTGTCGTCTGTCTTGATGCGAAGTTTCTTCGCCAACTCAAGAACGGCTTTTTCGTCAGCGGGATCGATCCCGGTCGCTTTCGTAAACAGATTGGCGTAGGTTTCTCTTGCAAATGGCAGCGAAAAATCGACCATTTTCCCATCGAACTCGCGTTTGAATCCGCCACCCGTTGCTTCAATGGCCGAGGCAATCAAACGTTCGGTCAAGTCCATCATCGACTCGTAATCGCCATACGCTTGGTAGGCTTCGAGCATTGTGAATTCTGGATTATGACGAGGGCTTAGACCCTCGTTGCGGTACACTCGTCCGAGTTCATAGACCCGTTCCATACCGCCAACCATCAATCGCTTCAAATGCAACTCGAGTGCGATCCGCATGAACAATTTCATGTCGAGTGCATTGTGATGGGTCAGGAACGGGCGTGCAGCGGCTCCCCCGGCGACGGTGTGCAGCGTTGGACCTTCGACTTCACAAAAGTGATCGCCATCGAGTGTTTGACGAATCGCTTTGATAATCTTGGTGCGGTTCATAAACGTGTCGATCACGCCATCGTTAAAGGCCAAGTCGGCGTATCGCATCCGCTGGCGTAAATCGGGATCGGTCATCCCTGCGTGTTTTTCGGGTGCCGGTTCGAGCATTTTGGTTAACAGGAAGAGCTTTTCGGCAAATACGGTTAACTCGCCCGTATTGGTCCGCCCCAATCGTCCTTGAACACCGATCAAGTCACCAAGATCGAACAATTTGGCCAATTCAAAGTCCTGTTCACCCACTTGCTTTTTGCCGATGAAAATTTGGATATTGCCCGTCCAATCTCGGATGTTCAAAAAGAACAGTTTGCCTGCCGAACGAGCCAAGCGAATACGGCCTGCGACGCGGACGGTCGGCCCCACTTCTTCACCAGGCCCATTTTCGTTTTTCCAACCGCGATAATCGAGTGATTCATCCTCAAAATCGGGAAGCTCCATTTCGCTCCCCTCGGCGGTAACGAACTTGACCTCGCCAGCCCGGCTTTGACAATCCGAGATAAAGAGTCGATCGTCAAAACGACTTCCATACGGATCGATCCCCATCTCAATGATTTGGTTGAGTTTCTTCCGTCGGGCGACGCGTGGGTCCGTTAAGTCCTCGTTAGCTCGGTCGTTACCGTCATCGGATGGATTGTCGTCAGGTGTCTTGTTCATGGATTTTGAAGGTCGGGTCGGTGTATTGTGTGAACACAAAGGAATGCTAACGTGTCGAAATATTAAGCAAGATTGTCAACTTCATCGCCAAAATACGCAAGGACCAGATAGGGAAATGTGAAAAACAGCGGCAAACGCGGACTTGGCAATCCTTGGTGTTTACTCCTAGAGTGAAGACGACCAGCGTATGCATAGCAACTCGTTGCCAGGCTCCCGCCTTGCGGCGAGATGTTTTCCTCACGCTGTGCTCGGTAGGCAGGATCCGCCAACGATTGTGTTCTAAGGCGGGTGCCTAGGAACCATTTCATTCCCCCACAACGGTTCGTTGATTTGAAAACGCTTGAACCTGTCCAACCGCGAAAACGCCGTCCGACGAGCGATCCGGTTGCCGATGATATAGTTGCCAATGAAACAGTGACGACTGATTCCGTCGCCGATCATTTGGCGACGGAAAATACAGAGCAGTCGTCGAAGCCAAAATCGCGGTTCGCCGGCTCCGCCTGGGAGCCATTGACGATACCGCTTTACCGGGCGTTTTGGATCGCTTCGTTTGCTTCGAATCTTGGGACATGGATCCATGAGATCGGTGCGGGATGGTTGATGGCAAGTTTGGATCCATCGCCTCAAATGGTCGCTGCGGTCCGGACGGCAATGACGCTGCCAATTGTCTTCTTGGCAATCCCCGTCGGTGTGATGGGAGACCGAATCGACCGCCGGCGGCTGTTGATTTTGACCCAATTGATTCTATTTTCCGCAACCGCCTCGCTGGCAACCTTGACGCTGTCTGGAATCATCACCTCGTGGATGCTACTTGGCTTGACCGTTGCCATGGGCATCGGAATGGTGATTCATGTTCCGATCTGGCAAGCGTCCGTTCCTGAACTCGTCCCTAAGAAGCAGTTATCGCGCGCCGTTGCGCTCGGCAGTATTAGTTTCAACCTGGCCCGGGCGGTCGGGCCGGCAATCGGTGGGTTGTTGATTGCGATAGCTGGTCCTTGGATCGCCTTCGCTGCCAATGCATTGTCGTTCGCCTGTGTACTGAGCGTCCTGTTTGCTTGGAAGCGAGAACGACGTGAATCGTCGCGTGGCTTGTCGTTCCAGCTTTCACTTTATCAAGGGCTTCGATTTGTGACAAGAAACCGCTCGATGCGACATGTCTTGATCGGTGTGGTGTTGTTTATTTTGCCCGCCAGTGCGTTATGGTCACTGCTGCCGCTTGTAGCGAAACAGCATTTGAATTGGGGGGCGAGCGGTTTCGGATTTCTGGTGGGCTGCGTCGGCGCCGGAGCCGTCTCGGCCGCTGCGCTACTACCGCGTTTGCAACATCGGTTTGGAATCGACCGTACGATCGCGTTCGCGATGGCCGGTTTTGCAATCGGATTGTGTTTGCTAGGGATGACAACACAGGTTGTCTTAATCAGTGCCGCAACGCTGACCATGGGCGCTTCGTGGATGATCACATTGACCAGTCTGAACGCAACGGCACAGGTCATTTTGCCAGGGCGTTTGCGAGCACGCGGGATGGGGTGCTACCTGACCGCAATGGCTTCTTCGATGGCACTCGGCTCGGTCGTATGGGGCCGATGTGCCGAAATCACCTCGGTACCGAGCGCTCAAGTCGCTGCGGCCGTATTGCTGTTTCTCTTTGCCGGCCTAAGTACAAAGTTCGCAGTAGGCGATCACCTGTAGACTGATCGCCTGCAGGGTGATCGCCTGCAGGGTCGACGGAGCAAGGTTAGGGATTCATTGCCAATTTTAATCTGATGAGACGTCATGCCCACACATTCGGCGCGTCGCTTCGATCGTCCCGAACCCACCGTCACAGAGTCGAAGAATCAGGCTGCCTATGGTCGTTAATCTTCACATGTGTGGTGATTCGGTGTCCAATCTGAACGATCGATCCTTCACAGCGATCGTGGCCCTTCGATGACATCCCACTCATTAGCCCAGCTGCTCGGCTCGCTGGGGGCTACGAAGTCACGCAGTCGACCGCATGTTTCCAACGACAATCCGTTCTCGGAAAGCCAATTCAAAACAATGAAATACCGACCTGAATTCCCAAAGCGCTTTGGTTGCTACGAAGATGTCCTACGGTTCTGCCGGAAATTCTTTGGATGGTACAACAACGAGCACTATCACAGTGGCATCGGCTTGCTGACTCCAGCATCGTTGCACGACGGCCAAGCCGAGGAAATCATTGCTGCAAGAAAATTAACGCTTCAAGACGCATGGAAGAACAACCCCGAGCGTTTCGTGGGCCGCATACCGAAGCCCGAAAGGATTCCAAAAGCAGTTTGGATCAACGCACCCAAACGAGAGCGTGAAATAAAAGACGAAGCCCCTCAAGCAAATTGCCAGAGGCTCCTCAAGTCACGTCTTTGACGCACCCTCGATCCGGTTATCCCTCAATGGGTTGCGTCTCCGCAGAGCCCACGTCTGTTTCACCAGACTCTTCAAAGGTAAACAAACAAAACACTTTGAACACCCGAGTCATGCCAAAAAAAATCTCGGGGGTTCGGGGGCTGGCCCCTGATCAGCCTGAACTTTTACACTAATCGTGAATTAAAGTTGTCTCACTATCGTTGACACATTCCGGGGTCTGCGGATAGTTGATACTGTGTCAGGGGACCAGTGACAATTGGTTTAGCATGTACGAAAGCGAGGAACTCGGTGGTCATTAACCACGGAAAAACCTCGGTCCACAGGTGGGCCCTTGCCCCAAGCTGCGCATATGTTTGCCTCTTCTAGTCTTTAAACAAGCTTCGCTTGTTTAAGGACTAGGTTACCTACTTAACTTTGGTTACGAACTGATGAAAGACGGAATCACTCGAATCATCAACGGTCAGCTCTAACGCTCCCTCTTTTATCTCCGTGCCTTCGTGCCTCTGTGAGAGCCCTCCAACACCCAGTCCAACATTCCCAAATCGATCCGAGACATAATTTCTGATCCTCGCGAAGCGTTCCCCTTGTATTACGAGGCTGCGTGATGGGTTCTCACAGAGGCACGAAGGCACAGAGGAAAAAAGATGAATGAGAACCCTCCGATGACAACGACACCAACGCAGCTTGCGTCTGCCGGATCCTGTGCAAAAGCTCAACAGGATCGTGCTCATGTTGGATGAACGAGCCGGACAGGTTGCCTCCGCAGTGTGCAACATAATCAACCTGTAGACTCCCTGGAGCGACGTCATTCCATTCAGAAAAAGTCTTAACCGCGATTGCCGCACGGATCTTTTTCTTGGGTCGAATATATTTTTTTCCAGTTGCCTTCTCACGTATCGGTCGGAGGAGTCGGTCGATGGTCGCGGCACTTGCCGACAGCACCCGTGTTCTCAGGGATTCGTCAAGATCCATGTGGCCATGCGATTCCATCGATTTGAGTAACTCTGGCAGAATCGCTTTGAGACGTTTTCAGCATAATCGATCAGAGGATTCCCAAAGCGTAACAAGCACTTCCTTAACCGCGCGGTCGTAAATTTTGCGGCCCACTACTTCGCAATCGACAGAGGACGAAGCTTCTCGGTGAGCGAGCACCCGTAATGCGTACTTGCGTTGGTGCCCGGTAATCGTTTCTTCACTGCCAGCACTTGGGGTGTTTTGCTCGACTGTGGCGGGTCAACAGCGTTTGTATCATCATCTGCCTCAACGACACCCGAGCGATGAGAAGCAAAATCGAGCCGATGAAAGATCTTGCGAAGAGGCTTCGTAAGAAACCTGACTTGCTTTTGAATTGGTTTCGAGCCGATAGGGCCTTGTCATCAGGGGGTGTCGAGGGATTTAACAACAAACGAAAACGGATCACCAGAAAATCCTACGGATTTCGGACTCAAAACGCCTACGAAATTGCGTTGTATCACAACCTTGGCGACCTTCCAGAGCCCAAATTCACCCACAGATTCTTTCTTCTGACGAGGCCTCATTCAGGGCTGCGACAATGGTTGGCTTTTAGTGAATTATCGGGTTCAAGCAACAGATGCAGATTTGGTAGCGAAAAAGATCGAAAGACGGTTGGCGATCGAAACGTGATGAAACAAAGGCCGTACAGCAAGACTACAACGGTTTTGTATGTCTGATTTCGATTGGGATGCTTGTGATCGCGTCTTCGATGCTGAGTGCTTCACTCGTTTCGGGGGTTAATCGCAAACGCCAATTGACGCGGTAACTTCCTGCCTCAAGGAACCTTTCGGCGGCGGTTTGCCACTCAGCAAACTCAATCTGATTGCCGTCAAGGAATACCCGACCCCGCTCGGTTGCCGTGTTCGGCAACAATAGGAAACGGACGGTCGTGGGCTCAAACAGAACAAAGCTACCCGTGAATTCAATTTGCAAATTCCGTTCTCGGACCACCCACACCTTCTCAATCTTTTGCAGGGTGTCGATTCCCAAAACGGCGCCAGGCGTGTAGACAAGTTGAACAGGTGTTTTCTGCCCATCACTTGTCACTCGTCCCATCATTCCGAACTCAAACGGTTCCATCGTGGATGATTGGTCGAAGGCCAAATCATCGGTCGGCAAATTTGAGTTCACACTCTTTGAATTGGGTTCCAGCGAATCGGAGTCTCGATCCCGATTCATTGCCATCCGCAAATACGCTGGCAATTGAGCTTCCATTCGTTCGACTTGTCGCGTGTTCTCTAATTGAGCAACACCACTTAGCGAATTGGTTGCCTTTCGTTTCAAGACGACCGCATGGAAAAGCAACGAGTCTTTGGCTCGCCCATCGGCTCGTTTCGCAGCACTCTCCCAGCGATTGATCAGCGCAAACCATGCTTGCGATCCGAAATCTTGATCGGATCGGCGCAATTCAATCTCCTGCTTTGCAAGGGATGCTAATGTTGGGTCCGACGTATTGCTCAACCATGCAAGTCCGCGATCCCACCGCCGGAGCATCAAACAAAAATATCGCCCTGCAACACCAATATCCAAATCGGAAGCTTGCTCAAGCGAATCGAGATCCATGGTCTGGACCTTTTCTGCGATGCGTTTGGTTTGATCGATACTCTTCTGAAAAGACAAAACGTCAGCGATTTCGGAATCGCTAAGCGTTTCGGCAACAACACGAACTTCAACGAGTAACGCAAGGCAAGCATCGAACGCTTCACGCTGCAGCCAATCATCCGCTTGAAGCATGCCTTCATTGAAAATCTGTTGACGGGCTAGCAGTGTCATTGCTTGATTTCGCTGCAACACAAAGGCTTCGATCTTCGCAACAAGCTCTTCATCACTCGGCATACTAAAATCGGGTGACGACGCCGGCTTGGTGATATGGACTGGCTCGGGAACAGGCGTAGGTGCAGGAGCAACTACCTCAACGGTGGGCAAGTCCGTGGTTGGCAATTGCATGGTATCCCCATCGTCGCCACTCAAATCTAATCCTGCGAATGGATCGGGGGCGAATTCAATTGGATCCCCGTCTCCCAAATCATCCATCGGATCTACGGAGCCTTCTTCAACCGGGAGTCCTTCAACCGGGATTTCATGATCCTCTTCGGTCGCTTCGATCGGTTCTTCGGTTAACTCTTCGGTTAACTCTTCGGACAACGGGGGCAGCACACTTTCAACCACCTCACTCGGAGGTGCCGTTGCCGGTGTGGTTGCCCGAAGAGAATCCTCCGTCGATTCCGGAGCGGTTGGAGCGGTTGGAGCGGTTGGAGCGTTTGGAGCGTTCGGAGCGTTCGGAGCGTTTGGCTCCAGCGGTACCAAGTGAGTGAGTTCGGAATCCTCAAGCCCGGCGGATGGCGGCGGGTTATCGCTCGCCGCACCACGATCAAGGATCCCAACGGACGCTTGCAATGGCTCAGGCGACTCTTGCTTTGAGTCCGGCAGGGATCCAGCAGACGCTCGAATCGGCTCGGGTGAACCGACCGCATCCAACCGATGCAGCGTTATCGGATCGGATTTGGGTTTAAGCTTGATCAAACCCAGCATCGTCAGAACAACCAAACCGAGGAGCGAAACAATCATCCATGGATGTTCAATTGTTCGTCGAACCGAATCAACATGTATGGGATAAGGACGGCGACGGATCAAGTCTTGTGCATCAAGACTTCGCACCAGGCTAATGAACGAATCGCGATTGTAGTTCGTGGTTGAAAAGACCGATTCGTCTTCAAAATCCGTTGAATCAGACAAATCGTCATTTCCATCGGCATCGTCTTGGTTGCTCGCGGCCTTGAAAGCGGTCACCCCAAACTGGCTCGGATCATGCGGCAACGTCGTCGCTTGCAGAATCCGCCCGACCTGGGCCCGCTGAAGAAAATCGGGCCGTTTTCGTGGATCGAGTAGCCGATAGGTTGACGTCACAATGCGAGACAGTTGCAACTCGTTTTGCAACGATGGGGCCGACAATTGGGATTCAGCCAACGATTGACTACTACGCGCGGCAGCCTGGCGAATCACCAATGCTCGGGATTCGTGAAGCCGCACGCCAAGACGTCGAAAGTCTTCGATGTCGAGATCGTTCATTTCGATGTGAGTGAGTTGCACGAGAGGAATCGGAGGAATGGATGATTGTCATCGTGTTCGGACAAGCGTCATTAGAATAACAATCCAAGTCGGATTTCCCAGCTTTCACAAGGAGTGATTCTGCTCCAAGAGCTATCCGACACCATTCTAACCTGCACAAAGACGGATGATGTCCCCTTGGCCGACTTGCCCAATATTCTACCCGATAGACACGTTAGAAGGGGATGGGAAACGAGCGAATTCCTGACTCAAATCCTCTGATTCGTTCGTTTCCGTTGCACGAGGGATAGCAAGCAAAATTTGCGGAGCGAAAAGATCGATGGGGCAAACGCTCGAACCGAAGCCCCTCCAACCGACCGTAGAGCGAAATGCACTCCACTGCCAGCCCCTAACGGGAAAGAAAGCAATCGAAAGGTTCCCGTCCGCTGCTTTCCAGGGCGTCAAATCGATGCGACTAGCTCACGAAGCGTCCTCAGGTTAATCGCATCCCAATCTTCGCCACTTGCCTCATCGACCCCTTTTTCCGTTTCTAAGTAACCAGGGATGGATCTCAGCAACGGATCAGAAAAAACATTGCGAAAGCCCTCAAGACCAATTTCGCCGCGACCGATATGCTCGTGACGATCGACCCGGCTAGCCAGAGGTTTCTTTGAGTCGTTCAAGTGCAATGCGTGGATCGAGTTTTTTGGCAAACCATCGCGAAGCCGTTTGTGAAATTCCGCATAACCCGCTGCAGTGTTAATTTCGTAACCAGCGGCGAAAGCGTGACAGGTATCCAAGCACACGCCCAAACGATCACGATTGCCAATCCCCACCAGCATGGCTTCAAGCTGCTCGATCGAATGTCCCAGACAAGAACCTTGACCCGCGGTGTTTTCTAAAAGCAACCGGCAAGTCCCCGGCTCGACGCGTCCGAATGCCTCGTTCACCGCGTCGATGATTCTGGCAATGCCTTCCTGTTCGCTGCTCGTCGTGAACGCGCCCGGATGCACCACCAAACCTTCGATTGACAAATCGTTGCACCGAATCCATTCGACAACCAGCGCATCAATTGACTTTTGATACAAATCTTGTTTCGGTGAAGCCAAGTTGATTAAGTACGAAGCATGAGCGATTGGATGCGAGAGGGATGACCCCGCCATCGCCTTGTTCCAATCGGCAATGTCGTCTTGGGATAGCGGTTTGGCATCCCAGCGATTGTTGTTCTTGGTAAACACTTGGATGCAGTCACATCCCAGAGCACTGGCTCGTTCGACACCTTTGCTCAACCCACCAGCGACGGAGACATGTGACCCAAATAGAAAACTCGTTTTCGGCATCATTGGCTCACAATCGCCGTAGGATGTCGTTGGTAAACACAACCACCATCAATAGCAGGATCGTCAACACACCAGCCATTGTGAGTCGCATTTCCAACTGTTCATCCAATTTCTTCCCACGGATTGCCTCGGCAGCGAGGAAAACCATGTGTCCACCGTCGAGTGCTGGTATCGGCAAGAAGTTCAAGATTGCCAAGTTCATACTGAGCATGGTCAGGAACAGCAATTGAGGCGAGATTCCCCGTTCGGCTTCGTTCTTGGCGATGTTAACGATCTCTAGTGGACCGCCGACATGACGCATCTTCACGCGTCCTTGAGGGATCATGCGCAGAAAACGAAAAACGTCACTCAGCCGGCGTCCGGCTTCTCGGACACCGAGCGACAAGGCAGCGGGTATCGAATCGGCCTGCTGAATCGACTCGCTTGCCGTCAACGCCAAACCACGCTCGCTCCAAACCCGATCATCACGCTGGACCGTCATGGTCGCTTCGATCGTGTGTCCATTGGAAGGACGAATCGCAAGAACTTGCACCGGAGTTCCCTCGGGCAAGATTTGAATCGTTTCCATCAAAGTGCCGAGGGGCAATGAGCCATCGACGGTCCATCCTTCGCGAAGTTTTTCGAGCAGCGGGTCGTATCGCTCATCCTTTAATTCAGGCGGAAGCTCCGCGTCCGATGCCACCAACCGAATCTCATGTATCTCGTCGTCGACTTGAAGCTCTTGATCCGAAGGGGCTTGGTCACCCCGAATCAAATCGGGTAGCACACGCACAATATCGGTTGTCGGTTGATAGGCGAAGCCGAAGCGATTGATCGCGATGTCGCCTCCGATACCAGAGGTGGTTGATAGCGTTTGAAGAGTGGTTTCGGGATTGAGTTCGATATCAAGTTCCTTCGCCTCGGCTGCTTCTCCACGACGCACGGTGAAGGTTACCGCTTCGCTCGATGACGATAATTCCAGCGGCAACCGATAGGCGTCAAGTTGGGTATCGCCGTCTATTGCGATAATTTGGTCACCGATTTCCATACCCGCCTTCGCCGCAGCACCGTCGTCAGTGAGGCTGGTGATCGGGCTGAGGCCGAAACGGAAACCGATCGTCTTGGCACGTTGGGGTGGCAGTTGGACCGTCCGCTTTGACCCATCCGCTCGCTCGATCGTCAGCTCGATCGTTTTTTCAGGATGTGAATACAGGTAGTCGAAGAAGGGAGTCGATGGAACGATCAAATCCGAATTCACGGCGATGCCGTCATAAGCTACGATGCGTGCTCCCGCATCTTCATTCGTCAGAACTTCATCGGCGGCACTGCCAGGAACGGCCGCGGATTCTTTGTTGAAAATCAATGATGTCGGACTGGTAATTCCGATCATCCGCAAATCGTTGTTTTCGGGATGCGGTTCGGTTCGGAGCTTGTAGTGGCGAACCCCATCATCGTACTGAATCGCCAATTCGATCGGTTTTTCGGGATTGTCGAGCCCTTCGGTCAAAATCGCCATTCGCATTTCACGGAAGTGCATTTGATCGTCGGTTAAATTGCCCACCGAAATGACTCGGCCGCCCGGTTCGATCCCCGCCCGCCAGGCAGGTCCACCCGGCGTGACGCCACCGATAATCGCGGGGTTGTAGGAAACGCCGTACCCGAAAGCGAGTGCAGCAAAAAGAGCCCCCGTAATCAAGTTCATCACGACACCGGCACTGATGATAATCATCCGCTGCCAAACCGGCTTGGCCGGGAAACTTCGCGGATCAAGCTCGATCGGTCCCTCTTCATCTCCGTCGCCGTTCGACGTTTGAATTCGTTTCGCTTCTTCTTCAAATTTTCGTGGATCGTCGTCCTGCCCAAGCATTTTGACGTAGCCGCCAAGCGGCAAAATTCCGATCCCATATTCCGTTTCACCATAAGTAAACTTGCCCAGCGTTCTTGGCAAGCGAATCGGTCCAAGCTTGATCGGAACGTCAAAGCCGACATAAAACTTTTCGCATTTGACCCCGAACGTCTTGGCCGCAAGAAAATGGCCTAGCTCGTGAACAAAAATAACCAAGCCAATTCCCAATGCGACTCGGCCCCAAAGCGATAGCTGCGACAAAAACGCGATCAGGTATCCTGGGTCATCCGTTGCTGCAATCGGCATCACGAAACTGGTGAAATAACTGAAAAAATCAATAAACATAAAGAGTTCTGTATCGGTTTTGTTGGTTACTGCGTCATCTTACGAACTTCGCCGCGAGCCCAAGTATCAAGCTTGAGCAGGGTGTCGAGCGATGGATTCGCATCAAAAGTGTGGTTATCCAAACAGGTGCGACAAGCCGCCACGACGTCAGTAAAGCGGATTTTGTCTTCCAAGAATAGACCGACTGCTGCTTCGTTTGCAGCATTTAGCACCGCGCCAGTCGTTCCACCTGCCCTGGCGACCTCAAAACCGAGGTCTAAAGCAGGAAAACGATCTCGGTCGACCGGTTCGAGCGTTAAATCCCAACGTTGCGATCGATCCAGTGTCGGTACTTCGCAGGGCAGTCGTCGGGGATACGTCAAAGCATACTGGATAGGTAGACGCATGTCCGGTGGGCTCAATTGGGCGATCACCGATCCGTCGTCAAACTCGATCATGGAATGGATGATCGATTGTGGATGCACGACGACCTCGATTGCCTCGGCAGGTAAATCGAACAACCAGCGAGCCTCAATCACTTCAAGTGCCTTGTTCATCATTGACGCTGAATCGATCGTAATCTTCGGCCCCATGTCCCAGGTTGGATGGTTCAATGCAGACTTTAAGGTTGCATTTTCCATCTGCTCGACCGTCCAACGACGAAACGGTCCCCCGCTAGCAGTCAAAACCAGCTTTTTCGGCTTGCAACACTTTTCGCCCAAACACTGGAAAATGGCCGAATGCTCGCTGTCGATGGGAGTGACTTCACCGCCGCTGCGTTGGACCATCCTCTGGACAAGCGAGCCAGCAACGACCATCGTTTCTTTGTTGGCAAGGGCGACACGTTTGCCAGCCTCCACTGCTGCCAGCGTACTCTCGAGTCCCGCTCGACCGACGATTGCGGCAACCACCACGTCGACCATCGGGTCGCTGGCAATTCGGACAAGAGCTTCCGGGCCGAGACTGACCTGACTCTGACCCGACGATCGCCCGAGCGGGTGACGGGTCGAAAAATGGGGTGCTAATTCCGGATCGGACAAGATAACATGCTCGGGAGGATGCTCCAGCGCATCGAGACTCTCGCCGAGTAATTTCATATTTCCATGCCCTGAGGCAGCAAATAATCGCCACCGCGACTCGGGATCAACCTTGTCTAAATGCCTCAGAACCCCCAAAGCCGCTGTCCCGATACTGCCGGTTGCCCCCAGAACGGCGACTCGTGTCGTCGCCATTTCGCGGTTGCGTTGCTCATTGATCGCGGTTTCGGTTGGCAACATGACGACGGAGAGAACCAAAAAGGGAAAAGAGATGTAATGAACGATACGTTAGGTTCGAAAGAACGGTTCCCCTAAATTAGACTTGTCCCGCCGCGATGGCAACCAAAGTGTTGACAAACGGACTTGCGGTAGTGGATCTTGTTAAAGATCCCGATTGGTTAACGATCCCCGCTTGTGGAAGATCCCCGCTTGTGGAAGATCCCCGCTTGTGAAAGATCCCTGTACGTGAGGATCCTCAACAAGATCCACGGCGGCGGGCAACATTGTTTTCCTGCATTTGAAATCTGCTAAAGCGAAACTCACAGAGCGAATTAGAATTATATGAGTGATGAGAAACGAAAGAAAAACCATTCGAATGATCCTCGCAGCGGGGGGAACGTCTGGTTGGTTCTGGCAGTGGTGGTCACGGTGGTGCTGGCCAGCGCGTTTCTGTTTGGTGATACCGAACGGCGTTTACGCTATCCCGATTTGTTAGCCCTACTCGAAAAAGAGGCGGAGTATCACGACCAGACGCATGATTTAGTTGTCTCGTCTGATATATCGAGTGAAGATCCCGAGGCGCCCGTTCGCTCTCTAACCGTACCGTCAATCACCGACCCAAAGATTTGGGTCGAATACAGTGAACCGAAGCAAATCAAGGTTGCCGAGGATACGATCACCGGTACCGTCATGTATCGGGAATTGGGCACCCAGGGCAGTACGTCGAGCGAACCCGCGAAGCGACTTGCATTCAAGACGATTCGTACGATTCGAAACGAGGCCGAGGATCGCCAACTGACCGAGCTACTCGCCGCGTCAAACGTCGTTTGGGACAATGATCGGCCTAGTCGTTTCTTCCAAGATCATTGGCCCGAATTGCTGATGATCGGAGTTTTAGTGATGTTAGGAATCATGATGCTGCGGCGGATCAGCGGTGTCGGTTCGCCGATGTCGTTTTCACGAAGCCGGGGAAAATTGTACGGACAAGACGATTTGCCGATCTCGTTTGACGATGTCGCAGGAATTGAGGAAGCGATTGACGAAGTTCGTGAGGTCGTCGACTTTTTGAAGAATAGCGAAAAGTATCAAGCACTCGGTGGCCGCATCCCCAAGGGTGTCCTGCTCGTCGGCCCGCCGGGAACAGGAAAAACACTTTTGGCCAAAGCAATCGCCGGGGAAGCGGGCGTGCCCTTTTTCAGTCTTTCAGGAAGCGACTTTGTCGAGATGTTTGTCGGCGTCGGCGCCGCTCGCGTTCGCGACATGTTCCAACAAGCGACCAGTCGTGCACCGTGCATCATTTTCATCGACGAGTTAGACGCACTCGGCAAGAGCCGCAGCGGCAGTGTCGTCGGTGGCCACGACGAACGCGAACAAACGCTCAATGCCCTGCTCGTCGAAATGGACGGGTTTGATTCCAATTCCGGAGTTATCATCGTCGCCGCAACCAACCGCCCAGAAACACTCGACCCGGCACTGCTGCGTCCCGGTCGTTTCGATCGTCACGTACTCGTCGATCGTCCGGATGTGGGTGGCCGTGAAGAAATCTTGAAGGTGCACGTAAAAAGTGTACGCTTGGATGAAAACGTCACCCTTCGCGAGATCGCCTCGATTACACCTGGATTCGTCGGCGCTGACTTGGCAAACTTGGTTAATGAAGCGGCGTTATTGGCCGCCCGCGCCGAAAAACAAACCGTGGGATTGCAAGAGTTTAATGAAGCGGTCGAACGAGTGACCGCAGGACTCGAGAAAAAGAACCGCGTGATGAACGAGGACGAAAAAATCCGCGTTGCCTACCACGAAGCAGGCCACGCGATTGTCGCTGCCGCCCTTCCCAACACCGACCCCGTTCATAAAGTCAGTATCATACCACGCGGTTTGGCAGCTCTCGGTTACACGATGCAGCGTCCGGAATCAGATCGATACTTGATGACCAAGTCAGAACTCGAAAGCAATATGAAGGTGTTGCTCGCGGGAACCCTAACCGAAGAGATGATTTTCCAAGACATCAGCACCGGCGCTCAGAACGATTTGGAACGATGTACCGAAATCGCTCGCAGTATGGTGATGGACTACGGCATGAGCCGGATGGGTCGGATCAATTTCCGGCGTAGTTCTCGGTCACCTTTCTTGGCGGGCGGCGGAGGCGATGGTTTGCAGATGAATCATAGCGAAGACATGGCGAAGATGATCGACAAAGAGGTAGCCAGAATCATCGAAGACGCTCTGATGCAAACACGCGAAATCCTGGAGCAACGCCGCGAAGTCCTCGAAGCAGTCACCCAACGCCTACTCGATGTGGAAGCAATCGATTCCGAAGAGTTGACCCAGCTCATCAAAGACCACTCGAAAGGCCCATGGCTCGTACCAGGCACCGTTACGGAAAAACCGAAAGCAGTCCTGCCTCCCGTCGAACCGGATGCTGCAAAAATCGGAGATTAGCTGTCGTGCTTTGTCACCACTCGATTTCCGGCTTGGCAAACGAGTGGCTGGGGGATCTTGCCCCAGCAAGCCACTGCCACAGCGGGTAGGCGTTTGCCGACGCAGCGAAGAGATCATGGCGGTTTGATACTCCAGCTAAGTCAACAACCGTCCCACCTCTACCAAACGGAGTTTGGGGGAGGGTGCAGAAACCCGGACGAAACTCATGATTCCGAGCGATTCGTTATGCCGCGGCGTCTTTGACTTCGAGAGACTCGACGACGGCACAGCCACACGAATCGCTCCATACGTTGACGGCTGTTCGAGCCATGTCGAGGACTCGGTCAACCGCCAAAATCACGCCTTGCATTTCAATCGGCAAACCGACCGCGTGCAAAATGATCGCCATCATCACCAAGCCCGCGTGCGGAATCCCAGCAGCTCCCACACTGGCCAACAACGCCGTCGTTGCCACCACAATTTGTTGGCTGGCGGGCAAGTTCATTCCAAAATGTAGTTGAGCAATAAACAACACGGCAACGGCTTCATACAACGCCGTACCGTCCATGTTGATCGTCGCACCGAGCGGCAAGACGAACGACCCCGTCCGGTTGCTGATCCCTGCTCGTTCTTCAACGTTTGACATCGTGAGAGGCAAGGTTCCGTTGCTGCTGGCACTACTAAACGCGGTCAATAGCGCTGGCGACATCGCTTTGGCATATTCATACGGACTTCGCTTGGCAACGAATTTCAAAATCAACGGCAGCGTGATCAAGGCATGAAAGCCGAGCGCCAACGAAACGGCGACCACATACCAAGCCAAAGCAAAAAAAACGTTCATTCCCTGTGTCGCCGTGACGGCTGCGATCAAAAAGAAGACGCCAAGCGGAGCCAAACGGATGATCGCCATGGTCATCGCCATCATCACTTCGAAACCGGCGGTCGCGATGTTCCCGACTCGCTCAAGAGTCGCCCCCCCCACCGAAATCGTGAACAACGCGAATGCCACCGTAAAGGCGATGATCGATAAGTAATTCGGTGCGACGAACGCGTGCAGTGGATTCTTGGGAATCATCGCTTCGAGTTGATCGAACAAAACGTCCACCAAAGAGGCTGCTTCGGCAGGCTCGGTCACCGCTTGCTTTACCTCCGCACCGCGAAGCCCAGGACGAACCAAATTGACCGCAAATAGACCTGTCGAGATCGCCAGCAAACTCGTGCATAGATAGTACAAAATCGTACGGCGAAACATCCGTCCAATGCCCGCCGAGGAACCGAGCCCTAGGATACCCGTCGTTAAAGAGGTGACGATCAGGGGCACGGCCACCATCTGCAACATCCTTAGAAACAGACCACCAATCTTCGAAAACCACGCCCCCACCTGCTTTGCGAAGCTGCGGCCATGGTGATGATAGACCGAAACCGCGATCGGGTCCGTTTTCTCCAGCATTTCGATCGATGCAAACACGTCGGGGTTCTTTGAAACCGGGTCGATGATCCGCTCCGTCGTTTTGCCTTCCTTATCGGTGTAGCGTATTGTGGTCGAAGAACTCGAATCGTTCACTTCTGCCGAAACGATTGTTTTTGGCAATCCATCGGCAGCGGTAATCTTGACCGAACGTTGAGAGCACGTCAGGTTGAGAGTAACACCGAGTAACGATCCGGCGATCATGCCGATGAAGATTTGCCAGTGCAGTGCGAGACGAAACATAGGCAATCAATCCAATTCATCGGTTGCGATCACGTAAGCGGTCGCGTGAGTACGACAAACGCCAAGTGATACGTGTAGTTTAGTGATTAGATGCGTTTCGGCCCAAAGTTGAGCCGCACCAGACAAGACAATTTGTGCTCCATGGCCGCTGTGAACCGTGACGGAAATGTCGGTCCAACGCACGCCTTGGTGGCGACACCGCATCGACTTCATCACCGCTTCCTTCGCTGCCCACCGCGTCGCAAAATGCTGGGTTGAATCAACGGTTTGGATACAGTATTCGACTTCATCGGCCGTATAGACCCGTTCCAAAAATTGCTCACCATGCCGTTCGATCATCTTCGCAATGCGAACGCATTCGACGATTTCCGTTCCGATTCCCAGAATGGTCATAGGTTAACGTATTCCACAAGCCCTTTGGGCACGACTGAGCACTTCGGCGGCAACTTTTCGGGCCTTCTCCGCTCCGTCACGAAGCGTTTGGTGAACAAAATCGAGGTTGGCAACCAATTCGTCGCGTCGAGCGCGGGCGTCTTCAAAGTACGCCTCACTCGCTTCGGCGACCGCCTTCTTTACTTCGCCGTAACCAAATCCGCCGCGGCGATACATTGCAGCCATCGACTCAATTTCACTCTCCGATGCAAACAATCGATATAGTTGAAACAAGTGGTCGTCCGCGGGTTCTTTCGAGTCTTCCATCGGGCGGCTATCGGTCGTAATCCGCATGATTTGTTTGCGAATTTGTTTGACGTTCCCGAACAATGGCAAGGTATTATCATAACTCTTGCTCATCTTTTGACCGTCCGTTCCTGGAACCTTGGAAGAATGATCGAGCGTTTTCGCATCGGGTAAGACAAACGTTTCACCATACGTATGATTGAAGCTACCGGCAATATCGCGGCAAACCTCGATATGCTGAACTTGATCTTGGCCAACCGGAACGATCTTGGAATCGTAAGCCAAAATATCAGCGGCCATCAAAACGGGGTAGGTAAACAATCCGGCATCCGCTGTCATGCCTTTCGCCTTTTTTTCCTTGTAGGCGTGGCAGCGTTCGAGAAGTCCCATCGGCGTGCCCGTCATCAGCAACCAAGTCAATTCGCATACCTCGGGGACATGCGACTGAAGAAACAGAGTCGCTTTGTCGGGATCCAAACCCAGGGCCAACAAATCGAGTGCGGCGTCAATCGTGTATTGACGCAGGGATTCGGGATCGCGAACGGTCGTCAACGCGTGCAGATCGGCGATAAAGTAGAACCCATCGTTTTCCTGTTGCAGATCGATGTATTGGCGAATCGCTCCAAAAAAGTTGCCCCAGTGAGGCCGCCCAGTTGGTTGGATACCAGAAAGTACACGCATAGAAGTCATCCCATACTGAAAGAGTGAAAATACCGATGCCGCATTCTTATCAATCACAACGTTAGAGTCCAGGCTTTAACCGATTCAAGCGGCGCGCGGAGCGGCTAAAGACTGGAATCCAACTCCTAAAAGATCGCTTAGTTGCGGGTCAGATCCCAACCGTCCAACCATTCGGTCTTGACGTAGGTCATCTCGAAATTCTTCTCGAGTCGCTTGGCCATGTCGAGCAAATGGCCAGCACCATAAAAGACGGCGACCCTCTTTTTCCCTTGCTCAAGTTCGTCTCGAAGGATGCCAAAAGCTTTCGCGTTACGACCTTGGATCAGCGTATCTTCACCGTTTTCGTCGCTCATGCCAGCGGTCACGGTGTCGATATCAACCATTTGCCGCGCCATCACCTGTTTCATTCGACGAGCACGATCGTCGCTGAACAACGCCAACAACAAACCTGCTTCACCACCGTTAGCCGCATTGGTAGCCATCCCGGCCCCCATCATCCGGGCTCCCATTTTCCAAATACTGTCTCCACGACGATTAAAGTCTTTGGCAAACTCCTCGGGACTCATGTCAGCATGGCGGAAGTTGGTGGCCATATAGTCGATCTTTTCAAGCTGGTACTCCAAGTTCAACATATCTTTCATCCCCGATTGCATCGATGCCAAGATAGATCGACGTTTTTCCAAATCTTCGGGACGAATTCGCGTTCCGTCGGGGGCAACCAACTCGTAAAGCACGGTGTCGTAAGTCGCCAACCGCTTCTTGAGTTCCTGGTAGTATTCAGCTTGGCCAATATGGACCACGCCCACCAAATCGACTTCTTGGCCAGCAAATGGAGAACCAGGCTTTCCGACGTACTGAACAATCGCCGTTTGTAACGCTCGTGATTTGCCTTCTTCCGTTTCATCAACACGAAGATAGGATCGCTCGGTTTTCTCCGGTGTTTGCGACTTCTTGTCCGTTTTTGCCACTTCCGGTGCAACCGCGGCCGGCGGTTGTGCACAGGCGACGTTGACGAACAGAAATTCGCCAAGGAGGACGAAAAAGAGGTAACCAGTGGTATGTCGCTTCATCAGAAAACTCATCAAGTGAGGTTAGGGGGTTCTGTCTGCTCTTATGATAAGGGTATCCTCCCTAACCGGCAACGTTGCTGAATCAATGACATTCATTCGATGCCCCCCCTCAGCCTTACCCGTTCCACGCTGCGTTTTGGAACACCGGTTTTGGAGCACCGGTTTTGGAGCACCGGTTTTGGAGTACCGGTTTTGGAGTACCATCGAAGAAGACTGTAGCGGGAATCATATGGTTCGGAGCTTTCGGCGAGTTTCTCTACACTCATCGCTTGTGAACATCAGTTGATGTACTCGTCTTCCTCATCACCTGTGGGGCGAGAGATTTCGCCGGTGTCTTCGAGATGGCGAACGATATCGACCACCTTTTGTTGGACCGATTCAACTTCACTCAATCGAACGCTACCAAGATACTCCATTTCCTCGCGAAGATTGTCAGCCGCTCGCGTGCTCATGTTTTTCATGATCTTGTCTTGCAGCGTTTGACTCGCCCCTTTCAACCCCATCGCCCATTGTGCGGTTTCGACATTTTTGAGTAGCGATTGGATATCGCGGTCAGCCAGTTTCGAGATATCTTCAAAGACGAACATCAAACGCCGAATGTCGTCGGAAAGTTCAGGGTCGTCATCGGAGAGCGCTTCCATAATTGTCCGCTCGACCGATCGTTCAACAACGTTCAAAATCTCCGCGACGCTCTCGACACCGCCGGTGTTGCTATGTTGTTGGTTGACCATGCTACTGAGGCGCATTTCGAGACCGAATTCCAATTCGGCAACGGCATCGGGGCTACACCGTCCCATCGAGGCAATTCGGCGGATGACCTCAAGTTGCTTTTCGGCTGACAAGCCGCTCATCACTTCGGAGGCATAGTTTGCGGGAACATGACTTAACAGAAGTGCGATCGTTTGCGGATGCTCTTCACCAATGAACTGTAATAGCGTTTGCGAATCGACTTTTTTGATAAAACCAAACGGAGTGGATTCGATCGTTTGTTGCAGATTGCCAATGACTTCGGTCGCATCGCGTCCGAGAGCTTCGCGGATCAGTTCTTTTGCCCGCTCCAACCCGCCAGGGCTGGCGTAGATCGAACTCGCCTTACTGGTCAAAAACTCAGCAATCACGACTTCTTGCTCGCTGCCACCTACCGACTCAGTCTGTGCGATCATAATGCTAACCGCCTCAATCGCTCGTGGCGGCAATTGGGCAAGCACCCGAGCGGCCGTTTTCGTCGGCATCGACATCAACAACACAGCGGCCTTTTTAAGGCCTGGTTCCTTGAACATGGTGCTAGCGGTTGACATCAGCAGGACTCGAGGAAAAAAGGCGATAAGGCGAAAACGTAGTCGGTTATCATCTATCCATCGTCGTTCCAAACCGCAAATCTGACCCACTCCCCTCGCGGTCACAATTGTGAGGGTTATTTGTCATTTGTCATTTGTTATTCTCCTGACTCCCTGACTCCTGCCCCCACCCTCCTCCGCCTGGGGTTTCGATCAAGAGAATGTCACCGGTCTCGACCATTGTCGTGACTGCATAAGGTAGGTCGATTCGTTTCCCCTTCTTGAATAGCGAGTTTCTACCTATTTTACCGGCATTGCCACCGTCGATTCCGTAGGGGGGGCGGGTTCTTCGGCCGGTAATTAACGATAGCGTCAACGTCTTTCGAAACTCAATTTCCCGAATCATGCCGTCTCCTCCACGCCGTCGTCCATCCCCTCCACTCCCCCGTCGAATTTCGAACCTCATTAGCCGGAGCGGTAACCGTGACTCCATCACTTCGGGGTCGGTGATGCGTGTATTGGTCATGTGAGTATGGACAGCATCAGCCCCGTTGTCATCGTTGGTCGCTCCGCTTCCGCCGCCGATCGTTTCGTAAAAACCAAATGTTTCGTCACCGATGAGTAGATTGTTCATCGTTCCCTGGGATGCGGCCGCAGCGTGCAATGCGCCGAGCAACACGTCGACGACTCGTTGACTCGTTTCAACGTTGCCTGCGACAACCGCAGCACATCGATTTGGATCATGATTCGCAGGCGGATTCAACAAACCCGAGGGGATGAGCAGATCGATGTCCCGAAGCACACCATCGCAAAGAGGCAATTGGGAATTGCCTGAGACAGAGCGGATCACGTACAAAACGGCTGCCGTAATGATTGCAGGTGTTGCATTGAAACCGTGCGGATGCACGTCGGCAGTTCCAGCAAAGTCGATAACAAGTTGAGCGTCCTTGCGTTGGATCGAAACAGCGATTTCGGTACCATCGTCAAGCGAATCCGAAAACGTCATCGAATGCTTTGGTAAACCGCGAATCCACTCGGCGACGGTATCCGCTGCAACCTCAAGAATCCGCTGCATGTAGTGATCAACGATTTCGACCGAATAGAGTTCTGTCATTTCTATCAGTCGACGAACTCCCTCCTCGCCCGCTGCTTGCTGAGCCGCGATGTCGGCCAAGTTCTCATCAGCGTTTCGAGACGGATAAGGTCCGCTGATGAGATGCTCCCTTAGCTGTTTTTCACGACAAACACCGTCTCGAACAAAGGCGAAATCGCGGATCACAATTCCCTCCTCTGCTAAGCAAACGGCATCAGGAGGCATCGAACCAGGCGTCCGCCCACCAATTTCAGCATGATGCGCGCGGGTTGCAACGAAGAAATCAGGCCGACCGCTAAGAACGTGCTTGTCACAAAACACAGGCGTCACCGATGTTACGTCGGGCAAATGCGATCCGCCCGCAAATGGATCGTTACTCAAGTAGCAATCGCCTGCGAACATGACCGGATATGTTTTCATCAGATGCCGAACCGTATGCCCCATCGCTCCCAAATGAACGGGCACATGGGGTGCGTTGGCGATCAACGATCCGTCGTGTCGAAAAACGGCACAGCTATAGTCACGCCGGTCTTTGACGTTGACGCTAATACTCGTTCGCCGCAGAACTTCTCCCATCGCATCGGCAATCCCTTGCAAGCGACGGGCGATAATTTCCAGCAGCACTGGGTCGGTCTCCGCCGAAACGCTCTCGGTCGGTAACGCGACCGACGAAACCGATGTCGATGGCGTTCGACGCAACCGGATCGTACCATCGAACAGCACTTCACCGTTCCAGTCTGACTCGACGATCAGCGTCGATTCGCCACTGATAATCATCGCCGGCGCCGTTATCGTATCACCTGGTTTCAATTCACATCGATTGACCACGCCATGATACGTTTCAGAATTCGGCAACGTTGTTTTCGCATCGGGTGAGTCGGGATCGAGCTGCTCTTGCTGCGATCCACTTTGCTCAGCCACGATGGTCGCTTCGCATCGTATCGAAACGCACTGGACCAATCGATCGCTGCGCCGGTAACCAAACGTTTGCTGGTGCTTTTCGTGAAACCGCCTGCCGATCGTTTCAAGTGGGTAAGCGGCTAGCGTTAGGGTCGACTGAGTCCCCACGTAGCGGACATCCACCTCGTAATCGTAATGAACGTCTCCCTCTGCAAATCGCTCGGACTGTAGCTCTTGTAGCGTTTCGATTTTCAATTCGCCACAAAGTTGAGCAAGTACCTGCGGGGTCGATCCATCGATCGTCTGATAAACCCCTCGCGTGTTCACTCGACCGACTTCGGCCAACCCCATACCAAGTGCACTAAGCGTGCTACTATGCGGATGATCGATGATTTCGTTCATTGACAGCGCGTCGGCGACGTGGCACAGGTGTTGTCCAGCAGCACCACCGAATCCTACCAGCGTCATTTGCCGAACATCGTTGCCTTCGGCTGTACTAACCGTTCTAACCGCCTCGGCCATGTGAGTGACCGCGATCTGTAGAAAACCTTCAGCCAAAGCTTCGAGCGAATCAGGCGACAAAGAGTCGGGTAGTTTTGCAGCAATCTGATTGAGTCGTTCGGTCGCCGCTTGGCGATCGAGTGGGAAGGGGAAGTGGTCTTCCGACAAACGATTTAAAATTAGATTAACGTCGGTTACCGTGAGTGGCCCACCGCGGCCGTAACAAGCGGGTCCAGGCGTTGACCCGGCACTTGCGGGTCCAACGGTCAAACGTCCCTCTTGGAAATCACAAATCGATCCTCCACCTGCCGCGACGGTCTTGATATCCATCATCGGCGTCATTACGCGAACCCCCGCAACTCGCGATTCGAACCGTCGCCCGACACGTCCACGATACCGACTAACGTCCGTACTCGTGCCTCCCATATCGAGACCAATCGCAGCGGACACATTGGCTGATTTGGCGACATGAGCAAGAGCGACGACGCCGCCCGCTGGCCCCGACAAAATACTGTCGCGGCCGCGGAACGCAGCCGCGGTCACCAAATTCCCCCCACTGGTCATCATTCTCAAACGGCACTTGTCAGGGCCACCGAATTGTTCTTCCACGCGCTGAACGTACTCTGCCAAAATCGGATTCAAATAGGCATCCAATGTCGTCGTTTCGGCTCGCGACACCATTTGGATAAGCGGTGCGACTTCACTCGAACGACTAATCTGCTCGAATCCAACCTGCTTGGCGATTCGCTCAGCGATCTCTTCATGGACGTCATTCAAGTATCCATGCATAAAACAGATGGCAATCGATTCGACTCCGCCCCTGCGAAGCTCTTTCAGTTCTGATCGCAGATGCTCTTCGTCAAGTGGAATGAGCACGTCACCGCTGGCATCGAGTCGTTCTTTGGCTTCGACAACCTGCTCGGTCAGCGGCGAGAATTTCTTGATGACTAAATCGAATAGCTCGGGACGATCTTGATCACCAATCCTCAGCAGATCGGCAAACCCCGCTGTAACGACCAACGCGGTGCTCGATCCCGTTCGAGTTAGCAACGCATTGGTGCCTCGGGTTGTGCCAAGGCGCACATCAAGCGGTGGCAGTTCGTCGCTTAGTGAGATCCCCATCAATAACCGAACGGCCAAGACAGGCGCTTCGATGTTCGGATCGAGTTCGATGATGCTGTTTGGAGTAACACAAACGTCATTCGGAACCGGCTTGTCCAACTCAAACGCAACGCTGCCAGAATCGAAACGCTTGATCTTTCCCAGAACCATTGATTGACCGTCATGACCAATCGATCGCATTGTACAACCGCCCCAAAAACCTTCGGGCAATTCGCATACAACGGGATCAGGAGAAATGACGATGAATTTCGCATGGACTTGACGGACGACAGGTAAGCGAATCACACCGCTGCTGAGCACTTTCATGCTCCTTCGATTCCCATCTTCAACCACAAAGCAATCGGTAAAGGTTCCACCCACGTCAGCCCAAACTTGGACAAACTGTTTCATTTGCTGGTCCGTATTCTTCATTCATTAGCCATCTTACAATGTCTCTCTGCTCACCGTGCGAAGCGTATTGACAATACGCTTCCCGGCCGGAGAGCAGCGTGACAATCTAG
Source organism: Novipirellula aureliae (assembly GCF_007860185.1). Lineage (NCBI taxonomy): Bacteria > Pseudomonadati > Planctomycetota > Planctomycetia > Pirellulales > Pirellulaceae > Novipirellula > Novipirellula aureliae. The sequence continues at coordinate 569,719 of NZ_SJPY01000002.1, forward strand.
ATCAATGAATCCAACTCATCGGTCAATTCACGGAACCGGCTCAAGGTGGTAGCGACTGGCTGCGGTTCGGTCATATCGACTCCAGCATCTCGCAGCAAATCGAGTGGGTCTTTGCTACATCCGCCTGACAAAAATCGCAGGTAGTCGTCGAGCTCCGTTTGCCCGCCCTCGAGAACACGCCGCGACAAAGCAACCGCGGCGCTCAATCCCGTCGCATACTTGTACACATAAAACGCGCGATAGAAGTGAGGGATGCGAAAACACTCGCGTTCCAATTGATCGTCGATCACAAAGCCGTCACCAAAGTAAGCATTCAGCAAATTCCGATAGACATCGCGGAATGCTTTCACCGTTAACGGTTCCCCAGCTTCCGCCATCTCGTGAGTGATCTTCTCAAACTCGGCGAACATCGTTTGCCGGACCACGGTCGCACGAATTCCATCGAGTTCATTGTTAATCAAATACGCACGCTCCTGATCATCCGCTGCGTTTTTGAGTAGATGATCGGTTAGCAATTGCTCATTGAACGTGCTGGCGACCTCGGCAACAAAGATCGTATAGTTGTAGTACTCAAACGGCTGATGACGCGCGGAATGCCAACTGTGCATCGAATGCCCAGCTTCGTGGGTTAACGTAAACACATCGTTAAGCACTTCTTCTTTGAAATTCATCAAGATGTACGGATCGGCATCAAACGTACCACAAGAAAACGCCCCGCTTTGTTTACCTCGGTTCGGGTACCGATCCGACCAACGACCACGAAGCCCGGCCTCTAGAACACCAAGGTATTCATTGCCAAGGGGCGCAAGTGATTCGAGAATAAGATTGACCGCCTGATCCCAAGAGTGTTGCTTTTTGATACCGCTAAGGATAGGAACGTAGGTGTCATAGTGATGAATCTTGTCGATCCCCATCTTGCGTCGTCGAACATCCAAATAATGGTGGACGTTCGGAAGCGAATCACGTACGGCGGTAATCAGGTTGTCGTAGACATCGACCGGAACATTGTCAGGGAACAGAGAAGCTTCGAGACTCGATTGATAGTTTCTTGCCCGTGCATAGTAGACATCGCGTTGAATGCTACCGCTAAGGGTCGCGGCGAGCGTGTTTTCATGCTCGACAAAAGATTGGTAGTATTGGTGAAATGCTTTTCTGCGAACCTCACGGTTGGGGCTAATCAGAAATTGGCTAAAGGTGGCGTGGGTCAATTCAACTTTGCGTCCATCGGCGTCTTCGATTTCACCAAAACGGAGGTCGGCGTCATTGAGTTGTCGAAAAGCATTGCCAGCGGCAGATGCCATCTCGCCTTGCATCGCCAACAATCGCTCTTCATTGTTGGTCAAAGTATGAGGCCGATAGCGAAGCAGACGCTCGAGCTGCAATCGATAAGGCTTCAGCTTTTCATCAGCGATCAACTCCGCCATTCGGGCTTCGTCAATCGCCAACAACTCAGGCCGAAAAAAACTGGCTGCCTGCCCAGCCCGCACGGCCAAGTTTTGAAACTTCATCTTCATCGCCTGGCTTTCGCTATCGCCTTGATCCTCCGTCGTTCGCAGGAAAGCATACGTCCCAACCCGCTCAGCCAAACGATCGAATTCACTGTCAAAGGCTAAGGCCTCGGCTAACACGTCTGCGGATTCGCCAAGCCGTCCGCGAAAGGTTGCGAAGGTTGCGATTCGCTCATCAAGCTTCTCACGCTCCGTTTCCCAAATCTGGTCATTCTCAAACAGACTCGACAAATCCCAACAATCTTCGCTCTTGACTTCATTACGGCTGGGCAAAGTGGCAGTGGTCATCGATTGAAAACTCCGTCGAAAAAGAATGACTGTTGAAAAGAGAATCGGCACGCATTGTAGCGAAGGAATCAAAAAAGAAACGCCCCCAAGTGAGGAGGGCGTTGATGACAAAGTCTAGCCGCTAGAGAAGTGCTAGGTGTGTAGCCGCTAAGCGACTAGGTAAGCCGTGAGAAGTCAGCGAAAGCCTCGAATCCTGGGTCGTAGAAAATCGCCGAAAACTCGGCCACGAAGTGATGCCGGACGAATGTCCTGTTCCGCGACGAGAGCGATTGCCTCTAATTGTTGCTAAACCCGATCGCCATCATCGCATCACGCCCAAGTGGATTCTTTAAGAATTGTTGATGACACTCTGGACATAAATCGTAACGCACAATTTGGGCCGGTAGCGAAAGCGGAAAATCCAAGTCGTCATCCGCAATACCTTCGAGGACTTGATGCAGCTCCGTTAGATGATCAATGTCTTCATCAAAATCAGCAAGAGCGGGATCAGAACTTGCTTGGATTTCAATTCGCACTGTGTAACGAGTTTCGTGGCAAGCATCAATCTCTCGTTTGCAACGATCGCATGTATAGTGAATCATGAACTGAATATCCTGTCCGCAAAAGGAATAATCTTGAAGACGCTTCGGCGCAACTCGTCAAACGAGCTCAAAAAAAAACGAAGCCCGTATGTCTTGCACTCCCTTTATGGTAGTAACGAATCGTAAGTGGTCGCAAGTCAAATTAAGCTTTCTTTCTCACAAAGCGACAACATTTGCATCCGCGTCATTTTATGGCTTGACAAACAGACGTCGATCGTGTTTAGCGATTTTCGCATCTTTCTAAAACGCATACTCCAACACTTCGCCACCCAATCGATTTACCATACGATTGAACGATACGATTGAACGTCGTTGGATCCATCTCCGATTGTGATGGTCATCACGGCTCCGTCACCCAATCGTAGAAGCGATACTTGGTTGCCTTGGAGTTCACTTCGCGTCTTGTGCGTTTCGCCAGGGTGTTAAGCTCTATTCTCGGAGAGCAAAGCGACAAAGGGAAGAAAGCCTGAGCCCTACTTTTGCAGGGACCGGCGTAGGCTTTCGAGCCCTTCATCCATGCTGACCCGGACCCGATAGCCGAGTCGTTCTTTCGCTGCAGAGATATCGAAGTAATGGTCTTTTGCCAATTGAGCAGCAACAAATCGTGTCATCGGCGGTTCGCTGCGGCGGCCCGTCATTCGGTAAACCGTCTCAAGTGCGGCACCGATGCGATAGGCCGCCAGAAAACTGACCTTTTGCCGCGGCGGTTTCACACCACCGATTTCACATATTTTTGCAATCCACTGCCAACAATCGACCGGCTCGTCTTGGGCAATGAAATAGGCTCGTCCGCCAGCCAATGAGGGATCGTTAGAGAGCGCATCGAGCCCGTCCAGATGGGCTGCTGCCGCATTGCTGACATGCACGGTATCGACCTGATTCGACCCGTTACCGACAATCCGCAGTCGGCCCCTGCGGGCTCGATCGATGACTCGAGGGATCAAATGAGGGTCGTCGTCGCCCCAAATCAGATGGGGCCGCAAAGCCAACGTGTGAAGCTTGCCGCATTGGTGAGCTCCGAGCACCGCTTGCTCTGCCAGCGCTTTGGTGTGAGGGTAATGGCATAGCCACTGCTTCGGATAGGGGACGGTTTCGTCAACGCCTTGCTGATGCTCGCCATCGAACGTGACACTCGGACTGCTGGTAAAGACCAGTGTTCGAATACCGTTTTCACGACATGCCGCGATCACATGTTCGGTTGCGGCGGTATTGGTTTGGTAGTAGTGCTGCCATGGTCCCCATACACCGGCGACGGCCGCGGTATGGATCACTGCGTCCACATCACCAATATTCGCCAAGCAGAAACCAGCATCGGTCAAATCGCCGCGGCGATGTGTCATTCCCAAACCTGCAAGCTCAGGATACTCGGATCGCGAAATCCCGATCACTTCGTCGCCGCGTTGGCAAAGCTGGCGTACGATATGGCTACCCAAAAAACCGCCGCATCCAGTTACAAGTACACGCATCTAAAAGGACTCAGGTGTCGATGGCAATTTGGAAATTTTCAACAGCACGACCACTTGTTGTTCGACATTGTCAACCGATTTGCCCGTCATCATTTCCTTGCCAAGCCCAAAACTTGGATAGGATCCTGAGATCAAAAACACGTCACCCTCGGCCGCTTCGAAGTTGATATCGAGATAATCGAGTGACCACGTCTCGCGGCTTGAATCGATCCGAAGTGCCGACTCACTGCTAACCCATTTGTGCTGCGTGTTGCCATGCTGAACCTCCGGCCGGCAACGAACCAGTACCTGCCCCTCCATGACCGACTTGGTTGGCGTGATCGCTAGCAAATACTGCGGATCTTGAAGTGTCTTTCCTATGGTCGTTTGGTTCCTACTTACGAGGGTAACGTGTGAGCCGCTACGAGGTTGACGAAGCGGCAGTTCGTAGCGTTTCCCCAACCGCATTGGAATACGATTGACACCGTGCGAAACCTCGCTGGCAACGTCGGCTTCACTCAAGAACATATCGACAACATCTTGAGGCCCCGACATGTCTGACAACCGCGATTCGAATTGATCTTGGCGAATCACCTTTCCTACTCGAAGCCCGTTAGCGGCGAGTCGTTCTCGTTGAGCTGGTTCGATCACCATTTCATCAACCCATTGCCAAAGTGAGGCAATGCGATCCTCGTCGACAAACTCTGGTTCAATTGGATGAAAAGCCACATCAATGACAATCGACCGGCTGCCTTCGGAGCTGGACGTCAATTGACGATGGCTTGAATGAGGTGTCGAGTTTCCATTCGAGCGATCGATCCACGATGCGCAGCCAGCCATGGCCGATGCCATTGCGAGAACGGAAAGCGACAAGAGAGTTGAGAGGGGTAATGAATTTGGCACGGAATCAATTTTCAGTAGCGGCGTCTCTCCGAGACGCCAAATTTTCCCAAGTACAGATCAGTAGCGGCGTCTCTCCGAGACACCAAATCCAAAGTACACTTCCATAGCGGCATCTCTCCGAGACGCCAAATCCAAAGTGCACATCCGTAGCGGCGTCTCTCCGAGACGCCAAATCCAAAGTACACTTCCGTAGCGGCGTCTCTCCGAGACGCCAAATTCAAAGGGCACTTCCGTAGCGGCGTCTCTCCGAGACGCCAAATTCAAAGTGCACTTCCGAAGCGGCGTCTCTCCGAGACGCCAAATTCAAAGGGCACTTCCGTAGCGGCGTCTCTCCGAGACGCCAAATTCAAAGTACACTTCCGTAGCGGCGTCTCTCCGAGACGCCAAATTCAAAGTGCACTTCCATAGCGGCGTCTCTCCGAGACGCCAAATTCAAAGTGCACTTCCGTAGCGGCGTCTCTCCGAGACGCCAAATTCAAAATACACTTCCGTAGCGGCGTCTCTCCGAGACGCCAAATTCAAAATACACTTCCATAGCGGCGTCTCTCCGAGACGCCAAATCCAAAATACACTTCCATAGCGGCGTCTCTCCGAGACGCCAAATCCAAAGTACACTTCAGTAGCGGCGTCTCTCCGAGACGCCAAATCCAAAGTGCACTTCAGTAGCGGCGTCTCTCCGAGACGCCAAATCCAAAGTACACTTCAGTAGCGGCGTCTCTCCGAGACGCCAAATCCAAAGTACACTTCAGTAGCGGCGTCTCTCCGAGACGCCAAATCCAAAATACACTTCCGTAGCGGCGTCTCTCCGAGACGCCAAATCCATCCAAAATCCTTAGCCGTTTATGGCTCACCCGTTCTCATGAGAGCCATCGGAATCGTATTCTTGCGTGTCTCGTATTCTTGCGAGTCTCGGAGAGACTCGCCTACTGGTTTCTTGCAAGTCTCGGAGAGACTCGCCTACTGGCTTCTTGCAAGTCTCGGAGAGACTCGCCTACTGGCTTCTTGCAAGTCTCGGAGAGACTCGCCTACTGGCTTCTTGCAAGTCTCGGAGAGACTCGCCTACTGGCTTCTTACGAGTCTCGGAGAGACTCGCCTACTGGTTTCTTGCAAGTCTCGGAGAGACTCGCCTACTGGCTTCACGTTACGACGTTACTACTTTCCCCGTCAAGCTCGACAAGGACGAAAATCGCGTGAAAGGTTTGGTTTTGTTATCATACCGACGACGCAAACAAAAACGGCTTCTCAGAAAAATTTGTAGGTTAATAGGAAGTTAATAAGCAGTTGTGGAAGTTTTTTTGAGGCATCGCAGGGCAAAAGGAATGTCGCTTGGCCCCGGTAAAACAGCTTGTTTTGCCGAGGCATTTTTTTGAATGTCAGATTGTTGATGCGTCAAAAAGCATTCATTTTGCCTTGCGATGCCTGAAAAGCCTAGCATTCTGTACTAGGGATTGATGAATCAACCCAGGGATCCTTCGGTAGAGCCACTAAAACGCTGGAGCCACAAAAAAAAGTAGAAAATGGGGGTAAGATCGTCGAGTTTCACAGTTTCTCTATTTCGGAAAAATAGCGATTTCGATTAAAGTCCGTTTTCATCCCCGCAGATGAGGTGGACGGATCGGCATGATTTCCGGTCGCAAACCATCCGCAGCACAGGAAGGTGCTGGTTTGCTAATCAACGTCCGTTTTCGAATTATCGTGGCCATGGAGGAGCCAGACCATGCTTTTAGAACGCATCGACATAGACGCTCACGGATCCCTTCACCAGGTAGAATTGGGACCTTTTGCTGAACACCTCAACGTCATCTATGGTCCTGAGCGTTCGGGCAAGACGGCAATCGCTCGGTTCATCCGCGACTCGCTCGTCGACCGTGATTACCCCTTGGGTATGATGAGTTCTTCCTCCGGCCGCGTCGTCTGGGCTGACCGAAATGGGCTGCTTCATTTCCGCCGCGAACAGGACGGAACCAAGACCGGTCGGCGAAGCTTCGAGTTTGAGTCGCGCGGCAACACGTCTCACTATTCACATTCTCCTTACGACCAATCGCTTCGCCATAGCTGGATTGGATCTGTCGGCGTCCAATCGACTGCCGCCCAATCGGCTCGCGCTATTCAACTGCCCGAATCGCTCGTCGACGGCGTTTTGACCGATACGACGATTGTCAATGTCGCTCGAGTCGTTTCCGCATGTCTCAAAAATGGGCTCGACTCCCCCGAAACCTATCGAACGCTTCCGCTCTCCGGTTCCGACCCCTTCTATGAACGCAATGGCTTCACTTCCCCCACGAGCGGACAGGCCGAGAATGAGCATCATGCGGATTACGATTCATCCAGACAGCACGCGGGACTTCGCAGTCAATTGGCGGAAGTCGAAACCGAATTAGCTCGCCTTGAAGAGACATTCCCATTCCATCAATCATTTGACCATAACGCATTGGTCTCGCGACGTAACGAATTGACCCGCCAACTAGCAGGTCATCCATCAAACCGCTATCACGAATCGAGTGTCCCGTATCAGGAAAGCCGAGCATCACGTGAACGACTAACGCAATTACATGATCGAATCAGCCAACTACGTGCTCGACAAAGTGAACTACGACATTGGATCACCGACGTCGATTCACAGCTTCGAACCTCGACGACAACAAATGAATACCGGTACGAACACGCGATTCATGATGAGAATTTGCGTCGTAACCTCGACGACTTGGATGCTCAATTGATTCGTTGGCGTCGGACACTACTTGAAGTGCGTGGTTTACGAGAAGCCATATTGGCAACCCGATACAACACCACAGCCCGGCCCGCCCATGTTCATCCTACGGAGGCGAATCACGCTGAGACTCGAGACGACTGGGCTGGTTTGCACTCGACGAGCGAATTAGAGCGTCGAGTCGATTCGGTTACTCGTCAAATCGATTGGTTGCTTGAGCGCTACGCAGTCGCAAACGAACGCAACAAAGATTTCAGCCTCGATTGGTATTCATCACAGCCGATGTCGGCAACGTACCCAAGTCGATCACTCGAAGAAACATTGCGTACGATCCGAGACGAACTGCGTCACGCTTCGGCATCGACCGATGCCGCATCCGAGACGGCGAAAGACCTCCATGAACTCGACCGTAGTGAGCAGTGGCTCGTGGCGACGATGAACCAATTGACTCAGCATCGCGAGTCGCTGATCCATCGCTACACGCCCGTCGAGAAAAAGCAGACACAGAAGTGGGCGAACCATCATCAATACCTGCACGGGCGGTATCAAGGTGAGCGAGCACAGCGGGAAGCGGAACTCAATCAAGTCACAGTGGAACTCGAAGCTTGTTTGTCCGAAGCGATGCAAATTCGCCGTGGACTACATCCGACAGCGACGATCGACCGTGATTCGCTGGCCTATCACGAAGCCCCGATCACTCGCGAAGCCCTGACGCGTGAACTTCGTTTGATCGATGAAAAACTGTCTCGTTACTCTCGGATCGTTTGGCTGCGAACGCGTGCTTCCGATTTACGCGACACGCTCCGCACGACACGCGTACCTCATCTGCAAACCCACTCACCACTTGCAGGATCGGCCAGCCGTTGGCTATGCCGCATTTCGGGCGGACGATTGCGTCAAATCTCTTGGCCGACTGCTCACCTAGGGCATGGAAATGTCCATGATGCCAGCCATCGAAGTGGCGTTCAAATTGGTGATCGCGATGAGGAACATTGCTCACCCGGTGACCGCGCCTTGGCTGTCCTGGCCGTTCGCATGGCAGCGGGCGAGCTACTAGGACGACTCGGCCGAACGGTGCCGCTCGTCATTGAAACCACGCCTGATATCATAGCATCGCATGTCGACTATCGTGATTCGTCAGGCTACCCGACTGGCTTGGCGTCCTCCTTTTTCCAACCTGGGGATGACGGTCGGTTCAATCATCCCGTCGCCGCAACGCTGCGAGATTACGCTAACTCGGGCCGCCAAATCCTGCTGCTCACTAGCGACGCTGCCTTGGCCGAACAAACCACTCGCGTCGGTGCCCGTCGCTTCAACTTACACGCTCACCGAAACACTCAACCTCACCGTCCTCTGTGGCGTCCACACTATCAATCCGAAAACTATGTGGGACCCCATCCCCATTTGTACGCGGACGTGAATGTCCCATTGCAGGCAACCGCCCGTCACTCTGAAGGCGGTGGTGAATACATCAATCGCAAGCTCGATGCCGCATGGCAAGATGCTTACGAAATGGTCGATCATGAATACCAAGATCGCTCTCCTGATACGAAGCATCGCAACGGCTACTTCTATACCGATTCCTACACCACGGCCCCACCCGTCTCTGAAACGGCGAAGTCGCATCCGCTACGATCGGTTGAGAATCGTTCGCTTAGCCAAGTCGATCGGCACGATGTCGCCGAGCCTGCTTTTTTTTTAACCGTTGACAGTCCGATCGACCAAGCTCCGTCGGTCGACTCGGTTGCCGCTGCTCGACTGCGCGGCTTGAACGTCACTCATGTCACGCATCTGATGCAACAAGATGCGAACCGGCTATCCGATGCACTCGGATTAGCCGACGTGGACGCATCGACGATTCGCCGCTGGCAAAGTGAATGCCGGCTCGTTTGCCGCGTTCCCAAACTTCGCGGCTTCGACGCTCGAGTCCTCGTCGGCTGTGGTGTCACGACTCCGTCACAATTGGCTGCGACCCATCCAACGGACTTGCTCCAACAAGTCGAAGACTTTTTGGCAACCGAGGAGGGTCAGAAAGTGCTGCTGAGTGGAAGCAGCCGCGAACTATCACGCATCACAAGCTGGATCGCTGCCGCCAATAGCTGGGGCGTCGAAAACTCAACTCGCTATGTCGACGGCCGGACCGTCCGCCGTAGCACGCACATTGAACGGCAAAACGAACATCCAATCGCTGGTCGCGACGTCGCCTATGACACCTACCGTGAACCGATTCGCTACGGTATCCGCAACGTCGGAGCATCGCGTTCCAACCGCTCAAGCGGCTTGCGATCGGAGCGATCAAGTAGCCGCAGCGGCCAGCAAACCAGCGACCGCAGCCGCTCCAACGGCAATACCAATCGCAGTGCAAGCAATCGCACGGCCGGAAGCAAACAGAGTCGCCGAAGAACGCGTGCTTCCGAACGGCCCAGCCGCGGTGTTGTTCGAATGGAACGCAGCGAGACCGAGTCGCTTCCAAGTGAAACGACTCCCTCGTCAGAAAGAAGCGAACGGGCAAATCGAAGCGAGCGGGCTACTCGAAGCGAACGGGCTACTCGAAACGAACGGGCAAATCGGAGCAACCGGGAAACCCGAAGCGAGCGGACGAGACGTTCCAACCGCATCCCCCGAACCGATCGAACGACGGAGTCCACCGCGGCTGAATTGCGTTTCTATCTCGAGCGTGGTAGCGACGTCGTCGATGCCCCGTCGATTGGCCCGCGTATGGCCGAAAGATTAAACCGAATTGGTATTTTCACGGTCGATGATCTGATCAACGCAAATACGCGATCGGTTGCCGAAAAGTTGAATCACCGCCGGGTCGATTCCGACACCATCCTGTCATGGCAACAACAAGCAACCTTGGTATGCCGAATCCCGATGTTGCGAGGCCATGACGCACAGCTACTCGTCTTGGCTGGCGTCACGACGGCCGAAAGGGTAGCCGCTCAAACACCAGATGACTTGTTTGCCATCATCGACCCGATAAGTCGATCACGGGATGGCAAGCGGATCATCCGAGGCGGAAAGCTGCCCGATAAGGCTGAAATCACCGAGTGGATCACCTACGCAAAGCAAAATCGCGTTATCAAAGCAGCTTAACACGGAAAAGTCTTGATTGACCGGCGTGTGGCGGATAAGATCCTTGTCTGTCCATTTGAGATTAGAACCTCCATCGTTAAACCGCGAGCCTATCAGGCCGCGGTTTTTTGATAGAACGCGGGAAACACGATCGCGGCTTAACGATGGCTTAACGATGGCTTAACGATGGCTTAACGATGGCTTAACGGTGGCTCGACGAGACATCCGACCCAATGCAGCAAGATAACAACATGCTATACACGATTCATCAGGCGGTGATAAGCCGTTCGATGTTTGCGTGGATACTCTGCATTGTTCTGCTGCCATTGCCCGTGCCTGTCATGCACCAGCATGATGAGGTTCGGACGCCTCAATCGCTTTCGGATCACTTGGCTAGCCAGCATAATGGTTTGTCGTGCGAGCAATTAGCGATTGACGATCCTCATTGGCACTTCGTACTGCCGCAACCTTTCCGCGGTGAAGATTCTCATCAAGACAAGTTGCCAGTCGAGCACCCCGACTTTGTCTGCTCGGGCATCAGACATCTTGAAATCGGATCGACATGCGAAATTTCATCGCTCACATGGACGTTGGTCGCACTAGCAAGTTCTTGCAATCAATGGAGCACTTGCCAAGTCTCGACATCGGATCCACGTCTCCGCGATGCCTTTGATGCGTTGCACATTCAACGCTGCGCATTCTCTTGTGTCATGATCTGCTAAATCAGGTTCCGGTCATTTGTTTAGCTCGTCGCCGCCTAGGTATTCGAGCATCGACAGGAACCTTACTTTATCAAGACACTATGAAATCAAAAACCACTTGGGGCGTATGCATTGCGCTCTCGGCAGTGATTGCTGCCGGTTGGTATGCTGCCAACCTTACACGCAGCGAAACGAACGAACCGCAGACTGCCGAGCCTACGTCCGCAGCCAATCTCGGCAAAGCGCCTTCACCGATTGCCTCGCGACAGGTCATTCGATTGAACGCTACGATGCAATCGGCTGCAGGAATGAAGGTCCAACCAGTCTCTCGGAAATCCTTGCAATTAGCTCGGATTTTGCCAGCAAGATTCGCCTACGACGACACCCGACATGTCTCCCTGCGAACGCCAACCGAAGGCGTGATCGAATCAGTACGGGTCCAACCAGGGGACCGAGTCGAGGAAGGACAAGCGGTGGCGATACTCCGAAGCCCTACCATTGGGAGGGCACGCAATCAAGTCTTGACGAACCAGGCGAACCGGAGGATCGCTGAAAAAGCGTTTCGCTGGGAAGCTGACGTTCATGAAGGTGTCGCCAAACTAGTGAAACTAATCCGTAGCGGCGCCTCAATGGAAACCATCGAACGGAGTTTGAAAGACGAAACGCTTGGCGACTTCGGCGGAAAACTACGAAGCGCCTATAGCCAAGCGAGATTGGCCAGCGATATCGTCGAATCGATCGGACGCGCTGGCGATCAGGGAGCAATCAGTGGTCGACTGGTTCTCGAACGCCGAAGCGACCAGCAACAGAAGCAAGCGGTACTCGAATCGACGATTCAACAGTCGTTGTTCCAAACACAACAATCGCTAGCTCAAGCACAATCGAAACTTGATGCTTGCGACCGAGAACTTCGGATTGCCAAACAAACACTCAACACGTTACTCGGAAGCACCGTCGAATCAACCGAGGATTTGGACGTCTCCCCAAACGACCCGAACGTTTCACGATTCACGATTTGCTCACCGCTAGCCGGAACCGTCGAACGCCGCGTCCACTCAGCGACCGAGCGAGTGGCGACGCAAGATGAGTTATTTGTGATCGCCGACACGAGAATCCTGTGGGTGGAAGCCGACATTCGCGGCAACGATTGGGGTGCGATTGATGTGGCTACTGGTGACACCGTCTTTGTCTCAACCCCTGCGTTCAATACTTCCTCACTCGTCTCACCGCCGCAATCTGCAATCGTCGTATTTTGGGGGCGCAACGTTGACCCATCGAGCGGCTCGATTCCGTTGGTCGCCCAAATCGATAATTCCGCTGGCAAGTTCCGCCCCGGCATGTTTGCTCGCATGACCGTTCCGACGCAAACACTCGAAGATGTCATCGCCATTCCGGAATCTGCCGTTGTCGACATTGAAGGACAAGACAGCGTTTTCGTCCAAGTCGATGGCGGATATAGGGCGGTTGCGGTCGACGTCGGCGAGCGATCGAGTGCCATGGTTGAAATCCGCAGCGGGTTGACCGAAGACGAATCGATCGTGGTCGCCGGTGCCTTCATCCTGAAGAGCGAACTGCTTCTCGAAGGGGAGGAATAAACCGATGTTACAAAAACTAATTGAGTTCTCCTTGAAGCATCGGCTGCTCATCATCATCGCAACGCTGTTCATGGCAGCATTTGGCGTACGCAGTGCGTTGGAACTACCGCTTGATGCGGTTCCCGATTTGACGAACACGCAAGTCACCGTCATCACATCGGCTGGATCCTTGCCGCCAGTCGAGGTCGAGCGTCAAGTCACCTATCCGATCGAATGGACGATGGGGGGACTTCCCAATGTTGAAGAAGTTCGCAGCATCTCGAAGTTTGGATTGTCCGTGATCACGATCGTCTTTACCGAAGGCACCGACGTGTACTTCGCCACCCAGCAAGTGGACCAAAGATTGTCGGCTGCGGCGGCCAGTTTACCGGCGGGTTATGGACCGCCTGAACTTGGCCCGATGACCACCGCACTAGGCGAGATATTGCAGTTCGAAGTCCGTAGCGATTCGACTTCGCCGATGGAACTTCGCACACTGCTCGAATGGGATATCGCGCCCAAATTGCGGGGTGTGGATGGCGTTACCGAGATTAACGTGATGGGCGGATTTTATAAAACGTTCGAAGTTCGCCCCGATCCAAACGAGTTGGATGCTCAAGGCCTAACGCTCGAAGACTTATACTCGCGGATCGAAGCGGCCAATGCTAACGCGGGCGGGGGGTACGTGATCCATCACGAGGAACAGCGGTTTATTCGTGGTCAAGCCTTGCTCAGCGGCGTCGATGACTTGAAAAACATCGTGATTCGTCGCAGCGAGAATGGATCACCACTACTGCTATCGGATATCGCTGAAGTCGCGATCGCTGCGATGCCCCGACAAGGAGCCGTTAGCCGAGACGGACGCGGTGAAGCCGTCACAGGCATGGTGATGATGCGAATCGGTGAAAATTCGCGAGACGTCGTCGCGCGAGTGAAAGAACGAATCGATGAAGTGCAAACAACACTGCCCAGCGACGTATTGATCGATGTCATCTATGACCGCGAAGCTTTGATCGATCGAACACTCCAAACCGTCCAGAAGAATTTGCTCGAAGGTGGAGCACTCGTAGCGATCGTGTTATTGATCACGCTTGGCAGCCTTCGCGCCGGAATGATCGTTGCGTTAGCGATTCCGCTGTCGATGTTGTTCGCGTCGAACATGATGCTGATCTTCGGAATCTCCGCCAGTTTGATGAGTCTCGGGGCGATCGATTTTGGTTTGATCGTCGACTCATCCGTCATCATGGTCGAAAATTGTGTCCGCCGACTGGCCCAGAACAACGAAGGCAAAAGTCGTTTGGCGATCATCCGTGATGCTTCGATTGAAGTACGCGGCCCGACGATGTTTGGTGAGATGATTATCTCGGTTGTTTATATTCCAGTGCTCTTGCTCGAAGGCACCGAAGGAAAAATGTTTCGGCCGATGGCATTGACGGTTCTGTTCGCGCTGCTTGGTTCTTTCATTTTGTCGATGACGTTGATGCCCGCATTGGCATCTTTGTCGCTGCCCAAAAAACCGCACGACAAGGACTTGTGGCCAATTCGAATGATCAAGAAAGTTTACCTGCCGATCGTAGGTGTTGCGGTGAAATCACCAGTCATCACGCTGGTCTGTGCGGCCAGCGTGTTTGCCGTCAGTGTTCCGGTCGCTCGGAATCTGGGAGCCGAGTTCATGCCGAGGCTCAATGAGGGGGACCTGCTCGTCGAAGCGGTACGGCTTCCCAGCGCATCCTTAGAAGGTGCGGAAGCGATGGCACAACAAGTCGAATCGCTGCTCGTCGCGATGCCAGAGATCAAAACGGTTTTCACCAAGACGGGACGACCAGAAATCGCCAACGATGTCATGGGCGTTCACCAAAGTGACGTTTGGGTCATGTTGAACCCTCCGTCGTCTTGGCCGCAAAAAAAGTCACGCGAGGAGCTGATTGCCGAGATGGAAACCGTGCTCAGTGATCGGGTTGCTGGCGTTGCCTTCGGGTTCACTCAACCAATCGAAATGCGAGTCGATGAGTTGGTCGCAGGCGTGAAGGCGGATGTGGCGGTTTTAGTTTACGGAGACGATCTGGAAATCCTCACCAAACTTGCGAAACAAATCGAGCGAACACTCAAAGGTATCGATGGATCGGCGGATGTAAAAGCGGACATTCAATCGACACTGGCAACCTTGACCATTGTGCCCGATCGCGATGCACTGGCACGCTACGGAATCGATGCGCAGCAAGTGATGGACGTCGTTGCGGCCCTCGGTGGCCGTCCGGTTGGCGAAGTCTTAGATGGCCGAGCCCGTTTTCCGATTCGCGTCCGCTTACCGGAGCCATGGCGTGACGATGTCGAGAAACTACAACAGTTGCCGGTCGCTCGTGCTGGTGGCAAACCAGTCCCGCTATACGAATTAGCCACGATACAGTTAGAGCAAACCCCACCAACGGTCGAGCATGAAAATGGACAGCGTCGCACCTACGTCTCCGCCAACGTGCGAGGACGCGACGTGGCCACCTTCGTCGCTGATGCGAAAGCAGCCGTAGCCGAGTCGATACGCTTACCCGCGAATTACGAAATCCGCTGGGGCGGTGATTTTGAGAATCTACAATCCGCATCCAGGCGGTTAATGATCATCACCCCGATTGTCTTGATCGTCATCTTTTTGTTGCTCTACACAACGTTTGGTTCCGCATCTTTGGCCGCGTTAATCTTTCTATGCGTGCCGATTGCGGCTAGTGGAGGCGTGTTCTCGCTAATGCTACGTGAGATGCCGTTTAGTATCGCGGCGGGGGTCGGTTTCATCGCCCTGTTCGGCGTCGCCGTCCTCAACGGGTTGGTCTGGGTCAGTGATGCAGAACAGCGTCGGATCCAAGGCAGCAGCAGGCGGGAAGCCGCATTGAAAGCAGCCGACGCCCGACTTCGCCCCATCCTAATGACCGCGTTCGTCGCTAGCCTAGGTTTTCTTCCGATGGCATTATCGACCAGCGACGGAGCAGAATTGCAGCGACCGTTAGCGACCGTCGTGATTGGAGGACTGATCACCAGTACTTTGTTGACCTGTGTGGTCATTCCCGCTATCTACCCTTGGTTCACCAGCAGACTAGCCGACAAGTAGGCTGGGTCACTGAGTTCTTGCGACGAAGACCCGCCAACAAACCGAGTCAACGTTTGTTATCTAATCCCAACAATGCGCACACGTTCACTATGGGGCGGGCGGCAGTCGATTAAAAACAAGTCCAATTTAGTTGGACGGGCCCTTTCGATGCTTCGAATCACGGCCGTTTTCGTCCGCCAGAGCGAAAACCGGTTGCGAAGTCGGTGAACGCTCGAAGTGCTCATTTTTTTTGTTTCCTACGAAATGCCCAAAGATTTGTGCTATGCTCGTGACGGCGTCCACCCAACCGAATTGCGGGGTCGCGGAGCACCGGAGCGAGGGGATGCTCTCGATTCGAGGAACACCACGCTACCTAGTTAGTCCACCACCAAGCCGTTCATCCCTATCCGATAGAAGCCGAATGCGTATTTCAAGCCCTGAAGCGAAACCCCGTCGTTCACGATCCACTCGTAGGAGCCACGCCAATCGCCGCCGGTTTTCACTCGAACAACTTGAAGCTCGGCAAATGTTGGCGGCGTTTATCGTTAACGAACCGCTGCGAAATGTTGAACTTCAACGTAGCGGCAACCATATCCAAGTGGTCAACGCAGCCAATAACACCGATGTCATCCTGTCGGTCGCTGCCGACGATATCGACAACGATCAAATAACGATCGCGGCGGCATCATTGATCGTCGATTCCGCGGTCAACCTTGACGGCAATTCGCTAACGGTTCAAGCGGGCCGAATCGAGTTATCGAGCGGTACGATCACGACGGATGACACAGCGTTGGGCGGCGATGCGGGCGATGTGAACCTAACCGCTCTCCAAATCATGATCGGGCCTGGTTCGACGATTGATACGAGATCGGCCGCTGGTGGGCTGAGTGATGGAACGGTGGCGCTGACCGCTTCCGATCGGCCTGACGATCTGGCGGGCGAGTTCCGTGATCTGATTACCGTAGTCGACGCCATGACTCGCGCTGCCAGAATTGATTTGTCGGGCGCAACGATCCGAGGACGTGATGTGACGTTGAAGGCCGACGGTATCACTTCGACTCGCTGGGATGATGTCGGTGCCTTCAAAGACAACGTGGGCACTCAGTTGACAGATCAATTGAATGCGATCCCGCAAATCGGGCTGAGTATGAACTCGCCAATATCGGGTCAGGTCAAAGTTCATTTTGCGACTGCCGAAATTGGGCTGTTGAATTCCACCATCAACAGCAGTACGTCGGTGACGATTGGTGCCACCGCGGCGGCCGATGCGTCGATCAATGCGGTAGCGATCAATGGAACGGGTAGTGGTGGATCAAAGATTCTAGTCTCGATCGCGATGAGCACATCCGATTCGACCGCGACGGTGGGACTGGAAGGAACGACAAACATCATCGCCGCTGGCCGAGTCGACGTGACGACCAACGCGACCAGTAAAGCTAAGGTCGTTGCACGAGCGGATGCGAATGGTCGTTCATCGAGCAAGTCGGTCGAAGGTGCGTTCAATATCGCTGGCGCGTTGACCGGCGAAACGTCAAGGATCAACCTCGCTTCCGGTGCCAGCATCGTTGCAGGTGACACGGTCAATTTGGATGCCAAAGGAAACGTTGAAAATAATGTCAAAGCAACCACCTCGGTGTTCCAAGATGGCACCGGTGGGTTGTCACTGAGCGTCGGAGTCGACTTCGCTGACATCATCTCCGAAGTCCATGGCACAATCACTAGCGGAGCGACTGGCGACGGCAGTCGTTTGTCGGTGACGGCAGCCAACGTCGATGCGGCCAATGACCGAATCACTTTTAATGCGGTCCCTGCGAGTTTGCCGATCAAGGTGGGCGAGAGGATCGAGTTTAGTGCCGGCAGCGGCGATCTTGGCCTCATCGACGGTAAAGAATACATCGTTCATGACGTGACGGCACCCGTCGCCTCGACGGCGGGCAATGTTTCCCAAACGGTTCGTTTGGTGGCGGCAGAGAGTATCGACTTGGATAGCCGCCAAGTTCCCAACGATAGTACGCATACGCTGAAAAAAATCGCAATCATCAAATTCAATCAAGCCGATGTCAGTCGTGAAGCCGGTTCAGGCGACGGTTTGATCAACCTTGCCACACTGCCAGCCTCGGTCACCCAGATCGTTTACTTGGGGCCTGACATCGAAGTGAACGAAGACGCGACCGCGATTGCGGGTTTGATTCAAAATCAAGCCTACGACGTGGTGCGAGTCGCGGGCAAAGTCAAGTTACAACTTCCCGGCACGACCACACCGATCGACTTTGTCGCTCCCGAAACAAGTACACATGGCTTCTATTTCACCGAGTCGCTGCAATCGTTCTCGCCCAACACCGATGTGAACAATGACCGGGAAACGATCACCCTTCCCGCTGGTCATGGATTGGAAACCGGCGATTTGGTGTTCTACGGCACCGATCCGACCCGAACCATTTTGCGTGACATCAAAAACTTTGGCACGGGCAATACTTCCATCGAAACACTGGGCACCGTATCGCTGCCCGATGCACCAATCGATGGTTTGGAAAACCAGTACGGTTACCGCGTTGTGATCGATCCTGGTGCTCCGAATCAAATTCGTTTGACCACATCATTGTTCGCTGCGACCGCGGCTAGCATCCAAGACTTGAATGCCAATTCGGGAACGGGGCACGCGTTTTCACGCGGGGATGCCAACCAAGGGGTCATTATGAATGCATCGCTAATCGCCTTTAATGGGGCGGAAGCCGGTGTGACACTTAGCGACGCTGAACAGCCGTGGGCCGAGGTGGCGATCGGTGCGGCCAGTGGCCAAGTCGATCGAATCGCTACCGGCGGCTATGCTCTAATCAATGGAATGCGGACGGGGGTCAACAATAACTCGGTTGACAAGGGACAGGAACAAACGGGCAGTAGTGCGAGTACACGAGAAACGGTCGATTTGGCTAGCTCTACCGCCGTCATGTCTTTCAACCATGACGTGTACGCTCGCATCATGCCCACAGCCGTGGTGACATCGGCCGCCGATTTGATCGTGGATGGAAAGATCGAGCAGAAAACAAAACTCACATCAACATCGTCCGCCACACGCCGCGGTGTTGATGATAATGAAGCCGGCAAGGATCCTCAAGAAGACGGTGACACTGAAATCTCGTTGGCCATCGGCGTGGGCATCTATGACAACGACTCGGACGCGACGATTCTTTCCGGTGCGACCACCGATGCGAACGACCAAACGATCGTCAAGGCAAACGTCGATTATCCGATGCTCGTTGAATCGGTGACCTCCGCGATCAACCCCTTAGAAATTCTTTCCAGCGGCGGCTTGAACGGCATTGGATCGATGCTTGATGGCAAGATGGGATTGTCCCAGTTGTTCAATGTCCAAATCGCGACAGTCGCGGGATCGTCCGGTGACAAATTTGTACTCGCCGGTGGCATCGGCGTTACCGATTTCACGAACCGTATCCGTGCGACGATCGACGACAATGCGCTAGTGAATCAAAACGTCGACTTGAGTACAAATGACCCCTCGGTTTCCGTGTTGGCGGATTTGACGGGAGTTCAAATTGAAGTCGGCCAGATGGCTTCGTACAACTTGGACATCAAGGGCTTTGCCGAAGCACTGATCGGCTCCGAAGGAAGCCCTACGACGTTCCTCAAGCAACTCGCCAACCCCTTTGGCGTTAGCGGCAAGAACGCGGCGGGCGGTGTGCTACTATTGACTTTGGCCGATAACGAAACGATTGCCTCGATTGGCAGCGGCGCGAAAGTCATCGCGGATGGTGCCGTCACGGTCAAAGCGACCAGCGACTATGACAACTTGGCCGTCGTTCAAACGGGTGCTGCGTCGACCAGTTTTGGCTTCTCGGCATCGATTGTGGCTGCGGATATCGACAACAAAACGCACGCTTTCATCGCCGACGGTGCCATTATCACGGCTGGTTCACTCAACGTCGCTGCGACCGACACGCTGAATCGGATCGCCATTGCTGGTGCGATCTTGAAGGGCAAACAAACGGGCATCGGGGCATCGGTCGGTGTCAATTTGATCGACCAAGACGTTGCCGCCTACGTCGGTCGGGCTTCGACGATTGCCGATGCGGTCACTCGCCTCGATGTGACGCTAAACATCAGCGGTGCGGTCGATGTGACTGCCAAGGCCGACGGCGATTTGTTTGCATTGGTGATGGCGGGTGCGGTACAGGGGTTTGGTAACACCCCGGCCAGCGGCGCCGCGGGTGGCGCAACCACCAACGCGAACGCGAAAAAGATCGGTCCGATTGCCTTAACAATCCCCGTGGCGATCAACAATGTAACGACCAATGTGTCGGCTTACATCGACCACCAAAAAGTCCGTTCGCTCGACGCGAATGTGAAAGCCGACTCGATGGTCGAAATTCAATCGGTCATCATCGGAGCATCGTTTGGGATCCAGACCGAAGCGACCGGAAATGGCAAGTTGAACCTTGCCGGTGCCGGCGCGGTAGGGATCAATACGGTCGTGCAGAACTTGGCGGCGTTTATCAAAGACAGCGACGTCGAAACGACTGGCGGTCGGGGCATCAACGTCAAGACAGATGACAAATCATCCGTCTCAGCGGACGCGGGCGGCTTTGGGATCGCACTGTCCACCGCCGAGAGTAGCCGTGCCGCGATCTCGTTCGGCGTCTCGTTCGCCTTAAACGATATCAGCGGTAACAACACCGCTACCATCAATGATTCGGTGATCAACGTTTTGGCAGGCAATATCGATGTGGAGGTCATGTCAACGTCGATCGCCAAAGCGTTGTCGATCGCAGGCGGCGTTTCGGTAAAGACGGGACCCGGCAGTGCCGGATCGTTTGGCGGTGCCGGTGCAGTCGCAATCAATGATATCGGAAAGACAATGTCCGCTGGAATCGTCAACAACGGTAACGTCACCACCGCCGCTGGAAAGATTGATGTTCATGCCACCGACATGAGCGATATCGATGCAGATGCAGGTGGCTTTGGTATCGGAATTAGCGGGGGTAGTGGCAACAGTATCGCAGGCGCGGTGGGGATCAGTGTCGCGCTCAACGAAATCGGCAACACCATCGAAGCCAAGATCGATGGCTCCAATATCGATACCAAGGGACAAGTCGATGTCATCGCTCATTCTTCGGGAGCGAAGATCAGGGCGGTGTCCGTCGCAGCGTCGGCAGCCGGCGCAGTGGGCGGCGGAGTCAGCGTCGCACTGAGCGGTGCCGGCAGCGGCGCAAATAATGCAATCAACAACCAAATCCTCGCATCGATCTCCGATAGTACCGTCAATGTATTGAGCGGCGGAGGAGTATCGGTCCAAGCCCTCGATACTTCGTCGATCGTGTCCACGGCAGTGGGTGCCGCGATTGGTGTCGCTGTCTCCGGTAGCACCGGCGTTGGCTTGGCCGTCGGCATCTCGATCGCATTTAACGATATTGGCATCCAAGCAACTGCGTCGGTTGTCGATTCAACGGTGACAATCGACGGTTTCTTTGGATTCGATGTGCTTGCCAACCAAAGTGCTTCGATCACATCGACCGCAGTCGCCGCGTCGGTTGCTGCGGGATTCGGAACCAATGGCGTCGGCGTCAGTGGTGCGGGAGCGGGAGCGGTCAATAAGATTAGCAACAAGACGATCGCCAAGATTGACGGCAGCGATGTGACGGTCGGCGGAAACGTGTCTGTCCTCGCGAAAGACAACGCCACGATCGAATCAAAGATTGTCGCAGCCGCGGCCGCCATCGGTGCTGGCACCACAGGCGTTGGTGCCGCGTTCGGTTTCTCGTACGCTGAAAATCGCATTGGCGATGCCGACACGTTCAGCGACGATCCAACCGCGATCGGCGCTCCGAGTGCGGCCCAGGTCAAGGCGTATATCAACGAGTCCTCGGTGACTTCGGGTGCCACGATGGACGTTCGTGCCAACTCGACCGGTTCGATTACATCGGATGTTTCCGCATTCAGTGTCGCCGCCGCGGGTGGTGCGAACGCTGTCGCGATCGCGGGGGCAGGGGTTTCCTCAAGCAATGACGTGGCGATGGAAATTGCTTCGGTCATCCAAGACTCCACTGGCAGCGGGATAAAGGCTGCCGAATTGACTCTGCTAACCGAGGACAGTAGCACGATCACGACGACTGTCACTGCAGCATCATTGGCGGTTGCACTTGGCGCATTTTCGGGGGCGGTTACGGTCGCGGTTTCCGGTACCACGGCGAACATTGAAAATAAAGTGCAATCCGCCATTCGCCGATCCACGGTCTTGGCAGAAGGATCCGTCAGGGTGCTCACAACCGAGAACGTCAATGCCAATGCGACCGCGACCGCTGCGTCCGCGTCCACCAGCATCGGTTTGTCGCTCGCCGGCGGCGGTGCAATCGCCTCAGGCACGATTGCATCGATTGTCAGTTCCGAAATTGCCGACAGTCGTGTGACCACCTACGGTGAACTGAGTGTTGACGCAACCAATACTGCAACGTCGGACATTCAAACCGCCAGCACAACGAGAAGCATTGGCGTGATCGGACTAGCCGCCAACGGCTCCTCCGCGATCAGCACCATCACTCCGGATGTCGACGTTGCGATTACCGGTAGCAGTATCAACGCCGGGACGCTGGGGCTCAATGCAAAAAACAATCCACTGGCGACTGCCGACGCGGCCGGTTTGTCCGTCAGCACGGGGGCAGCGATCGGTGTTTCCATCGCCAGAGTCAATCTAGGTGGATCGGCCAACGCACTGTTGGAGAGCGCCGGCAGAGTCGTGAACGTTGACCGGCTGGTCATGTCCGCGACCAATGAACAAGAAGCTCCGTCGCGAGCCTTTGCACAAGGTTCCGCGGGCGGTCTGTTGATTGGCGTCGATGCGACGGTCACCTCGGCGACCAATCTGACGAACGTCAACGCCGTGATCGCAGCCAATTCGGTGGTCAACGCGATTGGCGACATGACAATCACCGCAAAGAATTTTACGAACCAGGATTCGGATTCAAGTAGCCTCGCCATTGGCTTGATTGCCGCGGGAATCACTCGGGCCGGAGCGAAAAGCGATGTTTCCACGATCGCACGAATCCATTCCGGTGCTCAGGTCAACGCAGGCAGTTTAACGCTACAAGCCACCGGGCGAGACCAAAACATCGCCAACACGACATCGGGAGCAGGCGGTGCCATCAGTGGTGCGGTGGCGCTGCCCATTACCAACAGCTTCAGCAATGTGCTGTCGGAAATTGCCGATGATGCCCAAGTCAATGTCATTGGCTTGTTGAGAACTCCCGCCAAGCACGTCGCAGTCGTCAATTCAAGGTTGACCGCTGCAGCAGGTGGTTTGTTATCCGGCAGCGGTGGTGAACTGTTTAACGAAGTCGTCAGTCATGTTGTTTCGCGAGTCGGTGATCGGGCGAAGGTCACGGCGGGGTCAATGGAGGCAACGGCACGAAACGAGATTAGCAAAGCGGACCTGGGGAAGGCCGGCAACGTCGACGCCACCACCGGTGGATTGTTCGCAGGCGTCGGAGTCGTCAGCAACACCAACCTGTCACTGACGACGCTCATCGACATTGGTGACGGTGCCATCGTGACGGTCGGTGATTCGGTATCAGCTCACTTGGACATGACCGCCCTGAACGTCATCAATGTGACGGATCAACTCACACTACGCAGTGGCGGACTCGCCGCAGGCGGAAGCAACAATGCCTCGATTCGCACCTTGGTCGATGAAGCGGAAGTGGCAATTGGGGCGAATGCGAAGCTGTCATCCACGGGGACGATCACCGCATCCGCGCGAGGCCAAGGCGTGGTAACGATACAAGCCAATGCGGAAACCTATGGTGCGGTCACCGAAGTGAGGGGCGGTTCAACGATCAGCGTAATGCCGACCAATACTGTCATGGTTGCTGCGGGAGCTAACTTGACGGCGGATCGAGATATCCATCTGTCGTCCGGCACCGACACGGCATCCAATCGCGATCTCTACACGATCCATTCACGAGTCGACACGTTCGCCGGTAGCCTGATTCCGCTCGACACCACCTACGCCAATGCCGATTTGATCCAAGACAACCAAGTCACGGTTTCCAGCGGCGCGGTCGTCCAATCGGCTGGGAATATCCGCTTGCACGCCGAGCGTTTTGGCGATAATGAAGTGATCGCACAAGTCAAAGCGGTCAACGATTACAACGCCCCCGTCGACAAGACAAATGGGGTTGATGGATTGTTTGCTGCCGGTGGTATTGAACAATTCAAGGGCAATGCGATCAGTAGCGCCAGCGGCATCGTGACCATCGAGGGGACGGTGCGAACGGGTATCAAGCGAAATCAAGTGCTGGAGATCCAATCGGTCACCCGGGCCAATGTTCCTGCCGATACGCCCGACTCTCCCGATCTCTATACCGTCGTATTGGCCGGACGTTCGACCGACGGCATTGGCTTTACCAAGAAACTGACTCCAGTTACCTCATCGCTGGATATTGCGCTCGCAGAGGCCTATCGAAACCTTGGTCTGTACTCAACCAATGGTACGAGTGCAAATCCAGAATTGGTTGCGTTTTACAACAACGAAATCACTCGGATCAATGACAAGCTCGCGGCACAAGGCTTGCTGGATACATCCACAGGGACCGAAGTGCCCGTGTCCCGAGAAACATTGACGTTGGTCATCGATCCGGTCATTGCTCAAGCGGGCTCGATCGACATCGTTGCCGACGAGCGTCTTGGCAGCGGGACCCTTGACGCACCGGGCGATGCCAGTGTCGAGATCATCAACCGCTCGTTCGTGTCGCTGGAGTTGTCAGGTATTGAAATCCCTGATCAAACCGGAGGCGTCTTTCTTAACTCCAAAAACGTCACGGCCGTTGCTTCAGCTGTACCGCTTATTTTGGTTGACAATGTAGCCGATGTGACTTCGCCGAGCCTAACCAATAACGGCAGTCTCGATTTGACTTGGCCCAACATCTCACTCAATTCGGGTGGCGCGATCAAGAATCTTGGTGGCGACGTGACGCTGCGCAACTTCCAAGCGGGTGCCGGCAACATCTTGGTCAATGGCACAATCCTGGCCAGCACACCTCGCATCTTCGCTGGCACGCAAGGGGCGGCATCCTTCAATGCCGGTGACAACAACTCCGCACCCTACAGCACTGGCGGAGAAGCTTACAAGAATTGGAATAAACTGTCTCGAGATGGGCTTGGCGTCGACGGCCAACCACTCGGACCAGGCTCGGGAATGTTTCCGCCCACAGAAGCCTCGCTACAGGACTATCTGAATCAAAGCCCCGACCAGGTCAATATCTTCGGGAATCGAATTTTTGTCACCGCACAATATATCAACCTCAATGGTGTGATGCAAAGCGGCAACGATGAGTACAACCTTGTGATTGGCGATGCAACCAACGTCGAAATTGAATCGCTCCGCAGTTCGTCTGGGAGCGAGATTCGAGATCTGACAAGTGTTTCCGATGGCAACTTCATCCTACAATACGACTTCGGCAACGATCGGATTCTTGTCCAAGAAGTCCGTTCGGGCGGCGGCTATATCGATCTGACCGGCAGTATTTCCAACACGCACAATGGCGAGTTGCGAGTGTTGGGTGGCTATTCAAGGATCAACATTGACAATCAAACCGATCACGACATCGAGCTAAAACGTCTGGATGTTTCCGAGCGAGGCGACGGAGTCGTGATCATCAAAGATTTCAATAAGGGCTCGGAAACCAATCCAGGCGTTTCGATCTATCAAGTCGAAGGCAACAACGTCTATGCACAGACGCCCGAAGGCACCGACACTCGGCCTCGCGCCTTCACATTCCAGTACAAGCCCAAAGATGGGTTGCGATATGGTTGGTCGGTCGCCCAGGACTTGGCCACTCGGACAGAGACCATCTATCGTTCCACAAACCTTTTGGGAATCAAGGTGCCGACCAACATCTTTAGTCAGCATACAGATTCCGCTTCGAGTCCTCGCCTGCTCGAATCGGGTGCCTACTTCTATACCGATACGAATGCCGCCATCGGTGACTATGACTTCAACTCCAGCCTAGTGGATCTCAATGACAAAACCACGTCCGGAGGCAACCGGTATCTTTGCAGCATCCCGACTGCAATCGGTTGTTTGGTCCCGGCAACTTACGAGACGACGGAGATCCGCGAGACAGGCACACGTTTCATTGCCACTCATTCAGTCGATGCGGATCGCCCGGTCGACATCAAGTTCCTCGGCCAAAACGAAGGGGCGATCTCGATCCACTCGGGCGGCACGGTTTTTGTCTCCGGATCAATTGGCAATGTGAGCGGGCAAACGTCGATCACCAGTGATAAAGGAGTTGTCCAACTGTCACCCACCGCGACGGTTGGTGGCCGGATCATCCGCATCAAGGCGGGGGACGCAATCGGATCGGTCGACACACCCCTGTTAACGAACATCACCGATCGCTTGCCCTCTGACTTTGTCTCCGATCGAGGTGCGGTGGGTACGACCACCACCGTGGGTGAAACCCAGTACGTGTTGGTGGCCGCCGGACATACCGCTGGCGGGACACCAGGGTCGGTCTATCGGTACAAGGGCACACGCGAGTCGATCAACCTACGCAACGAAGACTTCTCGAATACTGCGAAGTGGTTCGAGCTAACACTGGAAGCCAACATCGGACTGCAAACCACCAGCGATGACATCACAGTCCGTGAAGTCCAAGGAAACATGCCTGTGGAAGTCGTTGCGGTCAGCGCGCCGGGCGTCCCCAGTTTCGCTGGCAATGTCTCACTGACCGCCCAAGATAGTATCGTGTATGGGTTCGGCCGGTTTAGTCCTCTCAGCAGTTTTGTGGTTGGCACCTCCGTTAACTTGGTCGCGGAAACCGGCTCGATCGGCAGCATGAATGATCCGTTCCAAGCTGCGTCGGACTTCTTAAACGTTAACAAAAATCCCGGCAATAACTTCAACGCGAAGGCGGCAGGAGACATTTGGCTTGAATTAAGCGAGGCGATCTCGGTCGATACCATCGAAGCTGGCGGGGACGTGCATATTACCTTCGACGCTTTCGACGGCGGTTCGCTGATCGACGGAAACACCGTTGCCGTTCGCGATGAGCGGGCTATCGAAGATGTCGCTGCGATGGTCTGGAGCGACCTTCAACTGACCGTCGATCTGGGGGCCAACGAAAAACGCAACGAACGAATCGAAGCGATTGCCGCTACCCAAACCCAGTCGTATCAGGCGTACTGGAATTTCCGTAGCCAGCAAGCGGATCCAGCCGTTTATGATCCCAACTTCGGCGTCATGCTCGTCACCGAAGAGCGAGCCTTCTACGAACAGCAATTGCGAGAGCAAGGAACAGGTAACGGACTTGCTGGGGACGAACTGAATGCTTTCGTGACCGCCGGCATCACCACATTGGAAGCGAATCGATCGGCCCAGTACCACGATTTGCATGATGATTGGGGACCACTTGGCGATGCCTTTGATCCCGAGTTCCGCTATACGCTAACGGCGGAAGAGACCAAGGCGATTGACGATACGACCAAGATCTGGACGGTCGAGGAATTATTGAATCTGCAATCGGCAGCGTTCTTGAACGTGACCGATACGGAGTTTGTGATCGAAGAACCGAATATCATTGGTGTTAACATCTACCTGGATGTTCCAGACGGAATCGGACAATATCAAAACGGTTATACGATTGAGAGGTTTGCCGAGGATGGCTCACCAAACTTGTTGACGATCGAAGAGAGAGCAGCGATTGCGGCGGCAGAACCGGGCGATATTGTCTTCCTCAAGCAAGCACCGTCACAAGTCGTCGCTGAGATCCAGGATAACGCGATCATTCTGACTGAAACGTCATCCACTTGGTCATCGCTCGGTTTTGTGATCGGCGACTTTGTTCATCTTGAAACGAACACTCGCGATACGACCGACGACGGTGTCTTCTTCGAAATCCAGTCGCTCGACAACCAAACCATGCGGCTGATAACTAACGATCGCTCATTGCAAAACGATAGTCCTCGACCGATTCTGGTGGCTCCCGTCATCGCCGAGTCGGCTGCCCGCGATTCGGCGACCCATATTCGCGTGCTGCGTCGTGAAGATATCGACGTCAACGCATCCGGCACTGTCAGTGCAGAGTCAACGCGACATATCTTCCTCGGTTCCGAGACTGATATGACAATCGATGGAGTCTGGGCGGGTGGGAACGAGCGATTGCAAATCAAAGTCGGTGGTTCGCTCAATACGACGGACGCCTTAATCGTCGACTTGATAGGGGGACGCATTGTCCTAGAGGCCGCGCGTGGAAATATCGGTTTGGAAGACGATGCAGTTTTCATCGACTCTTCCGAAGAAGGCTACTTAATCGCCCGAGCGCAAAAAGAAATTGTCATCATTGAAGAAAATGTCGACTTTGCATTTTTCCCAGCAAACCTGCATGTCAACCAAGTTTTCTCGAAGGAATCGTTCGTTAACCTAAGTTCTTACGACGGGATCCTGGACGCACTAGGCACAGACGAGACCAATGTGCGAGGAACCGAGATCAATCTGCTTGCACAATTTAGGATCGGAACCGAAACAGATTTCCTTGATATCGACTTGATTGGGGAAGGAACACTCACCGCAGCCGCCGAAAGCAATATCCAGATTTCGGAAACAAACGGAAACCTTAACCTGCGTCAGATCTACAGTGCGAACGCTCACGTTTCTCTCGTCGCGGATGGCTCTATTCTGGACGCCGTGGATGTCGAAAATCCATATGATCCAACATCGGATGATGTCATCGCGATTCCAGGAAATCCCGCTATGGACATTTATGCGGGGAACATTTCACTGGTCGCCAAGCATGGATCGATAGGCGTCGCCGGTAACGAATTGGATATCAAAACATCAGCTCCCTATTTGCCGGAAGATCAGTACTTCAGTTTGACGACCTCCAGTGCGCTCAATACCTACATCATCGAGACGATTGACCCCAGGGTGGATGATGACGGCGTTCCTTTTGAAGACAACGACCTTTATCTCAACACGGTCACGACCGATGGTGCAACCGCATTTATTACGGCACCGGGCGGGAGTATTTTCAACGCTTTACCCGATGGCCAGGTGAATGTGTCGTCCGGCAAAGCGTGGCTGTTCGCGCTACAATCGATCGGCACTCCGGACAAACCGATTCGGACGAAGGTCGGATCGATCGAAGGTCAGGCCTATCATGATACGGTCGATATTATCAACGAAGGTGACCTGATTATCGGCGGTGTGATGGAGCCGTTTGGCGATTCGTTCGCCGGCAAGGGCCTCGACTCCCGAAATGATTTGAATCTGAGCGTCACCGGTTCGATCCAAATTGACGAATTTGTATCGTCGTTTTTTAAATCGACGATCCGAACGCCAGGCTCATTGACGGTTGGCGTGGATGGTGGGATTTGGTCGGACGAAGAAGCTGACTTGATTGTCGAAACCGACCCCAACGCACCGACCCCGGCAATGGTTGATTTTCGTGGCACC
The DNA here is from genome assembly GCF_007860185.1 of Novipirellula aureliae. NCBI lineage: Bacteria > Pseudomonadati > Planctomycetota > Planctomycetia > Pirellulales > Pirellulaceae > Novipirellula > Novipirellula aureliae. Next base: position 599,045 of record NZ_SJPY01000002.1, read on the forward strand.
GTCATATCCAAACTCGTACGTATTCAGACCGGTGGCGGCAATGACCAAATCGTCGTCGCGCCGAAAGAGGTCGACGGTGCCCTACAAATCGAATCAGGAGCTGGGGACGATGAAATCGAAACCAACGGCCAACCGGCAACGATCGACGGCGGAGCCGGTAAGAACGTCTTGAAAATCTTCGGTGGTGGCACGCATTTGGATCTTTCAAAATTCGCCGACAACTCCATCAAGTCGTTCGATACGATTGACATGCGAGGCACCAGAGCGAATCGCATGTCGTTCGCACCTGGCAAAATTGTTCAAAGCACGCCGGGATCGCCTATCGAATTGTTGCAAGGCAGTGGTGACAAAGTTGATTTCGGTGTGGGTTGGAAGCCGGAAAAACCGCAATTGATCGGCGGACTGTTTACTCACATCATCAGCGATGGAACCGCGAAGTTCCAAGTCAGGAACGCGGCCCCCTACTTGAACCCCGCGAATCCTTTGGACGTCAACAGCAGTGGTGGCGTTTCGGCATCCGATGCGATCATCATTATCAACTTGCTCAGTAACCGAGTGTTGCCGGATTTATCCGCACCGATCACCGCACAAATGTTGGCGACGTTCAATTACATCGACACCAATCATGACGGCAAGTTATCGGCATCCGATGCTCTGGCGGTCATCAACTTCATCAACGAACCGGGGACGACGCCCGCTCCTGTCGGCGAGAAGGTGATTGCGACACTCGCTCAAGACGTGTTGCAGAGGGCGGAGCGAAAACGTTTCCGTACAGCGGAGGATGAAATACCCCGAGAACTTATCCCAACGCAAACCATCAAGACACATCTCGGGTTCGATCAAGTCGCCTTGACCGAGACGGGCGAACCTTGGTGGCAAGACGATGCGTCGCAAGAGGATGAAGAGGACGCGTTGGGGCTGGAGGAGACGATTGGGATGCTTGTTGGGGAGGGGGTGAAAGACTGATTCACCCACGGGGCAAGCCCGCGGGGGTCTACACGTTCCGAAGGCAGCCTTGGTAGCTGCCAATCATTGGCTCCCACGGGACAAGCCCGTGGGTGGCCGTCCCCCACGGGCTCGCCCCGTGGGAACGAACGAATGTCAGCTAACAAAAACAACCACCACCCACTACAACCTCCCCCACGGGCTCGCCCCGTGGGAACGAACGATTTTCAGCTAACAAAAACAACCACCACCCACTACAACGTCCCCCACGGGCTTGCCCCGTGGGAACGAAAGACTTTCAGCTAACAAAAACAACCACCACCGCCCCATGCCCCCCACGGGCTCGCCCCGTGGGAACGAAAGACTTTCAGCTAACAAAAACAACCACCACTCACTGCAACGTCCCCCACGGGCTCGCCCCGTGGGAACGAACGAATGTCAGCCAACAAAAACAACCACCACCCACTACAACGTCCCCCACGGGCTCGCCCCGTGGGAACGAACGATTTTCAGCTAACAAAAACAACCACCACCCACTACAACGTCCCCCACGGGCTCGCCCCGTGGGAACGAACGAATGTCAGCCAACAAAAACAACCACCACCCACTACAGCGTCCCCCACGGGCTTGCCCCGTGGGAACGAAAGACTTTCAGCTAACAAAAACAACCACCACCCACTGCACCGTCCCCCACGGGCTCGCCCCGTGGGAACGAACGACTTTCAGCTAAAAAAACAACCACCACCCACTGCACCGTCCCCCACGGGCTCGCCCCGTGGGAACGAACGACTTTCAGCTAAAAAAACAACCACCACTCACTGCAACGTCCCCCACGGGCTTGCCCCGTGGGAACGAACGATTTTCAGCTAACAAAAACAACCACCACCCACTGCACCGTCCCCCAAGGGCTTGCCCCGTGGGAACGAAAGACTTTCAGCTAACACACACGACAACCACCACCGCCCCATGCCCCCCACGGGCTCGCCCCGTGGGAAGCAAAAGTTCGGTAACCTATACCCCATGACACTCAAACCCCTCTACTTACCCGGCAACATCAAACCCGCCTATCGGCTTCGCTACGGATGGACCGGCTGGACATCGTCAGGCGATTTTCCCGCCATTCCCAGCGGTGGCCTCGCGGAACTTTCCGACGCTTGGAAACGCGACGCGATGCGACTGCTTCGTCATCGTATCGACGGAAATCAAATTCAGATGTTGTTCAGCACGAAACCGAGCGTCAGCCCAGCGTTCGTTGCACAGCGTGGCAAAGGGCGTCTCGATCACTATTTTCGCACCTCACCGATACCCGTTGTATTCTCTCGTAAAGTCGCCGTCCGATCGATCGGCGAAAATACGAACGAGCAAGTGCTTCACTACATCGCAAGGCAAGTCGAGAAGGAACCGTTCGTCGATCCTCAATTCGCTAATCGCATCGCGCCGTTTACAAAGCGTTTCGATGATGTGGATGTCAATAAGCCGATCGAAGTAAAGCGGGGACGCTATTGGTATGGATTGCATTTAGTTCTGGTCACTTCCGAGCGGTATCGGTTCAAGCAGCTTGATGCCTTCGAGCGAATCTTTCGCTGGTGTCATGCGATTGCGAGAAAGAAGGAGTACCGCTTGGGTGCCATTTCCGTGATGCCGGATCATTTACACCTTTGTTTGGTAGGCACGATCGAACAGAGTCCTGAAGCGATTGCATTGTCGTTTCAGAACAACTTGGCCTATGCGTTTGATCAAACGCGGATTTGGGAGCCAACGTACTATGTTGGAACGGTGGGTGCGTATGACATGGGTGCGGTGCGTAGGGTGAGGACTGATTCACTCACGGGACAAGCCCGTGGGGGTCTACACGATCCAAAGGCAACCTAGGTAGCTGGCAAACATTTGCTCCCACGGGACGAGCCCGTGGGGGGCCTCGTCCGCCGTGGGAACGAAAGATTGACAGCTAACACCCAACCAGCCCTAACCGCTCCCCACGTCCCCCACGGGACGAGCCCGTGGGGGGGCGGTTTTGGCGGCGCAGCACTGTTGGTAGCTGGCAAACATTCGCTCCCACGGGGCGAGCCCGTGGGGGGGCGTTGTGAATTTAGAGATTGCTCGAGACGTCGAACAACTTCAATGCATACTTCTTCTTACAAATTGTGAAATGATTACCATGACATTTACCTCCTCCCTCAACTCTCATCACCGGCGCTCCGTTCGCCATCTGGGTAAACGTGTACTTCGCAGCAATCACCGTCGGCGTCTCCGTCTCGAATCGCTCGAAAACCGTCGCCTACTCGCTTCGATCATCGTCAACACACTCGACGATGTTGTCCAAGCGGATTCGCAAACGAGTTTGCGCGAAGCGATCACCCAAGCCAATGCGAATCCTGATGCGGACATCATCTCTTTCGCTTCGCAGCTTCAAGGCTCCCGGTTGGAACTTCGGGATAAAGTAAACAGCGAATTCGGAAATACCATGCTGACCATTTCTTCCGATATCACCATCGTTGGTCCGCTGGAAATATCTCGAGATACCGATGACGGTGACGCGAGGTTGTTTTTCGTCGAGTCGTCAGGAACATTGACGCTCGACACGCTAACCGTATCCGGTGGAGAAGCGGTCGGCGGAAAAGGTGGTGACGCGGACGGTGGAGGTGGCGGTGGTGGTGGCGGATTTGGCGGCGCGATTTTTAATGTTGGCGTACTCCACATCGTCGATTCAACCTTAACCAACAACGTCGCTCGCGGCGGAGCGGGCGGACGTAGTGGTATCGATGGACTTGGCGGCGGCGGTGCCGCTGGCGGGTCCATCCGCCGCGATGCAGCCGATTCGACCACGGACACCGGAGCAACTGGTGTCGATGGATCGGGCGGCGGAGGAAACAAGACAACCGGCGCCGGTCGTCCGATCGGTCGATTCACGGTTCAATTTGGGGACGATGGAAACGCGACAACCGCATTTGGGGCGGGTGGCGGAGGCGGTGGTTTTAGCCAAATGACCACCTTCGCGCCCGACACGTTAGCTGGCGGCGGCAGCGGCGGTGGCGGCGGTTTTGGTGGCGGAGGTGGAGGCGTAGGAGATTCGGCGGGTGGCGAGAATGTGGTCACTCAGGATGCCGCCGACGGAGGCTTTGCTGGCGGAGAGGGACGCAGCGCCGGAGGTGGTGGCGGCGCTGGACTCGGTGGAGCCATTTTCAATAACTTTGGGACGGTCTCGATTCGCAACAGCACTCTCTCGGCAAACTCTGCCGTCGGCGGAATGGGGGGAGAGGGAAATGCTCGGGGAACGAGTTTTCAAGGTCAGTCAGGATCCGGATTCGGAGGAGCGGTCTTCAACCGAAGCGGCAACGTCACCATCTCGCAAACGACGATTGTCGACAACCTGGCTCGCGCGGGCAATTTCGGTGACGGTGGTGAATCACAAGGAGGCGGGGTCTATCACTTGCAGGACAGCTCCGGGACGGCAAGCCTGAGCCTGACCAACACGATCGTGGCGAATTCACAGTTCGATCGTTCGGATGTGGTCAACGACGGCGGCAGTGTTACTGGCAAGGCGAATTTAATCGAGCGACATGACGGCTTACCTGATGATGTGATCGCCAGTTCCGATGACCCAAAATTGGGATCGCTTGAAAGCAATGGTGGGCCTACCGCAACACACGCACTGCTTGCTGACAGCCCCGCTATCGATGCAGGGTTCGATGCCCAATCGACGACGCCGGAGCACACCTATGACTTAACCAGTTCACTTGATGATGCGAACAACGGCAGTTCCCTTGTTTCTCTCGGCGGCGCGGTCACCGCCAGTGGATACCAGTTCGGACCCAATCAAGGGTTGACCCTTTCGGGCGCGAACATTGATGCGGCGACTTACAGTATCGAAATCACTTTTTCGTTGAGTGAAGTGGATTCGTACAAAAAGATTATCGACTTCAAAAATAGCGAACTCGATTCGGGTCTTTATGTCAGAGCCAATCAGCTGAACTTTTATGGTTCCTCCGGATCGGTCGCTTCCGGTGGCACAATCCAGCCGGATGTTAAGCAAACGCTTCTGTTCACTCGTGATCATGCGACAAAATTGGTCGTCGGTTATCTGAATGGTAGTGAAGCGATTCGCTTTACCGATTCATCCGATCTTGCCGTCTTGTCGGGACCAAACAAAATAGTACGGTTCTTCGAAGATGATCGCGGGTTCAACGAAGCATCGGCTGGAACGGCTGCCCAGATCACGCTCTACAACTCGGTGGTTGGTAGTGGTGCAACCGTGTCCGCCTTCGACCAACGTGGCGAATCGTTTGCTCGGATCGTCAACAATGTCATCGATATCGGTGCCTTTGAATCCCAAATCGAAGTCGAAAACACCGCTCCGAATGTTTCCTTTCTGGGCGACCTGCGCGTTCCCATCAATACGCCCACGAAGCCGATCGCATTTACTCTGTTTGACGAGCAATCGTCCGCGGACAAGCTCACCCTTAACGTCGTTTCTTCCAACGAAACGTTGGTCCCCAGTTCCGCCATCACGCTCGCGGGCGTTGCCGGTAACCGCACCCTGATCGTGAATCCGGCCGAGGCTGAATCGGGAACCAGTACGATCACTGTCACGGTGACCGATCCAGGCGGGTTGACCGATCAATCGCAGTTTGTGATCACGGTTGATCCATCGAACTTGAGTATCAACTTTATCTATCTCGATAGCGGCACCGGGTTTGACGATCCTGTGTTGGGCCAGGCAAGACGCGATGCACTCGAGCGTGCAGGCAGGACATTCACAAGCTGGTTTGACCACAGTGGCGTAATCGACATTGAAGTCGATCCGTTCACTCCAAATGAAAACACCACCGTCCTGGCGAGTGCTGGCGGCTATTATCCGAGCACAAGTAACCCCGGCTTTGGCAACCCATCGCCACTCGAGGTTGAATTGCTTACCGGCGTGAACAACTCGCGTGCGGTTGCCTCAATGGGTGTTAACTTTAGCAACCGCAATAATTTCGCGTTTGGCGATTCGATCAATAGCAACCAACAAGACTTCCACGCGACGATGCTGCATGAGCTAACGCACGCTTTCGGCTTCTTTGGCAATATTCGCTCCGATGGAAAATCGGACTTGCGCGGGCGAGACAATGTTTGGGGACCGTACGACCAATTTGTCGCCGACAGTAGCGGCGTAGCGATCATTGATCCGGTCACATTCCTGGTGGACAAACCTCGCTGGGACGCGGCAAAGTCCAACTCGCTAACCTTTATCGGTCCCCATGCGATGGCAGCCAATGGCGGATCGCCCGTGCCATTGTATTCCCCTTCCGTTTTCAATATCAGCGACAGTGTTTCGCATCTCGATGACGATGCGGCCGGAATCAGTAGCCGGACTCATATGATGACATCGATTGCCTTCAAGGGATTAAGCGCGCGTGAATTTCATCCGATCGAGCGTGGCATCATGTTGGACCTGGGTTATAAGTTGACCGGCATCGCTGACGATTCGCCTACGCTTTCGCAAGTGGACGCGCAAAGCATCGCGGTCAATACGGCGACGTCGTCGATTCCGCTAACCGTCTTCGATGCGCAAACCGATGTCGATGATTTGACGATCACTGCGACGTCTTCCAATACCGCACTGGTTCCGAACTCCGCTGCCAACCTCACCCTCTCGGGCACCGGTATCGGTCGCGCGATCACCGTCACTCCCCTGCCAAATCAATCCGGAAAAGCCACGATCACGATGACCGTGACCGATGGCGATGGACTGACTGACACACAAGTCTTCGAACTCAATGTCGCTGGTGTCACGGGTGGTCTCGATCTCGATTTCGGCGATGCCCCCACAGCCGCCCAGACAGGCTTGGCCGCAGATTACCCTGTCACGATTGCCCAAGATGGTGCCCGCCATGAAATCAGCGACTTGTTTCTAGGCTCGCTAATCGACGCCGAAACGGACGGCATCCCTGACGCTCAAGCCGGACAAGGCGACATCGGTGGCGATGACAACGACAATACCGCCGACGAGGACGGTGTGTTTGTGCTGGCCAATATCTTCACGACATCGGATACCGTGATCACATCCAGCTTTGAAGTGATCGCGTCGGCCGCAGGGAAAGTGGATGCTTGGATCGATTTTGACCAAGACGGAATTTGGCAAGAGAGCGAACACATTCTCGATAGCGTTGATGTGGTCGCCGGGAGCAATGTGGTCAGTTATCAAATTCCCGCCGGTGCAACAGCGGGTAGCACGGGGGCGAGATTTCGCCTTAGCACCGTTGGCAATCTGCTGCCGACCGGCAAAGCCGACAACGGCGAAGTCGAAGATTACATGGCGTTAGTCGAAACCGCAAACGCCAGCATCTTAGAGCTAACATCCGTCTCTTCGGCAGCGATGACCATTGAATCGATCGGCGGTGAAGTGATCGCTCGCCAGGACCAAACGTTTCTGTTTCGCGGGCCGCTATCCGCGGTTGGATACCTAGACTATCTAGGCGGTGACGATGACGGCACGTTGATCCTGACCGCGTCGCCCAGCGTCTTTACAAACGGAATCTTCTTAAACGCAGACGCGGGCAACGACACGTTAGTTTTGTCGGGAACAAGCCCCATCCTGGATGTGGCCAGCTTGCCAGCCAACTCAATCGTGGGATTCGAAATCATCGATCTGTTGGCCGCGGCCTCTGGTAAGCTCATCCTTCAAGAAAGCGATGTCACGGGAATCCCCGATGCAGGTAAGACACTGCGGGTCCAGATGGACCGAAGTGATATGCTCGAGCTATCAGTTGACACCACCAACAACCGCGACAACCGGTATGCGGTCACGGGCACTCGAGTCATTGATGGCAAATTGGCCGTCCAAGTCAAATCCGACTCCGCCAGCTTAGAGATATCAGGACTCAACTGGACCAACCCGCTGAACCGTTTCGATGTGAACAATTCTGGTAACGTCTCCGCAGCGGATGCGTTGGCGATTATCAACGCGCTGAGCGACCCCGTGTTTTCGGGGGCGGACGGGACGTTGATCGATCCCGCCAGTGTAGTCGATTTCTCGATTTCGAAATTTCTGGATCCAACGGGAGAAGGCAAGCTAACGGCGAATGACGCATTGGTAATCATCAACTTCCTCAGCGAAGTATCCTCCCCGCCCCCAGCCGCCGAGCAGATCGTGACGACACTTGCACAAGACATTGTCCTCGCAAACCACCGATCAGAGACGAAGTCTACACCCGAGCAGCCGACGCCAGTCGATGAAGCCCCTCAAACAGTATTCACCCATGCTGCTGATGATGAAGTCTTGGCCAGATTCAATCCTCGAGCAATTCATTCCTACGTCCGTGAAGTCGAACTTGCACAAGCCGACGAAGATGAGTTCGATTTAGAATCGACCATCGCAATGCTCTCTACCGAGCGACGTTCAACGTAGCAAGATCGTCTTGAGGCTTTCGTCCCGAGCTACCGATGGCGGCGGAGCCCGTCTATTCCGCAGCCGCTTCTTTGTGTTCCATCAAGCGTTCGTTGTAGGCAGAGATAACCTCTTTTCGGCGAACCATTCCAAGTAGTTGTTTTTTGTTGTTCGGATCCATCACGGGCAATTCTTCGACATTCATCGAAGTGAACCGTTTCAGCGTCGTATTCAAGTCATCGGCAGGACTGACCGAAACAAAATCGGTGACCATGATATCTCGTGCGACCGCCAATTCCCACAACGCATCATCATACAAATAAGACCGCACGTCGTTGTCGGTAAAAATCCCGACCATCGCACCTCGGTCGTCGACGACTGGAAAGTAATGTTGGTGGTCTCGAGCGAGGCGATGCACGATATCATCGAGCTTTGTGCCTTCGGAAATCAGCTTAATTTTGCGTTCCGGTCGAAAGACATCTTTCACAAGAAGTCCCTCGAGAACGTCGATAATGAAGTCGCCCCGATGCGCCTTGGAATCCATTCGCGTTGGCACTTGCTTGCGGTACAGCGTCCAATTTTGGCTCGTTACAAAGGTAAGAGTTACGACCAACATCGTTGGAACGAGTAGACCGTAATCGCCTGTCATTGCGCGAACCATGATAATGGTTGACACGGGTGCCCGCGCGACTCCGGCAAAAAAGCCAGCCATTCCCACGACAGCGAATGCCTCGGGTTCGGTAACCACCGATGGCCAAATCTGTTCAAACCCCAATCCAACCGCTGCGCCCACACATCCGCCGATCACCATCGAAGGACCGAAAACGCCTCCCGAACCGCCGGAACTAATCGTCAGGGAAGTGGTCAATATTTTACAAAACGCAATCGCTAGTAGCAGCGGGATGCCTATCTGTGACGCTTCGGTAAGCGCGACTTGTAAAGTACCATAGCCGGTGCCAAGTGTAGCGAGTACCCGAACGTCGCCACCAAAAACTTCTAGGAGTGCCAAGGCGATTAAGCCGGCCAATCCAGCACCGATCGCAGGTTTGATGTGCGGGATGATTGGGATTTTCTTGAAAACATTATGAGTTCCATAAAACGTCTTCACGTAAACGAGCCCCACCAACGTCAAAACGATCGCCAAAAAGGTGTAGGGGATCAACTCGACCGGCGAGTTGAAGGGGTGTTCAAGTGTGTCACCGAAAAGCGGCATGAAGCGAGTTTCCACGGGCAACGACTGCGTGAAAACGCTATAGGCAACAATCGAAGCGGTCGCCGCCGGAACGATGACATCCGCTTCCATATCGGCATCGCTGTAAAGGATTTCGCCAGCAAAAACGGCGCCTGCTAGAGGAGCACGGAAGATCGCTCCCACACCCGCCCCCATACCAGCGGCCAAACAGATGCGGCGATCACGGTGCGACAACTGAAGCTTCGTCGCCAACCAGGAACCAAAACCAGCCCCGATTTGGGCGATCGGTCCCTCGCGTCCACCACTACCGCCTGTGCCCAAAGTGATCGCAGATGCGATCGTCTTCACGAACGGAATTCGACCTCGGATACCACCACGTTTGTTGTGGAATGCATCGATCGCGGCATCGGTCCCGTGACCTTCCGCCTCAGGAGCAAACGTGTAGATAAGCAAGCCGCAAACCAAACCACCGAGAACCATGATCAAGACGATCATCCAAGGAGCCAGTGGCCCCTCGGGATGTGCGAAAAGGGCATGTTCACCCGCTGCCTCAGGGGGCGTGTAGCCCGCATATTGGGCCAACGTCATATGGACGACCAATTGCCCGAGAGCCTGGAAAGCGATCGCCCCAAGACCAGCGACCACTCCAACAAGTGACGACAAAACAATCCATTTGCCGGAGGCGCGAAGGTCAAAGGACGCCAAAAACGTACGAAGTGTGTTCACAAAACCAGAGTGAGTTAGATCGAATTAGCTGCGACGAAAGCCAAATAGAAAAAATAGGATGAAGTGACGCCGTTCACTCATGCGATGAAAATAGCGTCTCAAGAGCGAAGCGACAACTGCTTAGCGGAGCGAAGCCGACAATCGCATGAGATCTTTTCGAAGTTCGATTTACGCGACGAAGACAAAAATAGAGTTAGCCGGTTTGCCGTTCGCCCGTTAGCCGGTTAGCCGGAATCCTGACGCGATACCGTTGTCAAATCGATCCGAGATTGCTACAATTGAGACAAGTAGATTCACCAACCGGGGGCGATTTGGATTCGACCGGATGACAAGAAGCAAGGCTCGCGTGTCGTGGTTGATCAGTTGGCCACGTTAAAAGCTGATCAAAAACTTTACTTGCAGACGAAAGTTTCGCAATGGCCGCCTAATAACAGGCAGCCCGGACTGATGGGGACCGCCGGAGTCGCCTGAATGTCCGTCACAATTCCGGATCGCCCGCTGTCCTACTCGAGACGCAGAGGGTTAAATTCGATTCGAGTTAGCGGAGTGCGGAACCTGTCAAACAGTGCCGCATGAAGCGAAAAGGTCTCTTCGAGAGACCATAAATAGTTTGACTACACACGTAGACGGTCTCGTGGATGCATCGCGGGACGCGGGTTCAATTCCCGCCGCCTCCATCCTTAAAAAGGCACTTGGGATTTTCCTAAGTGCCTATTTTTTTGGCTCTTCAGAAGAATTAGTGGGTTGATTTATGATTTGCGCGACTTGTTTGGTTCGTACGATTGTCGATTGGTCAGCCGTAAGCAAACACTCTCTCGGGGCTCCGCAGAATGGGGCCGCCCCTTTTTCTATTTTTTGAATGCATCAGGCTGGCAAAGTGATTATTGGTATTGGTGACTAAACCTGCCAATCAACCAAGAGCCAACCCGATGCAACTAAAGACTACCTTCAATCGCGTGACAAACTACAAGCCTTTTGTTGTCGATCGAGTTCAATTCTCTGAAAATGATATTGAATTATGGATTGAAGTCACAATGCGTCCTCGTGAAAACGGACTCGCTCGGTGCTCTGGCTGTGGCATGCGGTGCGGCGGCTATGACACGATGCCACAGCCGCGTCGGTTTGACTTTATTCCGTTGTGGATGATTCCCGTCGTGCTAATTTACACCATGCGACGAGTCAATTGTCCAACGTGTGGGGTGAAAGTGGAGTACGTTCCTTGGGCAGATGGGAAAAGTCCTTTGACAGCAGAATTGAGATGGTTCCTGGCCGGATGGGCTCGTCGGATGAGCTGGAAGGAGGTGTCGAGTTGTTTTGGGATGTGTTGGGAGTATGTCTACAACTCGGTAGAACATGCTGTTTCCTGGGGAAAAAAGCATCGCGACCTTTCAGGGATCGAGTCGATTGGGGTGGATGAGGTCCAGTGGAAAAAGGGGCATAAGTACCAAACGTTGGTTTACCAAATCGATGAAGGGCGAAAACGTTTGCTGTGGGTTGGTCCCGACCGGACCCCCAAGACTCTACTTCGTTTCTTTCGTTTTCTTGGCAAAGATCGCTACTCCCAGATTCAATTTGTTTGCAGCGATTTGTGGCAGGCTTACGTGAAAGTTATCGCCAAGAAAGTGCCTGACGCGATTCATGTTCTGGACCGCTTTCATGTGATGCAAAAAATGAGCAAGGCAATCGACAAGGTCCGCGCTGCGGAAGTCAAACAACTCAAAGCAGACGGTTTTGAAGCAATGCTTAAGGGCTGTCGCTGGGTACTCCTGAAGCGGCCCGAGAACATGACAGAAAAGCAAACGATCAAACTCGATGAGTTGCTGCAGTACAACCTACGAAGCGTTCGCAGTCACTTGATGAAAGAAGACTTCCAACAATTCGGGGAATACACTTATGTCCCAAGACCGTGATTGGTCTTGCCTGCCGGTTCTCTATTGGTCGTATTCTTCAGCCAGTTTCTCGAAACTGCCAACATTAAACAGCGACAACATCCACTGATTCAGGACTAGTGTCTCGTCGAATCGGAGTGGTGCGTTCTTCTTCTTTGCTGCTCTGTTCTTTACTATTTCATTTGTCTTCTCTATCTGCATTTTTTTCATCATCATCGTTTGCAGCTTCATCCGCTTCTTCTTCGTTAGCGTCTTTTGCCGTTTCGTCTTTGTCAGCCGTATCATCGTTCGCTGAAGGTGGGGTGGCTTGCTGTGGCTCTGTGTCAGTCTGGTTCATTTTGACTGGAGTTGCCGGTTCCGTTGTTGCTGTTGTTGGCAGTAGTGCTGTCGTTGCTGGTGCTATTGACATTGATTGTGTTACTGCCGGTGTGGTCATTGGTGGCTGATACTCGATGATGACTCTGGCAGGCTCGGGCTTTTGAGATGTAGCTGGAATCCAATGATCAACGGACTTCTTGGTAGCCACTGACATTAACAGTGCCCAACCAAAGCTAAGAAACGTCCCAATGATGATGTATTCAGCCAGTTTTCGATGACGAGACTCTTTGATCTCACCAAAACGGAGAATTGATTTTGCTGCGATGAGGAAGCCAATGCCTGTTGGATGCCCAATCAGAATAAGGAGCATGGTCAGGAATCGCTCTAGCCAACCAATGTACATCCCTCCGTTTGTGAGACCTTCTGTTAAATAGTCACTCTCAGGACTTCCGTTGTCGGTTGCGGGCTTTTCAGATTTCCTAAGTACAATCTCACTTTCCTTCTCGATCTCTCTTCTGATTGGAACAGTTAGCTTTCCAATCAGGATGCCACCAGCCGGTACTACGACGATATAGCCAGCAATAAGGCATTGGGTAGCGTAGAACCATGGAAGGTAAGACGACGCAAAGAACTTCGGCCACCATCCATTGGCTGCCACGTCGTGGCAAAAGTAGCTAAGTGCGATCAAAGCGATGACATGAGCAATCTGGTCAACGACAAAGTACAGCCATTTGTCTTCATTTAGGCTGATCTTGAGTTTGTCAAAAATCAGATGGCTTCCAAAGACTCCCAACAGAAGGAAAAAGTGAAAGTTACCCAGTAAGATAAAAGACATGATGGTGATGATGCCAACATGGAGCAACAAAATCTTCCATTGTCTTTTGTTATCCACCATCTCTTTGTTCTGGAATGGGAAATCCCCTAGGAAATGGGCTGCTATTAATGCAAGTAGTGTTTCTTCCATATTATTCAAGACAACCTTTTTTGGTTGTCTCGTACCAGACAACCTTTTTTGGTTGTCATGGCTTGGAACACCACTTCAGGTTGTATTATCCAAGTTGGTGACTTCTGAGTATTTTTCGTTTGAATACAACTGAATTGAACCACCTGATCGAATGGAAGCAATTCGGGTTGCATGGCACTAGGCAACCGTTTTGGGTTGCAAGCATGGCTTAGTTCTATTTCCATCATTTCTTACCTGCCCTGCTTCCAATTGCAGTTTTCCAATCTGTCTTTTCAAACATTCGGATTGCATTACGAAGAGCATTCCAATTGGCACCATCCAATGCCTTAGTCACGGCCTGCTTTGTTATCTCTGGCTCTACCTTGCTTGCCATCTCTTCGTGGGTGAAGTCTTTCGGATTCAAAGCCAATGTAATGATCGATGCTTGCCTCGCAGTCCAGCCCGACACAACGACATCACAAAGTTGTCCGACAACAGGAAGCCAATCTGAAAGTAAGCCAGTGGAACCGGGGGACTTGATTGTGAGGTTGGAATATTGGTTCATCTCATCGAGGGCATGACCAGACAACACAAAAGCTTCACCCGTGGACAGTGAAACTCGTTTCGTAGAGATGCTGTCCACACGACCAATTCCAATAGAAAGTCGTGTGTCTGCCATTCCCTGTGCAATCAGACCAGCACGAAGCAGAACACCAACCCTGAGTGCCATGGATGCGTCTGATAGCAACAACTGCCAAGCATCTCCTCGAAAAAACTCCACATTGCCTTTGACAACACCCCGTTTCCATTTCTTGGCAACATCAACCCAGTCATGCAAACACTCACGAACTGATTCAAAGTCACCAGTATCAAGTAACGTTGACTTAACGATGTCACCAGTGATCACAGAATAAATTTCGGTATCATTCATGGTTAAACGTCCTCCACGTCGAACACGAGGTATTGGAATTCTTCTTGGATCAGGCGGACTTTCCAAGTTTGGTCGAGGCGACGTAGGTTCTCGATGTTGTTGTCGCCGTTGACGCAAAAGATGCCGTACACCTGCTCTTTGGTGTTGTAGGGGGGTGTCATGAAACAATTTCCAAAGTCATCTTTTGACGAAATTGCTCAGCGTTTCTTTGTTGGTCGAGGTTTCTGTACTTGCGTCAAAAGGGCATCAAGTTCTTCCCGCCTAAACAATCGGTAATCATTGACCGGATGCCGATGTGCCACGATCTTTCCGGCTCTCTCCCAGTTGCGGAGTGTGTTCGGAGAGACGCCCAAATACTCTGCCGCATCAGAGATTCGCTTAGCTTCGTCACTTGACGGTTCCTTCATTGTGTCGGAACATGGTTTATGATTGGCTAACCTTACCAAAATTGTCGTTGTCAGGGAATCATGCAAAGCTCATTTCAGGGTTGACCAAATGGTGTTTCGATGAAAATCCTTTTCCTCCACGGTCGGCAAAGCGTCGTTGGCGGCGTTAAGCCAACATACATAAAAGATGTGGACACGAAGTCCTCACCCCAAGCCTCGATGACGACGATTTCGATGCTGCCGTGCGAACCGCTCAGGCCGAGTACGATCAGTACCAACCTGATGTAATTGTTGGTTCATCTCGTGGCGGTGCAGTCGCCATGAACATCGACAATGGAAACACCCCACTCGTTTTGCTTTGCCCCGCATGGCGAAACTGGGGCACGGTCACGACCATCAAGCCGAACTCGGTGATCCTTCATTCAAGCCAAGACGATGTGATCCCGTTTGGCGACTCCGAGGAACTCATCAACAATAGCGGCTTGCCGTCCAGTTGTTTAATGGAAGTGGGTACTCGTTTCATCCGATCTCCGTAAACCGGTTCAAAGTCGGCGATGTGGCAAACGACTTCACGAGTTGACCACTTGCCCGCAATTGGCTTTGCATCGAGTTGCTCTTTGCTCATTCCGGCAATGGCAGCCTGTAACCGTTTGGGACCATCCAAAGACTCTTCAATTGCTCGTTCGATTTCCATTTTCCTGTCTCCAATGTAACACGGACCTAACGACTTTAAAGGCTACTGGATCTTTCGCAAAACGAGCTTGATCGAGATCCATGGGATTAGAAAAAAGATGAAGATGCCAAGCTTCAACAATCCCATTCCACAGTAGAAGATCAATTCAAGTTCGTGTTTGCTCAGCCCGGTGATTGGACCATGAAGCTTGAACATGAACTCGCCCATCAATTGGGTTGTACCGAACCCAACGAAGAGTAGGACAAGACCAAGTATCCAGCATCGCAGCAGTATGCTTGAAAGCGTAGTCAACAAGTCTTTGGTTTGATCGGTCATTTGGGACACCCTTTCCTAAACTCAACCACAATCACGTCCAGTTTGGATACCAGTTTAGCTAATTCGTCGATCATAATCTCTTTAAATTTCCTCTGGCTAAAACTACCTGATCTGGCACCGATCAATGGGAAGCAATTGACTGAAATCCATCTGCACGTTCTTTGACAAGCAAGATCTGGTCATCACGAAAAATGGCACCACGCACATCTACTTTTGGAGTGGCGTATGCTGATTTGCGGTCACGATTGGTGTCGTTTGCTGTGATGTTCATTTCGATTGAGGTCTTCGAGCCGAGATTGCACAAAATCCGCAAGATTACCAGGATCGTCCGTGCCAACACGCAAGATACTTTTTCGTAGTTTCAAAACCACACAATCTCGCCCCCACAAATTCCAGACCCAACCTCCTCTGAGGCTCATGTGAATGCCCCAGCCATCAAGGATCGTCGTTCGTCCTATTTCGACGCTTTCGATCTCCGAATAGGGGACTGTTCGACGAAACAAGGGTAATGGGCCAAAACTTATCGATAGTTGGTCCCCTTCATCTTCGACCTCTAGGTGATGAAACGAGGCTGCCAAAAAGAACATCAATATCCCGATGAACGGGAACATCCACTGAATCACCGGCTCATTGCGAAACCCCCAACTCAGGATCAAGAACATGACGCCAAGTGCATAGAGCAAAAAACATAAGGGCGATCGCTGCGTGTGATTGTAAGTGCCATTCATCGATTGGGATGCCTTAATACGCTTGCTGCTCTTTGTTGATCCAATAATACTACTCTAGCGGATTGGATACTCTTCCTAGAAACATAATCGCCTGCGTCCGGTTGTCACGAATCATGAAGACAAACGGATGATCCGCTCGGAACACGGGTGGTTGTTTCGGTTCTTCTTCCATTGCAGCTGCCAGTTTCATCACAATTCCAGTCGCCGCAGCCGCCTCGGTCCCTTGCTCATTCACGTCAACAAAGGCTTTGTGAATCACTGCTGAAATAAACAGATCCCTTCCACCGGTCATGCCAGAGAAGTCGGCGGCGTCTGGATCAAATGCTGACTTCATCCCCATGGTCTCAAGCGTGCTGCTCATTTCGAATTGAGATGTTGTTTTGAACTTTGGCAAAAAAACTCGCACTTCGTCTTCATCCCTGACACTCGCCATCCACCGCTGCAAATTGGGGGAACTCAGTTTCGCTTCAAGGTCGGCAAGACCATCGACTTCCTTTGGAAGCAACACGACCATCGACAGGCTGCCATCACCATAAGGCAATTCGAGGATTTGAATGTCATCGACATCGCCATATTGGAACTCATCTACACGGTGCATCAACGGGGCTTTGATCGTGTCCGTCGCCGTGAGGTGAAAGTCTTCAACTTTAGTGAGTCTTTCCTTAAACGGATCTCTCCAAGTGCCGTAGAAGTAAACGGCGTTCGTCAGAACGAGTCTGGTGTCCGAAGTGATTGCACCTTTTGGTATGAGATCCGTGATCTTGTTCTCGGTTTGGTCTTCAACCCAGTCGTTGATCGTTTGACGAGCGTTCTCACGTTGGGCGAAATTCAATTGAGCAAGTTCCGCATCGTATTGATCACGAGTAACTCTCAAGAAATCGGGCTGAAATTCGAAGCTTTCCTTGCCCCACAAGCGATTCGCCAAATTCAGCTTTATTCCTTTGCTAGGGTCGGGTGACCTCCAAAAATCTTGCAACGTCTTCATCCCCTCATGCAGTCGTTCATTGGGCATTTGGATGTGCAGCGTATTCGCCATTTCAGCCTCCGTCTCGCCAGCGGCACCGGCGTAGGTCATCGCTAGGGCGGTCGATATGCTGCTGGGAGAAAAGAAGAGATTACCTTCCTTGGTTTGCAATTGTTGGTACAAGTCCAAGGCGAATTGGTTGCTACCGTCTGCAATCTCTGACAGGTCAGCCACGATGTTCAACGGTGGGCGATCATCAGGGTTTGAATGGTAGTTTTGCAAGGCAAGTTCGATCCACTTTAGATGTGCTTCGGCTTCTTTCGCCTCCGCTTCTTTCTTACGAGCTTCTTCAGATTGATTGCAGCCAAAGCAAAACACAGTAAACAAAATGCAGATTGTCCACGCACGCATTGCTAGTCCTTTTTGTAAAATAATATTCTAGTCATTGTCTGTCGTCGGGCGTGGAAATGCAAATGGGCAGACTGCTAAGTTAACAATCGCTATCATGGTTGAAACATGAAGCGGGATTAGCCACATGAGAAGCCCTATCACTATTTGCCAAGTAGTTACCGCTGTTCTTGTGGTAGATTGCTGCGAATTCGGGATTGATTGTGTCATTTGTGATCTTTCAAACTGCTAGTGTAGAAAAGGATTCGAGGTGGGCCTCTACTCAAAATTGATTTTTCCAAGCTTATACGACTGCGTGATGGACAAGCCCTACTGGGCGAAATATCGACAAGAGCAACTTGCCAGTGTTGACGGTGAGATTCTGGAGATCGGGGTGGGGACGGGATTGAACCTGAAGTATTACCCTGAGCATATCCGCCGAATCGTTACCGTCGATCCCAATCTGGGGATGAACAAACAATTCCGACGTCGCATCGACCAAAGCGGTATGGAAGTGGATATGCGAGTCATCAGCAGTGAGCTGCTTCCGTTCGACGACGGTTCGTTTGATTGTGTCGTCACCACGCTCACGTTGTGCAGTATCCCTGATGTGAAGCAAGCAATGGCCGAATTGTTTCGAGTGCTGAAACCTGGTGGTCGCATCCTATTCTTGGAACATGGCATCAGCCCCGACCAAAAGGTATCACGATGGCAAAGACGGCTGAATGGACTTCAGCGATTTTTCGGCGATGGTTGCACGTTGACGCTCGATGTGCCTGAACTGTTCTCGACTCAACCATTTACGTCCGTCGAGATCGACAGTTTCTATATGGCCCAAACGCCAAAGATCCATGGGTTTATGTACCGTGGAGTGGCGACAAAGTAATCGTGAGTCCGTTAACCTCCGGTCTTCCCCAGCCGCTCGGCGACCTTGGCGTCTTCCACCGAATCATAGCCGGGAACGAAAGGTTTGATGTCGAGAATGGGTGTGCCATCAAAGGCATCGGTTTTCTCGATCTCGATGACATTGTCCTTAATCGACACGATTTTACAGAGCGTCAGAGCGATGAGATTCGGTCGAAATGGGGATCGAGTTGCAAACACACCGGTTAGCGGATTGTCTTTGTTGCCTCTCGGATGAACTTGGAGGATCGCTCTTTTCTCGGGGGTATCATTGTTGCTGAACCACCAGAAAACTTGGATATGGGAATAGCCGTCGAGTCCCAGCAAACCAGCTTGGAACTTCTTATCAATGACGATTCGGGTCTGGCCGTCAGTGTTCTTGAAATGCCCAATGGGGTGAACAGCGAACGATGGTGAAGGCATCTCTGGCGGTTCCTCTGCGATAGTCTTTGAAGAAGTAAATGCTAAGGCAGCAATTGAAACAGCAAGGATCAAATTGAACGGTTTCATTTTTCGGTTCCTGTTCTAGGTGCGTTGTTGCAATTCAGGGCAGTTTTTCTTTAGCCATTGGGCTGCGGACACAGCATCGGAACTTCCGGTTGACTTTCCTTCAATTTTCTGTTGTGCCTGCCTGATGCGACGAGACACCATCTTGCTCTCGATGGCTTCGTTCTCTGCCATACCAAGTTTGCTGAGGATATTCTTGACGCTATCACCAGCGAAAATCTCCATTATCGGATCATCCAGCGAGATGTGATGAGAAAACCGACATCGGCACGGTAGCTCATCGGCGAACTGTTCGAGACGATCATCAACAGAAGGCAATGGGTGTCGTTCGCCAACGATAACGTCGATGATTGCCGACTCATCGAAACCTAGGCTGGCAGCGAGATCGGCATTTAGACTACTTGCAAGCACCGCTTTCAACGGCACGTCCGATTTCCAATTGTTGGCGAACTCGTTGAGACGTGCCAACACATCTGGGAAATGTGCAACAAGTAGAATGGCGACAGTTTCGGATTCTGAGCGTTCCACTGCCTCCTTTTGCAAGCCGGTGAACTTGGCATCCGTGGTCATCCAGATCCGATCAGGCGTGACCTCGACGTTTGTTGGTTTCTTACTGCCGAACAGAGCATCGAATAACCCCATTAACGCATCTCCTTAAGTTCATTCACTTCGCCACGCAATCGTCTAACTTCATTTCGAATCTGATCAAGTTGCTTCATGATGTCGTGCATCACGTCGTCGCCAGGAAGCTTCTGGCGTTCATGCAGTTCCCGTTCAGTGGCTTCGGCTTGTTCAACAACCTGATCGGCAACATCATGCAGTCCTGCTTGGTGTAAATGATCGATGGCAATCCGCATGTGTTCTAAACGTTGGGCAATTTTGTCCTGGGGTGTAGACTCTTTATGAACGGGCTGACCCGAAATTGCCCGAAGCTTCATCTCAACTCGTTCAGCCTGTTGTCGAACATCAGCAAGCCGCTCTCCTTTCCCCACAATTACTTCGAGCTTCTTCTGCTCTTGATGGAGTCTCTCAAGTAGTCTCTGTAATTCCACGATCTCGGCTCTATGCTGATCAGGATCATGATGCTCAAGCTGCCCAGCTTCTTCTAGCATTGCCATGGCTTTACGCTTTAGATTTGTAGCTTTTTCTTGGTGACCGTGTTCAGCAAGCTCGGCGGCTTCTTGGCGCAAAACTCTAGCTTTGTTCCGAAGCTCATCCGGTTCAGAAGCCCAGGTGATCACAGTCATAGTGAAAAACACGACAATTGCTAACTTGATGGAGGACAAGAAATTTCTCTTTTTGAAATTTGGCAGATTGTTCAAACTGACCTGGACCGATTCAAGTAAGTATAGCGAACGAGAATCCAGTGGTTATCGGTTTCCAGGTGCAATTTTGTATTTCTCGTGATCCAGCGACCTCCAACAATACCAACTTGCTACCGAAGCATAGCGATAGTATGCCAACCGGCACAAATCGCAATTCCGCTGCGACAATTGAAACGGATCGCAACGATCCGTTCGTTTTGCTTTTGAAAGAGATCGGTGTTGAACGCAAGGACGTACCGGCTTTGACAAATGGAGATTTGAGTCGGATCGCTAATGTTGATCTTGGCACGTTGCACGGCTGGCAATTTTTTGATCGGGATTTGCCCGAAGAGGCATTGCAGAGGTTGCGAGATCATTTTTGTGAATATCGAAGCGAGTGATTCCATTTTTGATGAAGACCGTCTCGACCTTGTTGGGCCGAGACGGTTAGCACAGGCACTTACTAAATACCCATCTCCTCCAATTCCTTCATCGCCCGCTCGTGCCTGCGCCGCTGTTCACGATGTGTGATGGATGGCGGCGTGACAACTTCAACTTTCCCGGTCAGTCTGTCGAAGAACCTTTGCATCGCTTCAAGGCTCGTGCATTTGGTTCCGCCGACTTGGATGGTTTCGAGGCGAACTCTCATTCCATCGTTGGCGATCTTGCCTGCTTGAGCCCAGCGAAACAGCGTCGATAGATGCAGCTTCTTGCCGTTCCTGACTTTCGGCAGGCGCTTTGTGGCTTCGGAAAGGGAAACAACTTCTTCATTGAATACATCAATAGCCATATCGGTCTCCAAGTTTGTTGTGAAAGAACATCGTCTCAGGTCTACCGGCGATTCTCGGTAGTCGCTGAAATGAAACGTGTTACGGCTTGCTTACTCGTTAGAATGCGAGAACCAATTTTCACAGTCTCTAGCTTCACACCACCGACACCACGGAGCGTCCAGCGCCAAATGGTGCTGATGTGTGGACGCTTCTGACCTCCGACCTTTGGCAAGCACTTCCGCACTTCGGATAAGGAAATGACATCCTCTGTAAGAATGTTCAAATCTGCCATGGTTGATCTCCTCAAGTTAGATGAATGAATGATGCGAGTTCGATTCGCACCGAGAGGCATTGATCTTGAGGCAGGGCCAACCGCTCTGCAAACTTTCTGAAGTTCAGCCAGTCACGTCAAGAATTGTGTGATCGCATTCGATCTGGCGAACCCGCCTACTTCGTAAGGACATTCGCTGATCGTTCCAAGATTCCAAATTTCTCAGTTTCCAGTTCGTTTGATCAGAAAACTGAGATGAAGTTGGCACTTTGAAACTAGGGTGCTAAGTCTCTGTCTACGAACCGCTTCAGAGGGTAGATGGTCAGGGCGAACTCAGCGTTGGCCCTGAAATGGTGCTCATCCCTTAGCTTTGGATTTGCAATTGCGTTACGCCAAATCACCACAGGACGTTTGAATATCAACGAAATTTAAAATCCGCCGCAATCGAAACTTCACTCACCCAGCGTGAAGAGCAATTCGGCATCCTTCTCAACTCCGTAAGCGTCAAGAAATACGGATCTGCAAAGCTCAGCCACTTCTTCCGTGGTCCCGTCAACCGGAAATGACAAGTGGCGAGTTTCAAATTCAGTTCCTTCCTCGGTTATGGTGTCAACTGTGGGCTCGATTTCTCGCTTGGACAGGAAAGCGAGAACTGGAACGACCTGCTCCTTCTTTGTCAGGTAGAACTCGATGGTGTAGCCTTCATCGCCATCCGAAACACTAACTGCCGTGTATTCGTCTTCGGCTAACGAAACAACTAGGTAGGCGTGAGGCGACCGGGAGTTCGCTACTCGTTCGACATAGTGCTCGATCTTATCAAATCCCTGAACCTCCAAATGCTGTGTCTGGGGAGGGATCATGTACAGCAGCCCGACCACGAACGCACCTGCACCTAGGAGCAAAGTCATGGAAGGCCAGTAGGAGGTCGTGACTTCGAGGCGACACCGTTTACCGAATTCCATGTAGCTTTGAGACAACGTGACATCCCCCTCGTCAACTTGTTGCCCAGGGTTGTTCTTGAGATGACGAGCCAGGGCAATCGTCGAAGTCAGGTTCAAAACCGCCAGCAGAATGGCAGGCGTCAGTCCCACAATGACCAAAGACCAGATTGCGACCTTCAAGAGATTCATTGGCGTAATCGATTTAAGAGGGTGTTATTGGAACCGCAGGCTTCCTAGTTATCCAACAGTCGAAAAACCATGCGACCATTGAAACACTTGGGGAAGTCTACTTTCATGAAACCATTTTGTAGCATCGTTGTCGTGATTCGTTCGCCCGTGTGATTCATTGGGCGTTTGTTCCGTACAGATCGAGTCCATATCTAATCTGACTTGAATCGATGAGTTCTTAGTTGCTCAACCATTTCTCGGTATGAATCGAGAAAGTGATCCTGCCCTTGAATGAATATTCCTTGTACGACGAGATTGCCATCTTGGTCGTATGCTGGTCGCCCTGCTTGCTCCAAGTCCTGAATCAACTTGTCGAGTTCTTCGTCCGACATGGGATCGATGTAACCACTTTCGGAAGGATCGATTTTAGTTTCGGTTTGCCCGTTGCCACCGTACATGAGCAACCGCTTGGATCGCTCGATCTCAGTTCCATTCCACCAAACCATGTGTCCGAAGTGCTGGTATGGACTGATCAACCTTGTGATCGGGTCCATCTGATTGACAAAGAATACATACTTGTCATCGAGCTTCTTCCTGAGGAATTCCGCAATGTCCGCACGCACAGCCTTGGGTTGGCCAAAAGTCATGACTCCAGCAATCGGGTACTCATCGTTTTCAGAAAGCCGGTAAGCACAAACTACCGCCAATCCTCCACCGAGGCTGTGGCCCGTAATCCAAACTCGCTTTGACTTGTATTGTTCCAAAAGTTGTAACACTTGGTCGTGCATGGGATCGTAACCATTGACGAAGCCGCCGTGCATTGAGCCCTGTTCTGTTCTGACCTTTAAGAATCGGAGGTCTTGCAATAGATCGTACTCGTGACTTTCGGTTCCCCGGAGTGCGACAATTGCATCGTCACCGGCGTCAATGACATAACCCTGCATTGCCCCAGCATTGATCGACTCTGATTCCGGGAATCCAAGTTCACTGATCAATTTGCGAGCGTCAACCGGAGACTTGTATGCAATGTCGCTTAGTTGAAGCGTTAGATTTGCCACCGGCCAATCACTGCTTTCGTCTGTCGTTGACCAGTCGAGCGCTAACAACTCTTGGGGCGTTCGCTCGACGACTGGAGTTGGTTCCCAATCCGTCCGATCCTCGATGTCGGTCTCGACTTTCGATGGGCGTGCATAAATCCCAAGAAATGCGACGAGAAATGCCCCAGCGAGGGTTAAGACACCGATGCTCAATCCGGTTGATCGGGCACGTTTGGGCAGAGTCCAGAAGAAGTTCACGACCAATAAAAGAACTAGCAACCCAACGCTGAGAATCGCAATATATGGAGCATGTCCGGTGAGGTAGGTTCCACCGGCGAAAGCCAAGAACGCCAAGCCCCAAAAAACGAAAGCCGACTTCCAGTGTTCATGACCAGACGCCAGGTAGCAAATGATGGCTCCCGCAAAAAAGCAGATAGCTGCTATTACCAACAATATCGTCGTCATGATTGTCAAACTCCCTCGATTTCGGTTCGGATCGTCTTCAAACGTCGCAAGAGCAACACGACATGCCCATTCTCAAACATGTCAGCAAGATGGCCCTCACAGAAACGATCTTTGCGAACGTGAGTCGTAAATAGCTTTCGGATTGTCTGAGCATCCGCTGTGTCGATTATTGATGGTTCATCCACGAACTGCACAGCCGACTCTTGCCATTCGGTCCAGTCGAACTCGGGCGAAACCCAGTTCTGACGATAAAGTGCTTGATAAAACTCATTGACCACATCAGCAAACTGAAACCACGGAAACTGCCCAGGTCCACCTTTCCATTCGCCAGCAACAAATCCATCGGCTTCAAACCGTTCAAGGCATGGGAGAATGGCGTCGATTTGTTCGGATGTTACTGGTGTCATTTCAGGATTCTATAAGTCATTCTTGCCGTCGATTCGGTGTTGTTGACGGTCAATAAGTGCCTTCCCCGTCTTTAGGTGGTTACAATATCGCCGAACAGCGGTTAAGAAAAACTACAACGGATGACGCCATTACCAAGTTCATCGACAAAACCGGGAGTGGAGAGCAAGTCGATAACCGACTTGACCTTATCACGGTGCTCTGACGAAAAATCGACCCATCCGATTCCTGACACAATTATTTTGCCTCTCCGTTACTTGCCTAATGTCAAAACGTCAGGCTCTTTCCTGACCCGTCTGGGGCATCCCACACGACTGCCGTAGATACGTCGTAGTATTTAATCTCAAGTTCGTTTCGCACACGTTTGGCTTCTAACAGCGTCTTTCGTTTTTCGAGCATTGCCGCAACGTGCTTTCGAGTGTCAAGGTTGCTTGGACTTTCGGGATCACCAAAAAGCCCAATGTAAGCTCTTTTCAGTTTGCGATTTTGAGCAAGGACATTTGCGATGTGTTGATCACTCTCCCCGAAAGATAGGCCAAGTGTGACGAGACAATTTTCAATTCGTTCAAGCTTCCCCAAGCAGTACGACAAATAACCGCTGTTCTGAATCTGTATCAGCTTTTTCTCAGCAGTTCCTTCAGCCACGAACAAAGGGTACTGGCCCACATCAAGTGCTTCTCGAATTCCTTCAAGTAAGTGCTTGCCGGTTCTAACCCAGCTATGCTTTCTCACTTGCCCGCCCACTGAATAAAGGTGCAATGCTCCGTGGATGAAAAATATCCCTTTGTCACCGCCAACATGTTCGCTGAACACGACGTATGGAGCATCAGGGTCATCTATGTCGTAATCGAAGCCGTCTCGTCCTCCGAGCCGATCATGGCCGTGCATTTCGACCCAATAAAGCAGCAGGTCATAGTTGGTGCAAAAAATGTTGTGGTATGGTCCCAAGAACTGAACGCATGTGTCCTTTTTCTTCCCAGAAATATCATGCGCATGGTCAGGGTGAGTCTTGGCAATTGCATCTACCAATGCTTTCTTTACTGCGTCCAAGTCCGTGAGCATCGCACTCGGCGTAGCTCCATCGATCAGTCCATAGTGTTGAGCGACCCAATCTGCGTCTTCCAGAAGTCGCATCACGCCCTCAAAGTTGTTCGTCCCCAGCCTGTCGAAAACCGACAGGCAAGAATCTGGAAGGCCGTTTGCCTTGGCATGTTCAAACAGGCTGCCGTAGGCGAAGCATGACTCGCAGGCCACACTGAATCCATTCCCCAACAGAAGGTGAGCCCGGCTAGGACCTAGTTCGGTCAAAACCTGATCGTAGGAAAGTAAGTCCAAGTTCATGCTTCGTTTTTCCTGTCATATTCCAATTTGTATTTTTTTAGCCCTGAACAATCACTCGCCTTAGTTCTTGCAATGCTTGTTCAACTGCCTTCCGGTCATTGAACCTCGACGTAAAAACTTCGGCTGAGCGTTCGTCGGAAAGGCATTCGGAGAACTTCAGGTTCTCCATGGCTTGGATGTTGGGGATTGGTGTTACGTTGTCCGGTTCGATTTCGTCGATCAGGGCGGCGATCTCGTTGAGTGATGTTGCTTTGGGGAATATCAGCGAGAGGTTGTCTCCCTTTACATCACAGTGCGGTTTCAGTGCGTCAGCGAGCAGCGTGTTGGCGATGCCACCAGCGAAGGTCCACCAGCGGAGTTCGCCATTGGGCTGGAGGACGACGGAAGTTGATTCCGCCGATATCGAAGGAAACTCTTCTCGGATCTCGGCAAACTGTGTGGCGGTTCGGTTTGACCATGACGGATCGTTGTCGTCACTGCTGAGGATTCGTCGGATTCTCTGGCATACTGCTTGGCTGAGCATCTGACCTTCTCCTAGCCAACGTGATTTGCCTCTCTGGTCGGTCGGTTCGACGTGAGCGATTTTTCGTTTCCAGTCCAAGTGCTTTGTCTTCCAACTGCGGCCAGCGAGTGCGAGTATCGGTGGGCCGTCATCGTCGTCCTTCTTAAAGAAAGTGGACTCGTGGACGAATCCGAGTTCCTTTTGTCCCGACATCACTCGAAACAGCGGCGGTGATGTGAACACGGAAAGCAGGTCCATGAAGTTCTGGCGACCAAAGATCGACTCACCTGCTGGTGCAAAGGAGATGATTCCGTTGTCGTCCCACAGGATGAGCTTGGCGATCATGTATTCGAGCAGTGCTTCGACTCTCTCCACTGGCATCTGGCTAAATGCGGGAACATCTGCGACCCAAGAAAACCACTGCGACCTTCCAACTCCACGTTCCTGAAGGATTAACGCCATCAGTTGTTGGGCCAAAATATGATACGGGCACGGTGGAGCTTGGACCGGCTCGACATACTCTCGTCGCCAAAGTTCAATTAACGCCGCTGCACGAAGAAGTCCTTCGTCATTCGTCGCCAAGAACAAACAGTTGCGAGTCGTATTTGATCTTCGGCCAGTGCGTCCCATTCTTTGTAGAAACGAGGACACGCTTCCGGGGGCATCGATTTGGATCACTCGGTCGAGGTCTCCGACATCGAGACCAAGTTCCAATGAACTGGTCGCCACGATCACGCAATTTTGGCGTTGAGCAAAAGCTTCTTCTGCCTGCCGCCGCTCATCCAATCCAACCGAACTATGTGAGACAAACGTGTCTACCCCATAGCTGCGAAGGGAAACGGCCAACTGCTCCACCCGTGATCGGCTGTCACAGAACACGAGACGCTTCTCGCCTTGATGCAACAGGCTGATCACTCTGGCGGCGTTACTCAGCGAACCGACGAAGTCCAGTTGAACATCAGGTTGCTCATCACTGCTACCTCTCGGCCAGACAACCTTTTGTGGGCGCTGCGACCCGGAAGACAGCCAAGACAACATCTCATCGGGATTGCCCACCGTTGCAGACAATCCGATCCTTTGAAGATCGTGTTTGGCAAGCTTGGCGATTCGGGTAAACACCGATAGCAAGTGCCAGCCTCGGTCGTCACCAGCGAATGCGTGAACCTCATCGATGACCACCACCTTGATGTTCTTGAAGAAGCGGTGGTGGTCGATCTTGGACGAAACCAGCATGACCTCCAGAGATTCCGGTGTGGTAAGCAACAGGTCCGGTGGTTCGGACAGTATTCGCTTTCGCTCACCTTGTGGAGTGTCGCCATGCCACAAGGCGGCTCGGCGTCCGACCAACTGCATGTATTTGTGAAGTCGCTGTTCTTGATTGTTCAGCAACGCCTTGATTGGGCTGACGTAGAGAACCGAAATTCCTTCCCAAGACTCATCCAACATTTGTGACATCACAGGGAAGACCGAACACGTTGAATCGTCTCGATCTCATCCAGCACCAACACCAACCCGGAATACCCGGAGTCCTTCAAGATCAGCAGCAACCCACGAAGGAAACTCAACGCTGCGAAGTGATCTACGTCCCCTTTGACTCCCGCTGTTCGCTTGACCGAAGCAGAGATATGCGGCTGTCCTGCCAGCCATCCCGCTAGTCCTTCTGCCGTGGCGTGATCATTGGCACGCTGAGCGGCTCGATAGGATCGTAGTGCAGCGGAAAACTGAGGAGTCGCTCGTGTGATTTCAACGAGTCGTTGTTCAAGCAACTCGTCCGACTTCTCGGCGAGCGTTTCGACATCATTGGGATCAATTGTCCCTTCGGCCAGAACGTCTTCTTCCAGCCCGTAGAACCAACCATCGATGACCGAGCGGAAGGCTCCCAAGAAGCAGTCCGCCGTCGAAAGTTGTTCCATGGCTCGGCGATAAACAGTCTCCAGTTTGTGTAACGGCGTTTCTGTTTCGCTGATTTGCACCTCGGCGGTGGCGAAACCGTTCAGCTTTGCTTGTTCCTGAACCCAACGCCCAAAGAATGTTTTGCCGCAACCGTACTCGCCACGAACCGCTTTGAAGATTGCCCCGCCCTCAGCCACGTCGTTGAGTTCAGACTTAATGGTCTCCTCAAATGGACTTAGGCCGACTGCCAGAAAGTCCAGTCCACGCTGTGGAACCGTACCCTTCCTCAGAGCGGAAATGATCTCTCGTCGTTTTTCGGGGCTAACTTCCATAATTACTCAACATCAAACTGTCGTTTTAACTTGGCGATATTCAATTCCACTTTGTTTTCCGTGCGATCAATCACGAGGATCTCGTATCCATCCACATTCAGGACTCGCCGGATGTTGGCAATCACCTGATCAAGCCTTGCCGCAGGCATACTGGTTTCTTTGATAAAGGCACCGGGAGTCAGGAAACCTCCCGCCGCATTCAGTGTTTCAAGAACCTGACGGATGACTGAATCCTGTGGCGGGTGTCTCTTGATCTTGGATTTCTGATCCTTGTATGCCTGAGACGCCAGCAGCCGATCAATCCAGTCCGCACTGGCTGGCAACACTTCAACTGGGGCAGGTTTTGTCGCTTCCTTTGCTGATGGTTCATCCGGCTCCAAATTATCGAACAGTGTTGGCGGGCCAGCAGGCACAGCCACATGAACGACGGGTTCTAGTTCCACAGGCGATGCCACGGGGGCTGGCGACCACCAGTCGGGAAACGGGTAGGCGCACTGTTTCAAGTTGGAATAGTCGCTGCTTCTATCGGTGAGCAGGACCAGTGGGCACACCATTTCCTGTGGAGTCGCTCCACCGTGATACCCATGCTGTTTGCGTTTGTAGTGAATCGTTTCCGTCCATGGCACAATGACGCTGTCAGCCGGAATGACACGTTTAACATCGTCCCACTCCCAAACCTCCTTGGCGAGATGCGACTTTTTTGGATCACCCTCAAATCGATCGGCGTACTCGCTACGAGCACGTTGAATCGCATTCGGATCCAGATTATCGATCTTCGCGGTTTCGCAAATCTCGGCGGACCAGTCGATAACTGGCCCAGACACGATTTCCCACAACTTTCGTTCTTTCTCCGGGTGCTCGGCCAAAGGTTTCTTGTGGCTGCCGACTCGCACGTAACGGCGCCCCGAAAAAGCAACCGGGGCGGTGTTCGCAGCCTGTACCTCGAACATCACCATCGGCAGTCCGTCTTCCGAATCGAATTCAAAGATGCGAAAGTTGATTTTGGGAGCCAGTCGCTTGTTCAGCCAAGGTTCCAAGTCTTCGTTGCCTTGCCCTTTTTGCTGGCGAGGTTTGAAGCTTGTGCCAACGATGTTGTGCGTTCCGTCTTCGATGCCCCAAACGATGTAGCCAAAAGCCTGACTTTCAAGCGCAGCAACATTCGAGATCGCAGACAGGTATTCTCCAATCATCTGCGGGTCGGAATAGTTGTGCTTGAACTCTGCCCACTCTGTCTCGGCGGGTAAGTCTCGCAGTTCAACAAGTTTTGCTCGAAGCTGCTCTAAATTCATTCAGATTCCTCTTCCAAAGTCCATTGGATCGTGACCCGTCGGTTGGGATTCTCACCCAGCTTGCCAGCCAGCTTCTCCGTCAATGCCGACAGGTCGCTTCCCGACATGCGTTCGGTTGATCCTGAATCGAGTCGTTTCCAGCCGGGCTTCGTGGGAGGAGGATCGGGGATCGGAGCAGGACCGGGGTCAACCTTGGGTGGTCGTAACAATTTCACGGCTCGACCTTCGGCATCCGACAACTTTGCCGGAAGACCGCCAGCCAGAGCGAACTCGTCCATCATCAAGCTGTCACGCAGATCATCGATCAACAAAGTCGCATCGGTTTTGCGACGGTCGTTGATACAAGCTACAGCTTCAAACAATTCCCAACGGTTGGGTTCCAGCAGGCTGGCCAGTACCGTTACGTTCCATTCATGGCAGACATGTTCGCTGAGTTTGGTCTGAACTCACTGTTTGTTGAGTATCGGGAGTACGGACGCTCCACTGGCGATGCTAAGTTGGTCGCCATGCTGGGTGACGGCGAAGCGGCGATCAAACAAGCTGGCATTGCTCCAGACAAAGCGATTGTCTTTGGTCGATCAATTGGTTCACTCTACGCCATTGAACTTGCTTTCCGCCAACCGACAATAGCGGGACTGATTTTGGAAAGCGGCATTGCCGATCCGTATGAACGTTTTCTGGTCAATGCTGACCTTTCATCGGCAAATTTTTCCGATGATGAACTCCGTGCCGAAACCAAGAAACATTTCAACCACAAAAAGAAGATGGCGGGGTATAAGAATCCGTTGCTTGTGATGCACACCGAGAACGATGGGTTGATCGACATCTCCCACGCCGAGCGAAACTACAAATGGGCTGGTTCTAGGCAAAAGCAACTTCTGCGATTTCCAGTCGGCAATCACAACACGATCTTTGGAAGGAATCATGTCGAATACTTGGACGCTGTCGAGAGTTTCTTGCGGAGGGTTGATTCGTGAGCAACGAGATCGATAAACCAGATCTTGGTTTTCACTGTGCCAGTTGTGGGATGTATCACGATCATCTTCCGATGGACTTTGGAGCGGAAACGCCAGCGGCATACGACTCCATCCCGAAAAGTGAACGAGATGCTCGGTGTGAACTGACACCTGACTTTTGCGTGATCGACGAGAATGAATTCTTCATTCGAGGTTGCTTGGAAATACCCGTACTCGATAGCCCACGCCCGTTCGTTTGGGGCGTTTGGACTTCAATCAGCTTTAAGAGTTTTCATCGCATGGGTGAAATCTGGGAATCCCTGGGCGAGAGTCGGAGCCTCCGTTTTTTGGATGGCTTTGTACGATCTTGCCGCTTTACCCAGATACTCTTCTGCTAAAAAGTCATGTTCACACCCGACCTATTAGTCAGCGACCATTGGTCGAACTTGAACCAACAGATTACACACTGGCTGTTGACCAACGAAAAGGCATTACAATGGATCGTGTGCAAGAAATTGCATAGGCACTGCTGCATCCGAAATAGCTTGAATAGATTGATGAAACTTGTCGCAGATAAAGAACTCGAACAATCCTCGGTCGTTGCCAATTGCAAAATGAACCGAGAGAGAAACTTGCTCGGGACGAATGGTTACGAGAAAGACCTTCGTTTCAACCCACTCGACTTCCTGGGAACCATCGTTGCCAAACAAGGGAAAGCAAATTGGCTGGATCTCTGTTGTGGATCGGGCAAGGCTCTCATCGATGCTGCTGCAATCGTGGACACGGAAAACTTGCCAATCGAGATTATTGGCGTCGATCTGGTCGGCATGTTTCTACCTTCAAGCTCGAATTGCCTTGAGTTAGTGGAAGCCTCGCTGACGGAGTGGGTGCCAAATGGAAAGTTCGATCTGATCACCTGTGTCCATGGACTGCATTACATTGGCGACAAGCTTAAGCTTGTTGCTCGGGCAAGAACGTGGTTGTCTCAGCAAGGAAAATTTGTTGGAAACCTGGATGCTGACAACTTGTGGCTCGGCGATAGTGGACCTGCCAATCAAATTACAGCCGCTATTCGGCGTAGTGGGATGGAATATTCATCTCGCACACATCTTCTGAGTTGCAAAGGTTGGTGTGATGAACCTTTCCCACTTTCGTACCTCGGTGCCGATGATAAAGCAGGACCGAACTATACGGGACAAGCCGCCGTCAATTCGCACTACACTTTGAGTGATTCATCGGACTAGGACAACACCAATTACAAAAAAATCACGTTTAAGATCGCCCTGCCGTCAGACATTTTGAGCCTGATCAGATGGAACCAATTCGTCAATGTTGTTTTGTCTTAAGGTTGCGAAGCCATGGACATGTATTTTGATCGAAAGAAAGCCTGATGTTAAACGATTTCAACGAGCGGCTTGCGATAGCGAAAGCGAACCTCCGTCAGAAAGACAAACTTGATTCGATGTTGCGTTCAGCCCAGCACTCACTTGCCGAATCAAGAAGGAAGCGAGAACAACTCAAAGATATCCTTACGAAAGAACAGGCCGATGTCGATGCGTTGGAAGGGCTGAGCGTCACCGGATTGTTTTATGCCATGCTTGGAAGCAAGGAGCAGAGGCTCGAAAAGGAGCGGCAAGAGCTTGTCGCAGCGAAACTGAAGTACGATCAAGTCGCAGGCACAGTTGAAGACCTTAGCGACGATGTGAAGCGATTGCAAGAAGCACGCTCGAATCTGGGAGATGCCGACTCTAGGTACCAACGAGTTCTAGCCGAAAAAGCGGAATATCTCACTACGAACGAGAGCGACGTGGCGAGGAAGCTCATTGAGCTTACGCAGCAGATCGCTGATTTGACGGCAGATCAAAAAGAACTTGATGAAGCCGCTGTCGCTGGTCAATCCGCACTCAGGTCCGTTAATGAAATCCAAAGCACACTCGCTTCAGCAGCCAACTGGGGAACGCTGGACATGTTCGGCGGCGGAATGCTCACAACGATGGCAAAGCACTCAAGAATGGATGCTGCCAAGAATCAAGCCAGAATTGCTCAACGAAAACTGCTGCGATTTGAAGAAGAACTTGCGGATGCTGATGAACGTCTTCAGGTGTCATTAGAGATTGATGGATTCTCAAAATTTGCTGACTACTTCTTCGATGGTTTGATTGCCGATTGGATCGTGCAATCAAAAATCAATAAAGCAAAAACAGAATGCTCCACGACAATCTCTCGTGTGAAAGCAGCGATTCGCAAGTGCCAGCGTCGCTTGGAGTCGGTTGAATCTGAGATTGAATCGCTGACTGAAAGCAAGAGAGAATTGATCGAAACGGCGTAGCCACCGCATTGTCCGATCTGGCACATTGCCTCTTTGGGAAACCAGTGGCGGTGCAATCACGAGGTTCAAACACGACAAACAAAAAAGCCTCGCTGAGTCACAGCGAGGCTTCTAGAAAATTTAAAGATTGGCAGACCAACACTGGATTCAGTTCGTCGTTTGTGATCCTTGTTTGCCTAGCAAGGCAGAACGGCAAGGCGGCACTCGGGCGGCCTTGCGGCGTTCGGAATTTGCGATCATCGTTTCGTTGAACGCATCTGTGCTGGTAGCGATGTTAGCCGATCACCTCTTAACACCGTTGGGCTAACATCAAAGTTAAGATCGGTTTGAAAATGGAACACGGAAACGATTGTGGCGACTGCTCAGAAGTCGCCTGCCATATACAACTTGGTGGATCAAGCATTTGCCCCTCCGTTTGATGTTCTTTCAAAAAACTCGACTCGCTGCTGACACTAAACAATACAACACAGTCAATTCTGGCTCTGCTGATTTTTGTTTCGTTTCCGTTGAACTGTTGTTTGTGCAAGCGGGATTCGCTAATCGGGTAAACTCTGCGTTTTGGAAAAACGGAAGTGCTAGTACGTCAATGAAATTGGTTTAAGATAAGAAATTGGAAAACTCACCGATTTGAATTTTGGCTTGTTAAGGTGTTTTGGGAGAGGAGTGATCATGGAACAGAAAGTTGTTCGAAAGCTAGAAAACGAGATCGAAGATGCGATTGCCGATGTCATTGTCGGCATGGGACTCAAGAGATTGCCGCTCTTACCATCAAAGCAAACCATGCACTTGATGGCAAAAGCGGCAGTTACTGTTTACGAAACTGCCGTTGAGAACGCTATTGGAGATTCCAACGAGTGATTCGACTCATGTTCTGATCTCACGAAGTTTCGCTGCAACCATCGGGCTGAAGAACAGAACCAAAAGTCCGATTGGCATCAATCCACCTTGAAGCAGATTGTAGTCAGCAGCAAGCCGTTCCCACGATAATCCCACAACGAATCGTCCAAAACACAACTCGAATGTCACGGTCAAAAGGAGCCAGATTGCTCCCACCACGAGTCGTTCCAAGCGGCTCTCGGCTCCGATCCAGCGGATACTGAAGTAGGCGATTACGAGGATGATGGCGGAACCAGTGAAAACACCGATTTGGTTGGATCGAAACTCACCGAACAGTGGCACAAGAGTAATCGCTCGAAGAATGCCGTGGATAATCTCAGCAACAATCAGGGCGAGCCAGATCGCTAGACTATGGACGACAATGCGTATCCGACTTGCAGCTTTCAAGACGCCAACAACTTCAGGTTCACCAGTCATGGCTTGACCGCACGAGTAGCGATGAACGTGTCGAGGTATTTTGACAAAGGATCGTTGTCAGACTCGGGATACCGATCCTCGTAGAATCCTGTTAGTAAAAAGCCAGCATTCAACTGACCACCGATTTGATCCTCAAGAGTATGGCCAAACTCAAGTGGCTTCCCCGCATTGATCACATCCTCGATGTGTTTGTCGTTCCGATGGTCAAGATCCGAATAGGGAAGTGAGTAGCGGACCTCCAAGTTTCCGTTCTCTTTACGTTCATCGTCAAAGATAAACCGCACCGGATTGGTGAACCCAGCCATCAGGACGCCGCCACTTCGCAACACTCGATAGCATTCACGCCAAACAGGAAGCACGTTTGGTGCAAATGTATTCGAACAAGGATGAAAAATGAAATCGAACGAACTCTCGGCGAAAATCGAAAGGTTCGCCATGTCGCCTTCGACAAACTTCATGGTGAGACCATCACGCTGAGCAACAAATCGATCTTGGTCCAATTGCCGTGGAGAATTGTCGAACACCGTCACCGTCGCACCCGCTGCGGCGAAAAGGGGGGCCTGCTGACCACCGGCTGAAGCGAGGCATAGTGTTTCGGTCCCTTGAAGCGGCGGAAACCATTCACTTGGAACTGGCTTTGTTGGCGTTAAGACGACGATAAAGTCACCTGAACGTGCTTTCTCAACCCTTTCTTCACTGACAGGACTCGTCCATTTGTTGCCCAAATCGACGTTCTGATCCCACGCTCTTCGGTTGTGATTCAAGATACCTAGAATATTCATCGAATTGCGATTCCTTTAGCCTCGTCCACCTTCACAGCATGTTTCACAAATCGTGTGGCAAGCAGAACATTGAAGCTTCGCACGAATCTCAACCAAAGAACCTCCACAAACGGGACAGGCTGGTTTGCATGATTCTCGGTCGGTCTTGTCACCGCTGTTCTGCTTCGCTTGATTCATTGGCTCTTCCTCGCTGATTACAGTATGCTATTTCGGATTGCAGAAGGATTCTATCATTGATGGTTCGAAAAATGCAACATATTACCCGATGAACATTAACGATGGCTGATCCGAAAGGCATACACCTTATTGTCAATCTGAGTGCATCGCAGACAAGACGACGACTCAAGGGGTTCGGGCATGGCGTGCGAAAAATCCAGAGTGCAGGCAAGAACCAAGCAATCATCATCCACACAGCCACGGGTGAACATCTAATGGAACTTGAAGCAAAGTTCGCCGATGTGGGCTCGGTTAATGGTCGTTCATCGGTTTGCGAGCGATCAGCAGATAATAGGGGGCTTTCAACAGCGGCAAATACGGGACACTTCCCTGGCGTTCCTCACACCTGATCGGCTCGAAACGTCGATGCAGCATCGCCAAATGATCACCGTTCAAAAACACATTGTCAGCGGCGAACCACAAGGGCCAGAAGGTTCGTCGTAGCCAACCGTGTTGCTGTCGCTCAGCATCAGCGTACTTGCGTGAAACATAGAAGTCGGTGACAGCGATCGTGCCACCGGGTTTCAAAATTCGCTCGGCCGTCGCAATGGCCTCGAACCAATCCGGAATCATGGTCAACGAATAGGAAAACGTCACCACATCCACACTGGCGTCGGGCAAGTCGACCCTTGTCGCATCGGCTTGCATGATTTCGACATTGGTTATGCCTTCGGAGCCCACCCTTTGCTTAGCGACTTCCAGCAGTGAGGGAGACAAATCGACCAAGCACACCCGATCGAGTTGGGTGGTCTGATCGGCGACCGAAAACAGGTTGTGCCCGGTGCCCGCTCCCATGTCGACCCACGTACCGCCCACGGGCCAATCAATCCAGGTCAACAATTCCGCTCGTCCGTGCAGCAACCGAGCACGGAACGAATCGTAGTCACCCGCTTGGCCCTGATAGAAGTTCTCTAGTCTCTGCGCGTGCGAGTCTCCTCGCACGGGATGGCAAAGCAAATGCCACAACACACGCAAGTCGGAGCGACGCGAGACGGGCTTGATGACTTCACTCATCCTGCGACTCCCCCACATTCGACCTCACCACAGATGTCCGCGATATAGAAGCTGCCGTACGTGTTGACTCGGTCTCGCGAGTGCAATTCCTTGGCAAGATCGTCTTCATATCGCAGTCGTTGACCGATAGGGAATGGTTTCCCGTCGCGTCTTACCACTAGCGAGTCGACGAAATCGACCCTCAGTGCAGCACTCCGCCATAGCACTCTCGCTTGTGGTGCCGCACGATCGACAATGCTCTGCCATTCCGACGCCAGCAGTGTTGGAAACCGATCGTAGAGCCAATCCATGTGATCAAGCAAAATGAACCGTGAGATCTTCCCGCGGTGCCCGCTCAAGAAACCCTCGACCGTGTTGGTATGTGCTTCCACACGATCGACCAATCCATCTTGCAGGCGTGAAAAACCATCGGCCGTCAGATACTCGGGACAACAATCCCGCGTGTATCGACCGGTCAAATACACTCGCCAGAAGTAGTTGTCCTTTAGCGACATATGTTTGAACACCGTTTCGATACGGTCCTGGATAAATGTGCCAATGCCACCGGGGTACCCACGATCAATCTGCAGTCGTTGGCTGCGAGGAACGCCAAGCATTGCCATGGTCGTGTCGCGACGAAGTGCCCACCGCAGCGGTCGAGACCACAACAGATCGTGTACGCCGCGTGATTCATAGATCTCGCTTTGTTGCTGGATCGATTCCGCCGCCAAGATCTCCGCGATGGCTTCGCTTAGGCCCGGCGGTCGATTGAGATAGCCGTTGATCATCCACGCAAACAGTCCTGCCGTCCCACGAAAATAGAAGCTATTTCGACGATGCGTTCCATCAAAGAAGTTGATGCGACGATCCCAAACCGCCCGATATTCAGGCATCAATTGGGGGCGGACTGCGTTTCGATAGAGGGTTGCCCATTTCGGATGCACGCCCTCACCGAAGACCGCAAAGAAATCGTCATAGTCGAGACCACGAATCGCTGCGACCTTCAATTCCAGCAAGGCATTCTGCAATGGGTTCATGTCGACCGCAAACACGCGACGCGGCGATTGCAACGCATAGTCCAACGCGTTGCAACCTGCCGAAGTGATCACCAAGACCGTGTCGTCTGCGGTCAGGCGCAGGGCTTCGCGATCGATGCGAGGATCTTCCCAGCACGTGTTGTAGACGAGATTTTTTCGGTGGACGATGGAAAAACATTTGTTACCAAACCACTTAGCGACCATTGATTCTTCTTGATGACGAGGTTGAGATGTTTGTGAGTGAAAGCCCTCGACTCCCTCAGGCAGCACATTCTTCAGAGAGGCGTTTGCGAACCGCAACCGTTAATGGTTGTGGTTCAATCGGCAACTGACAGTCGCTTTTTTGCGACATCGATTTTTTAGGCAAATCCAAGACCCTGTCTTCAGCGTATCGCTGAACCAGCCGAATCTGACCATCATGCCGTTCGACTAAGCCAGTGCAGTTTTCCACCCAATCGCCCGTGTTGCAGTACCACATGGAATCGGAAGCGATAATGTCAGGCGTGTGGATGTGTCCGCAAATCACTCCATCGCAGTGACTCGTACGAGCGTGAGCCATAATTTTAGATTCATAGTTACTGACAAACTTAATGCATCGCTTCACACGATCTTTCAGCAACGCGCACACACCGTAAGGATTGGTCGGATGTTCCGATTCGCCGCGTTTCGAGCATCTCCATCGGTGGAGGCGTCGATTCAAACTTAGGCAACCGTCATAAAAAGCGGATGACCCCTTTGACGCCCACTGAGCATTGGATTCCACACAATCAAAAAGATCACCATGCGTCACTAGAAATCGCCAACCTTGGGATGTAACGAACACGAATTCATTTGCGATCCTCAGTCCCTGGTTCTCACTCATCAGCCCGGATCGAAAAAGAGGGTTACGCAAAAAAGCGTCATGATTTCCAGGAACGTAGAAGAGCTGAGTGCCTTGACGAGACCAACTCATCAGATGAGCGATGACCTCGTTGCATTCGGCCGACCAATGCCAAGCGGTGTTGAATTTCCAAGCATCGATGAAGTCACCGACCAAGTAGACAGCCTCGGGTGAAAACCTCTGTAAGAACGCGAGGAACTCACTTGCCTGCGAATGTTTGCACCCCAGATGCACATCGCTCACCATGAGTGTCCGGATTGGTTCTGCGGTTGCTCGATCCATGATCACTTCCCTTTTTTTCAAAGACACGACGTACAATGACGCTCGCTTGAATCCTGAAGTCTTTCCGGATCGTATCACTCGCTTGTGTCGATCCCATGAAGGTTCAACACAGGTTTTGGTAAGTTTCCAGTATGCGGGAAGCGGTCTCTTCAGCCCTTGTCGAAGTGGACCATCCCTCTTGCAGCGGAAGAGCGGACTTCTCATGCTGACCATTCAACTTGATCGTCTCCGGCAACGATCCGAATCTGCCGACGCGGCACCGCCCGAATCCGAAGCCAAATTCTTTAGAAAGTCTCACTATGTCGTTTAGAACCAACGGAAGGTACGATCTTGTCATCTGTGACATTGACGGCTGCCTATCACCGGAATCACACGCCCCGATCAATATTTTGGGACTGTCGAAGATCGCCGAGCACAATCGGCGTGCGATTCAAAATCGCGATCGGCCTGTCGTTACGCTCTGTAGTGGCAGACCGATTGGCTTTGTCGAGTGTCTCTGTCGGCTGATCCAAAACACGCTGGTTCCCTGTATCGGGGAAAACGGCGTCTGGCTCTGGCGTCCGGCCGACAACTCGTTCGAATGCGATCCGTCTATTTCTGACGAGCATCTCGAAGCCGTTCATGAGGCACGGAAGCTTCTTCGGTCGCTCTATCAGTCGAGTGGGGTGATTCAGCAGCCGGGAAAATCCGCGTCAGTGGCACTTTATCATCCCGACACGGCGTATCTACGGTCCATTGTGCCGACCATTGCCGAGGAGTTTCAGAAACGGAACTGGCCAATACGCGTTTCGATGACGTGGCTCTACATCAATTGCGATCTTCAGCACATTAACAAGGCGACGGCGATCGATCGGCTGATGATTCAGACGGGATTTGAACGGGAACGAACAGCAGGGATCGGCGATACGATGGGTGATCGGTTTATCGCGGAGCGTGTTTCGTGGTTCGGGTGTCCAGCGAATTCCGAAGCCGAAATGAAGGGGACAGCCGACTATGTTTCGCCACACGACGAAGTGGAAGGCGTCCTGGATATTCTTAGGGAATTAGAAGGATAACTTTCGCTTCTCGAAACCATTGCGATTCCCGATGGTATCGGGCACAACCGCACGGACGGACGCACGCACGCACGCACGGACGGACGGGCGGGCGGACGGGCGGACGGGCGGACGGGCGGACGGGCGGACGGGCGGGCGGACGGGCGGACGGGCGGATGCAATGGTGAAAAGGGAGGGAGCCCCCCCGAGAACTCGTCGCATTTTCCCACAGCCGCTACAATCGGAACGACCCGAAAAGTCGGCGACAAAGTTACGTTGGCTTCCTCCGGTTAGGCTTATTAAAATGGCCAAGGTTCGTTTGCTAAGCCAAGTTTAACTGTGACGAAGCGGTTGTCTGAAAACCGTCATGCCGCCCATTTGAATCCGCACACTGAGCCTGATATGCCAACCGACACCATCTTTGACGAGTCCACTTCCGAGTGGGCGATCGATTCGATTGATTCGATTGATTCTACGGGAGACGTGATTCGGCGAACGGAGAGCACTCTTGAACTGCTGGCCGACGCAATCAATTCCGCTTCAGAAGTCAGGCCACTGAACCGCTACGACATATCGATTCTCATACCGGTCTACAACGAACGCGAAACATTGCCACAGGTTCTCAAGCGAATCGATCAAGTCATGCCGACTTCGACCGAGACGATCATCGTGGATGATGGAAGTACGGATGGAACCCGCGAGTGGCTGTTGAACTTACCCGAGCGTGCGAACCGCAAAGTCATTTGCCGTGGACGCAATCACGGAAAGGGATCAGCCGTACGATTAGCGATTCGCCATAGTCGAGGCGGCATTGTTGCAATACAAGATGCCGACTTAGAATACGACCCCGCAAACCTGCTGAGAGTCGTATGGCCGATTCTTGATGGAGATGCCGAGGTCGTTTACGGGTCTCGCTACTTGCAGCATTCCTCCGATCCATCTCTGATGCATCGACTTGGTAATTGGCTATTGACCAGGGCGAGCAACATGACGACAGGACTTCGGTTGACCGATATGGAAACCTGTCACAAGGCGTTTGATGGCGACCTCATCCGCTCGATTGCCTTGAAAGAATGTCGTTTTGGTTTCGAACCGGAAATCACTGCGAAAATCGCAGCACGCGATGTCGGAATCTTAGAAGTTCCGACTCAATACGAAGGTCGAAGCAATACAGAAGGGAAGAAAATCGGTTGGCGAGACGCCGCTTCGGCGATAGCTTGTATGTGGCGTTACCGCCACGGTGAATGATCGGCGCCGGCGAAGTATGGCGACAATCGAAAGTTGCGTTAGCCGTTGCCCGGCAAGGACCGCTTGAATTGCGGTGTTTCGCTCGGCGGAATCTCGATGTCATGCTCCTCTTGAAATCGCCG
Source organism: Novipirellula aureliae (assembly GCF_007860185.1). Classification (NCBI taxonomy): domain Bacteria; kingdom Pseudomonadati; phylum Planctomycetota; class Planctomycetia; order Pirellulales; family Pirellulaceae; genus Novipirellula; species Novipirellula aureliae. The sequence continues at coordinate 640,153 of NZ_SJPY01000002.1, forward strand.
TCGATCGACTGCAGATGCGTAGTAGCGTAGCCAGGTGTCATTGTCTTCGATGCACCGCCACTCCAGAAATTGGCCCCGTGTTGCCAACTTCTTTTCACACGATGGCAAGATATCACGGTAGATAATCTTATAGAGTTCACGATCGTTCAAATGGTCCGTAAACCGCAACACGATTTGCTGAGAGAACAAACGATCGACCGTATTGGCCAGCAATCGTGGCAACGCTGCATCGGAAACGCTTTCAGGTGCTGGCAATTGCATCGGAGGATCGAACCAATCCGAGATCGCTAACGCCGGCGCACGCTCCCACGCCAACATCGAAGCGAGGTACTCGTTTTCGGTCTGCAGTGGCATCCGTTGCAACGCGAACCCTTCAACCGAGTCATCTCGATACGGTTCAAGTTCATCACGTAGGCGGGCATTGGCCAACATCAAGTCGACTTCATCGACCACGGGGCGGCTCGTCTCGCTCATGTCCATAGATAGGAAGGCCTAAGGTCAAGTATTTTCAGAAATTCAGTAATCAGCATGATCTACACACTGGCGATGGTCCAATCCGTCGCCGTGCGGTGCCCAACATTCGCTGGTCACATTATCGATAGTATCCATTGGGGCGCGTCACTCAACTTGGTATTTAGCCAAAATGGGTTTTTCTTTCGAAAAACAGCGAACCGGTCCTCACCTGATCGTTACGAGCGGAACGTTTTATCAAGAATGGATCGCCATGACGGTCGATCGAGGCCATAAACTTGACATCTCGGTCTCAAAAGGCAATAAACTGCGACTTGTCGCTCTGCACCGAAACAAACTCAAACAAACGACCACGACGTACAAAGCATGCTAGACACCAATGCCTTCGCGGATGCCACGCTCGACCCTCCTGGAAAAATCGCCGTCATCGGTGCGGGCCCCATTGGGATCGAGGCGGCTCTCTACGGTCGATTCTTGGGCTACGACGTGACGCTCTATGAAGCTGCGGAAATCGGACATTCGATGCGTGGACGGCTCGAGGAACCGTTCCCGATGATGCCGCACGACGCACTATCACCATTGGCCATCGCTGCGATCGAAGCCCAATCGGGCGAGAAACTACCGCTGGCGTTACCGATGACGTACGGGCAATGGATCGACCAAGCCCTCATGAAATTAGTCGACGGCGATCTACTAAGAGGCCGCCTCAAAACACACTCTCGAGTCACTCGAATTGAATTGTTGCCCCTTGACGTCGAAGGCTCTCCAGACGAGGACAGCGATCCCGAAGAGGATACGGAACGAGGCGATATCCCACCCGATTTCCGTCTTTGGATCCGTTCACAAGACGATCCAGCAAAAGTGGATGCGGGCCTTTCGATTGAGACCGAATCGGTCATCGTGGCGACGGGGGCGAATTGCGATATCGAGTGCGAGTTCCATCCGCCGTTGGAGTATTTCTTTCGCCTTGGTGAGGCATCCGCTGCAACGGGCGACGAAAGCCCCAGCGATTATCTCGCAAGATGTCGCCGCGAAATCACGAGAGTGTTTGCCAACCTAGGTGGCCGAGCCGATTTGGATCTGTATCGGCCTCGGCGTGTTTAGGGGGCAGGGTTCTAGGGGGCGGGTTTTAGGGCGTGGGGTTCTAGGGCGTGTGCTTTTCGGGCGTGTGGCTCCAGGACACGTCGCTACAGGTCAACGGCAAAGCAATAGAGTTCACTCGCGAGACTTGGATCGAAATCGTTGTCACAGCAAACCCAAAGCGTGCGTCGCCCGTCAGCAAGTGGTTTCCCCCAGCACATGCCTTCGGGTTTTTCGGTAGCCAAATCGCCGCCAAGACCAAATTCGGGATCGAGCAGATCGATAAACAACTGCTTCGCCACCGGGATCGTGCCCTCCGGAAGTTCACCTGCCTTCATTGACTCGACAGCCGAAAGATCCGTGGCATTTGAGATATCGACCAAGAAAATATTTTTATGCTTCGCTAGTTTCCCGCTGTGATAGTCACGCTCGAGCACCAAAAATCGCGATTCATCCACCGCCAAAATCTCACTCACTCCCAACGAAGGTTCCTCGAGTGGATAATCAATCTCAAAGGTATTTTTGACGACGGGATTGGAAGCGGACAGATCACTCGAATCCATCACAAGCCACCGGCAATGCGTTCCAAAACACATGCCATTTTCGATCGTTCCGTCCTGCACAAGCGAGCTTTGGGGAACCGCGACGACCCGGTTTCCACTAGGCGTCAAGGCAACACCTTCCAATCCTCGATTCGAAGCAATTCCAGTATGGGAACGTCCACTTTCGGGTAGCATGTAGCGAAACCGCTGGGGTAGTTGAATTTCCGATTCGATGCGTCCTGAGCGGTTTGCGATTACCAAATGGGGACCATACTCATCACTCACAAGCAGCGATCCGTCGGCTAGAAAACGAAGACCTTCGGGATCCATTGCGGTCCATTTTTCGCGTCCGTCTTTACTGCGTAGATCTTTCTGGTGAGCGGTTAAAGAGCCGACAACCGATTCGCCCGCAAGATTCGAAAACATCGTTGTCGAAACGAGATTGAACGTGATCTTTTTGGTTGAGGAGTCGACGGTGAGATCCACCTCGTGAAACCGGCAGGGGTAGGAGACTTTCCCATCACCTGCCCCCCGATCCGCTAGAAGCAGGAATCGGTCGCCCGTGCCTGTGTACTCCATCGCCGACAGGCCCCCAAGAAAATCGGCATAGGAGCCATCTTCAAGCTTTTCATCCAAGCCACTGGCATCGCGAATATGACCGTCCAGGCGCAGGACACCAATGAGTTCAATTGGTTGAGAGGACGCTTTTGAAGCTGTTTTCGCGGCAACCAAGCGATTCTCTGCCGCCAATGCAGGCCTGGCAAACGGCACGACCAACAACATGAAAACCCATACGGAGTTCATCCAAACTGACTTCATCGTCATCGACTGTTTCCTATTCAACTTTTATCTGGCATCGCTGACCAAAATACGTTCTTAGTCGCGCGGCGGAATTCTAGAAAGACAGAGCTCGATTTCGATTGAGATCTCATGAAGAAACAATGAAGTTTTCTTGAACGACGTCCCGGGACCATTCCATTTGCTCCATTTGCCTGTTGCATTTTTGCAATCTAGCCGTAGGCGTGGTGAAATCCCAAAACGGCGAAATTGTCAATAAACCAAGAAAAGCAAGAAAAGCGATCGAAGCGATTTGGAATTGGCTTATGCGGAACCTTCGCTCGTAAGCGTACCGCGACGGCTCGGCAAATCAGACAGATGCCCGAAGAATCCAATCCTAATCGCGGATCGGACGGGAATGCGTGATGATGGAGGTCAATGAAAAACAAATCCCTGACTTGTTTAGCGAATTGCGTCGCGACCCCGAATGGTCCCTACCGACCCGGTTACAGATCGCGGCTTGGCCCGTCATCGCAGCCGCCGTACGGCTGATCATGAGCTACGGCCTATTGGTTTATCAACGCAATGAGATTTCTCAGATGCAAACCGTTGATAGGAAAACGCAAGCCACCGTTGTTGCGACGAACATTCGCGTAAGTCAGCTTGATTGGTAGAAATGGTTTGCGAACACGCTCGGGAGCCCCCTTGGTCGGAAGTGACTCCAATCTCTGCAATGGTTAAGGGTGGATGGAAACCGGAGCAGGCTTGTGCCGATCCGACGGTGTCAAGTTCGCCAACCTTGACCAAGACGGTGAACTCTGGTTCGGAACGTTTGGCGGTTTGTGCCGGATGAGAGACAGCAATTCACTCGATGGCGAGAAGACCTACCGAATCCACCTTCCAGCTAACCTTCGAGCTAACCTTCGAGCCAAACGATTTTGGGACAGAACGATTTCCGATAACCAGACATGTTCGACGTAGCAAAATTGGACTGATTTTCTTTGGGGGCAAGCGTGCAACCGCAACTCAGATAACAATCCTTGCCCTCTGGTTTTATCAGTCCGCTTTTCCCTGGCTTCCTAGCCGGTTAAGATTGGCTACATCGGAAGGATCGCGCCGATGTTTGTTGGCGGGCGGTGACAGGTACTCCAGACCGAATCGTCGTCGGTGGCCGAATTGTCGTCGGATTTGTGACGATAGCAGAGAAGACGCGGATGTGGCATCCGACGGCAACATCGACAGCATCCTGGGGTGGAATGCTCCGACCACTTAAAGAAGTGGCAACCTTGGCAATACAAAACAGTGGCTTATGAAACATGAAGCTACAGAACGCTCTCCGGCTAGGATTCAACATCAAAGGTAGTCATCGTGCTCGATAAACTCGCACTCTTCATCATTTTCGCTCTGCTGGTCATGATTGCAGCGGCGATCGTGATCATCGGATCCATTCCGGGAAAGATCGCTCGCAAACGCAACCATCCTTGGCCCGATGCGGTCAACGTGGCCAGTTGGATTGGGTTGGCCACCGGTGTCCTTTGGCCGTTGGCTTTCATTTGGGCATACTTGCCGGTACCGGCAAAATCAGGAAGCGGCTCAGCCGACGCGGGTAGGGACGAAGATTACGCGAACCTGAAGCATCGGATTGCCGAGTTGGAAGCCGCGACGAAAGAACTGCAGTCGCGGCCGCCGGAGGGCTCCGTATGATCACGGTCATGCTAATAGGCTACATCGCATGCGTGATCGTTGCCTTCAAGGTCATCAAGATCAAAGTTTCCACCACGTCGATCGCGACATCTGCCTTTGTGGGTGTCATTATTTTTGCTGGCATTATCATTGTCTGGCAACAGGCAGCCCCGATATCGGAGCAGATGATTCTGCAGCGGCGCGTCTTGCAGGTCATGCCGGATGTTCGCGAGTTCGTTTCCAAGGTCCATGTTGAGGGAAATCAATTGGTCCACAAGGGCGACCCGATTTTCGACGTCATTCCGGACCGATTCCAAGATGCTGTTGTTGAATCCGCGGGGCAGCTTGCCGCCGCCAAAGCCACCGTGTCACAAATGGAGTCCGCGGTGACGGCCGCAGAGGCAGCCGTCAAAGGGTCGTCCGCCGACACGGCCGCTGCCAAGGCACAGCTCGATACAGCACTGGCGTTACAAGCAAGCGAAGCCGGCGCGATCGCGAAACTGAAGATCGCCGAAGCACAGCAGTCGTATGTCGCGGCCCAGGCCAGTTACCAAGTCGTCGCCGCGCAACTCAAGAAAACGAAGTTCTCGCTCGCCTCAGCGAAGCAAGCAGTGGATGCCGCACAAGCGGGACTGGACATCGCCAACTTCAATCTCGAAAACTGCCAATACACCTCACCGATTGATGGCAGGATCATGAACTTGCAAATCCGTGAAGGAACTCCTGCGGCACGTTGGCGTTTTGCATCGATCGGCACGATCGAGGACATGTCCGATTCCTACATTCTGGCGATCTACCCACAGAACCTCTTGAGCAAAGTCAAGGTGGGTGACGACGTGGAGATCGCGTTCAAGCGGCTCCGTGGCCAACTTGCGACAGGCAAAGTCGAAGCGGTCTTAAAATACACAGGCGAAGGCGAATTGATGCCAAGTGGCGATCTTCCCGTTGCCGCGACGATCGGATCAAAGGGAAAACTGGCCGTCAAGATTCGGCTTGATGACGAAGAATTGGCGAAGAAGTTGCCCTTAGGGGCGGCGGGTGCTACGGCGATTTATACCGACTTTGGCGGGGCGTTTCACATCATCACCAAGATCACCGTTCGCGTCAAAGGTTGGATCTACTTCATCTTGCCGGGTTAGAACGCACACATAAAGAAAGAGTTCAATAATGGTCACGATCATCACGATTGGCTACATTTGTTTGGTTATCATCGTATTCAAGGTCCTGAGGGTCAAAGTGACTCCCACGACGGTGGCCACGGCGGTCCTGACCGGTGTGGTCGTGCTCGGTGCGGTCATCATGGGGTGGCAATTTTCGGCTCCGATGACCAGTCAAATGACCGTCAACCGCAACGTGATCCCACTACTAAGTGAACAGGATTCCAAAGAGGTTATCACGAAGATTCACGTCAAGTCGGACCAGCTGGTCACGAAAGGGACCATCCTGTGGGAGACGGACAAACGGCCCAACCAATATGCGTTGAACCAGGCCGCTGCCCAGTTGGCCGTTGCGGAAGCGAACGAATCGGAGCTAGAGGCGGCAGTGGAAGTTGCGGCGGCAACCGTGCAGAAGGCCAAAGCCAACCAGGACTATCAGAAAGCGACTCTGGACACGGCGATCGAGATTCAGAAATTGGACCCTCAGGCCGTCGCCGCATTGAAAGTCGAAGTCCAACAAGAGATTTACTTGTCGGCACGAGCTGCGGTCGACCAAGCAATCGCGGGGCTGCAGGAAGCGAAATCCGCCCTGCAAAGTGCCCAGGAAGGAATCAAATCACTCAAGGCCCAGGTCGCGATTGCTGAGCTGAACTTGCAGCAAAACGATGTCATCGCACCCGCGGACGGCTATGTGATGAACATGCAAATCGTCGAAGGCACCGTGACCTCCACGGCGATCTCATCCGCACAAGGCATTTTCGTGGACATGTCGGAGACCCAAGTCGTCGCTGTCTTTCCCCAAAATCTGCTGGCAAACGTTGAACCAGGGAACCTCGTCGAGATCGCATTTAAGAGTCGGCCAGGTCAGATTGCGACCGGCAAGGTCATTGCCGTTCTGGAGTTTTCCGGCGAAGGGCAGTTCGTCACCACACCTGTCCTTCCGATCGCAGCCGATGTGGGATCGAAAGGGATGTTGGCGGCCAAGATTTCGCTGGACGATAAAGTGGCCGCCAAAGAATTAGCCCTAGGAGGCGCCGGTAGCACGGCGATCTACACAAACACCGGACAAGCATTTCAAATCATCACGAAGATCGCAGTTCGGCTGAAAGCATGGATGAATTACCTTCCCGTTTGAAAGTTCCGAATCTCGGCATCCGTCTGATGTTGCACTTCGTTATTTAATGTGAGCCTTTGAGATGCGTCAACGAAACACGATATCCGTAGTCATCCTGAGCGTGCCGCTGTTCTACTTCTGCGGTCCGACCTTCGCGCAGTTTCCTGGGTCGCCGAACGTTGGTGGCCCAGATTCGGCTCGCAGCCTTTCGAGTCCGCGCAGCGACCTGGGGTTTCGCAGCGACCCGGTTGCCAATCCCTCACCCTCGTTGACGCCCAACGAAGTTCTCCATCCGCGTGGTTCACTCGACTCCGGCCAAGTGCTAAACCCGAAACCATCGCTCAACCGACCTCGCACGGGAGGCGATCATCCACAGGCGAATCGCGACAGTAAGACGGCAGCCGTCCGAGTTCAAACCGCACGACCGATCATCGACGAAAACACGACCGGTGACGATGCGGGTCCTTCTGCAACCCAAGCGACAACATCCAACTTGCCCGCCGGCGAACAGATTCTCATTGCAGTGGTGGCATTGGACGAGCAGCTTGCGATCGTTGCACCGAATCAAGCATGGTCAAAGCGTCTGTCGCTCGATACGTTGCGAACCATTCCCGTACTGAGTGATCAGCCGGCAAATGACGAGCAAAGAGCGGGGCTGGAGAAAATTCTAAAGACCTACCTGGCGGTTGAAAAAGAGGAGCAGTCCACCAGCGTCAACAGGCTTCCGGAATTCAAGCGAACCCTCAAAACGCTTCAACAATACCTTTCACCTTTGGATGTTCGTCGGCGTAAGAAGGCATTGGCGGCATTTGGGCAGATAGCTAGCGACCTGGCTTGGTATAAGAACGGCGCAGATTGGGCTGAATACTTGGTCCCACCAGAGTTGGTAGCCGGCGATGGCAAAAGCCCGCCGTCGAAAGAATTGCTGGAAAAGCAACTCAAACGCTACGCCAAGGTTTCTGGCGACCCGGCCTACAAAAAAGTCTATTCGCTTCCTGGTTTTGTGCCGGCCTACCAAGCCGTTAAGTCCTTGGCATCGAACGGAAAATAAGTTGTGGCAGGGGCTTCCAGCCACGGTACCGTTCGCGTGGTCTTAGCGTTTCGAAAACTCAAACGGCAACTTTGCCACAAACACGGTCGGCGTTTCTGCGGTCTTGTCACCTGCTTCGGCTTTGGCTCGCTGGGGCTTGGCCACGATTGATACTGGTGACACGATTCGTGCTGATGACACGACCGGTGACAAGCGGCCGGTGTCCTCAAGCAACAGCCCGTCGCAGGAGATCTCGCCGCGTCCGCTGCAATTGCTCCCTAAGCCATCCCCCAGTAGATCGCAACGCGGCGAATCGCAAACTTTCGGCAGGCACTTCTGTTCGTAGTCATCGGGACCGAAGCAGAGCGGAACGCGGACGCATGGTTCCGTCTTGGGACAATAGTCGTCGCGTTGCAGGCAGAGCGGAACGCGAACGCAGGGCTCCGTCTTGGCACAATAGTCGTCCGGGCACCATTTGCCGATGCAATCGGGCACGGGACATCCAAACAGCTTGCGACGTGGTTCGGCGGTAGATGCCGTTGTCGTCCAACAACAGACGAAACTGGCCAGGATGAAACTTATTTTTGGTATCGTATGGATCATTTCATTTTTCACGTTGGTAGCGTTTGTGGCTTGCTGCCGCCGTTCGGGCAGATCACTGGGGCTGGGGCACCTCAAGTTCCGATGCGTGGGTTAACCTTTCAGCAATTCCAATTCATCGTCGGTCGGTACGGGTGGCAGCATACGATCCTCATCGTCATCTGCTGAATCCTTCCCGTCGCTTTTACCAGCATCCTCGTCGGTTTCCGCTGGTTCGTCTTGTTCCAGCGTCACCTCTAGGTCCGAGTTGCCCTCGTCGGTCGTCGTCGGATAGGAATCATCCTTCGAGAACTCCTCAATCATTGCCAACGGACCGCGGCGGATCCCGTATCGAATTTCCCAACCGCCTCCGAGAGCCTTGTAGGTGGCGACCATCGCTTGGGCGGCATCACTTTGGACGCTCGCCAAAGTATTTTGGGCTTGGACGAGGGCGCCTTGCAGGTTGTAGACACGGTTAAAATCGGTTGCGCCGCTGCGGTACTGCGCGAGGGCCAAATCAACCGACTTTTGCGAGGCAGTGACCGCCTGGTTCGCGTATCTCAATCGGTCCAACGATTTCAAAAACTGATTGATTCCATTCTCGACTTCCGAGTTTGCCTGCAGCACGGTTTGCTGGTAGTCAACCGCCAATTGTTGGAAGCTTGCGTTTTGCAAGTTGACATTGTTAACCAGGCGTCCGTAGTTCAGGATGTCCCAGTTAAAGCCGGGTGAGATCCCTCCGCCCACGCTGGATGATTTAAACAGATCTGAAAAATTCTCTGACTCCAGTGCGATCGAACCAACGATCGAAAAGTGGGGAAGAAGGTCAGCGGCAGCGACGCCGATCGCGGCACTTTGAGCGGCGACTTGTCTTTCGGCGGCTCGTACATCAGGCCGACGGCGCAACAGATTAGCAGGCACCCCCACCACAATGTCCGCCGGCGGTGTCGGAATCGGACCCGCTCCCAGTTCGGGTGTCAAATCGCGAGTCGGGATCCCAAGCAATACACAAAGGCGATTGTTGGCACTGCGGACCTGACTCTCGTAGAGAGGAATCGACTGCTGGGTGTTCGACAATACCGTCTGGGCCTGCGTGACATCCAACTCAGTCACCGCGCCGCTCTTGAACCGGACCTCGGCGTAATTCAGTGATTGCTCCTGGATCTTGACATTGTCTTGTGCATATTGCAGTTGCTGTTGAGCCGTCCGCAAATCGATGTAAGTGGCCGCGGTTTCGCTCAGCAACGATAGAAGGACATTGTCGTAGTCTTCAACCGACGCATCCAAGCTGGCATCGGCCGACTCGATATTCCGTCGAAACTTTCCCCAAAAGTCGACTTCCCAAGCGGCCGAAAGTCCTAACGCGCCAGTACCATACCAATGGTTGGGGGGCGAATTGACGATATTCTCGCTGATCCCTACTTGGGTGAAGCTACCGCTTGCTTCTTGCTGCTGGGGAAACAAACCACCGATTGCAATCGCACGAAGGTAGCGAGCCTGCAAGACGCGAAGACCAGCGGATTTGACCGACAGATTCTGCTGATAGGTCTGCTCCATCAGCCCGTCAAGAATCGGGTCATTGAAAGAGGCCCACCAGTCGGCATAGTTGGGCAGTTCGGCGCGGACGCGTTGATCGTACTCGTCGATCCAAGTATCGGCAATCGGCGCCGCTGGCTTGCAATACTCGGGGCCAACCTTGTATCCATTGTCAACGTAATTACGCAAGCTGCCGGTGTGGGCGCAACCTGTGAACATCGTGGCAAAACCGATGAGAGCGATCCTCAACGATTTGCGAGCCGTCATCCTGCGGCGCCTCGCGCAGCCTGGTCGAGCAGGCCTCTTTTCTTTGAACCGTAGCATTTCCGGAAACTCCATTTTCCTGATTCGGTATTAAAAGTCGATGCGTGCTCGCACGCCGGGGACAATTGCGGTGCCGAGCGTCGCTGCATTGGGTTCCACCACTTGCAGGTCGAAGGCGACATGGAAACTTTCATTCATCGCGACATCGTAATACAGCTCGACACCTTGTCCGTCACTCAACAAGTTTGCGATGACAGGGCCGAACTCGTCGCTGATTCCGGTGTAGTACCAACCCAATCCAAACGTATCGTCCCCGCGGCCAGGCAGTTGGCTATGGCCACCAACACCGGCGCTCGCGAACCATGCGATGGGGTTCGGATTGCCATCGGAAATCCCAGCTCGACCAAACATCCCCCAGCCTCGTGAGCTGTCGCATGGATCTTGCCATAGAAACTGATCGGCGTTCCAAAACAACGACCACGAACCTTGCTTGGCAGCGATCGGGACATCGGGAATTGTGATCCGGCCATCTTGTTCGAGGTTGTCGTAGGTGGCGCTGCTCCAGCTTCCGCCAAACCGTTGATGGCCTGGGAGCCCAAAGAGATTTGTCGGCAGAGCCAACTCACTGACAATCACAGCGCCTTGAGCAAAGAGTTCGCTGATGCCAACCGTCGTCCCGGTGTCTTCGGTGTTGAGCACCATCAGTGTGAACGCTCGCTCGCCGTCGCGCATCAAATTGAATCCCGCTCCAAGTGTTGAGAAAGGAATGGTCCTTGTCATGGCCGGGTTGTAGTTCAACGCACTACTGAAAAACTTCTCAGAACCGTTGCCATCTGCGAACCGATTCGTGTCGAATTCGAGCGTATCCAGTTTTCCGAAAAACAGTTCGAGTTGGTCGGAGACCTCGTAGTTGAACAGCACTTGCGTCAACGCGAGATCGTACTTGTCGGCATCGGGAAGATTGGGAAGCAGGGCGACGGGAACGATGGAGCCTGTTGCGGGATTGACCGTCTGGGCGAAGCGATGCTCGGCCCCGAGTTCGATCGTAAATCCCTCGACATCACAGAGTTTTCCAAAGTCGATGCCGATGTCATAGTCGCCGTGCCCACCATAACGAAACTTCCGCTCCAGCCCACCGCTGGAAACTCCCTGATAGAGCTGGCCAATGGAACCCTCGAAGGTGATTCCATATTCTTCCAGCGACGACTTCGCGTGCTGTCCATCTTGATCGTAACGATCACAGGCATCGTCGCACTGTGCTTGCAGCGGGTGAGACAACGTCAGGCAACTCACCGCAGAAAGCAAAAGGACCACGGTGATTCGGATGATGGAAACATTCACGGAGACTCCTTTCATTGATTTGTCCGTTCTGACGTGACTGTAGCTCCCAGCCGCAGTCCTGATCAGATCACTAATGCTGGAAGCCCCGGTCACGCGTTAGAATCCATCTTGAAAAGTCGCAACGAAGTCCGTTGTCGAAGCATCCTATCTCCCGCGCGATCATTCGGCCACAGCCAACCGCCCCGCAACACCAAACTCGCAACGACCGCCTCGTCGCTATCCGATTCCTTCGTCGCAGAACATCAATGGGGTTGAGTTTGACAACTCCGGCGGCACGAAATGATATTCCCTTGGTGTGGGTGGTAACGATTGTATGGCGCTGGAAAGCGAACGACAGAGGACGACGCGTACTTCGAACCGTCGGTCAGGGGCATGTCTGATTGTGTCGTGAAGATCAAAATGCGGTTCTGCATGCATGACTTTGATGGTTGGGACTTCGGCGCACTCGGGAAGGACACGAAGTTCGCAGCGACGTATTGTCGTGATCTTGACAAGCAGGCCAAGGTTGGCGAGAACACTTTGGAAAATCGATGGTTCAGGCTTGAAGGAACCCAACACAACCGAAGTGACCATGCAAAACTACATCCAAGCAACGGTAACCGTTCTATCACTCGTCAATCCAGCCATATGCGCCGCGATTTTCAGCAAGATCACCAGCGGTGAATCGGGCCGGGCTCGGATGGTCTCTGCGACCAAGGCCGCCTTGGTGATCGTCGTCATTCTATCGCTCGCCGCACTGGGCGGGGCGCAGTTACTCAAGGCGTTCGGCATTTCGCTTTCCGCATTCAAGGCCGCGGGGGGGATGGTGCTAGTGTGGATGGGTTTCATCATGCTGCGCGGCGACTCGTCGCCGACATCGTCGTCGGACACTGCGGACGAACCGAACTCGGAACCCGAAAGCCCCTCGCTTTCACCACTCATCCTGTTTGCAGCCAGTCCCGGAACGATCACCGGCGTGATCACGCTTTCGGTCACGCATGCGAAAGACGGTATTCCGGTCACAGCGCTCGTAGCGATTATTGCAGGTTTGCTAGTGACATGGCTGGCGATGATTCTGGCTGGACGAACTGGCGGCAATCAAAAGCCGAGCTTGTTTCACGACGTGGCCAGTCGCTTCATGGGCTTGATCGTCTTAGCCATGGGGGTGCAATTTGCACTCAGCGGGGTATCGGAATTCCTTCAACATTAGAAAAGAAGGCTCTTGATAAGAAGTTGTGAATGAAAACGGGTCGGCACGGGTGGGTCGGCTTGACGCATAGCACGGCCTGCTGGCTAATCGCGACGGTGGTGCTGAATGGATTAGTTGCATCGTCGCGACTAAGGCTGCCGCCCACGACGTAAATTGGGCAATCCGGTTGTTCGATACCGGAATCAGCCAGATTTCATTTCAAATTGGTGTATTCTATCCGACGTTGACCTCGATCACTCGTTTTTTCTCTTTTCGAGGGATGCTCAGGTTTCGATGGACTATACCCTCTGGGGATCGCAACTAGAATCGAAGCCGACGCTGTCATGACAGATTTTCGACCTTCCGCCGGCATCGGCTTCATGGCATCGACATTGCAAAAGAACTCAACAACCGATGCGGTATGACTTGTACTCATCACGGAACCACAATTTACAAAAACCTAGAAGAACGAGGAGCGACATCATGACGACTGAATTGACGAATTCTCAAGCTGAGATTGTTGAAGTTCGCAAACACGAATTGGCTCATTTAGCAAGAGAATGGTGGTGTTTTCTTCTAACCGGCATCTTCCTCGTTATCGGCGGCATTGCCTCGATCGCGTTTCCCTGGTTCACCTCAATCGGCGTGGTGATGTTTTTGGGCGTGATCTTGGTCATTAGTGGCATTGCTACGGTTATCACTGCGTTCTGGGTTGGAAAATGGGGGGCCTTCATGATGCAGATCTTGATCGGGCTTTTGTACATGGTGGCGGGATTCGTCATCACGGACGCACCAATCGCATCGCTCGCACTAATGACGCTCATGCTAGCCGGATTCCTCGTCATTGGCGGTGGCTTTCGTATCGTCACGGCACTGGTGGAAAAGTATCCACAGTGGGGCTGGTCCCTGTTTAACGGCGTGGTCACCTTGATGTTGGGGCTGATCATTTTCCGAAGTTTCAGACAGCTCCCCGAAGAGCCATCGGGCGTTCTATGGATCATCGGGTTGATGATCGGGATCGAATTGCTCTTCAACGGTTTGAACTGGATCATGTTGTCCTTGGCGATCAAGAAACTGCCAAACTTGGCCGATACCCAGGCGTGAACGAGCGCATCCGCTCGGTGGGCCGGCGTAACGATGGGGTAGTCCTCGCCTACTTTAGGCAAGCGTTCAATCCCTTGGGAACGGAAGCCTCCAACCGCGGTGCGCGTGCCCCCGGCGACGGAGGGTTCCCCCGGCGACGGAGAGCATGATCTTAAAAATTGCCTAGAGGATTGAACGGAATGAACAATGTCCTGATCACGACCGGTCTGCTGACGATCGCGCACTTCCTGTTGCAAGTCGCATTCGTCGTGCGTGTGATACTGCGGCCGCATCGTCAGCCCGCTTCTCGCATTGCCTGGATCGTCGTTATCATTGCCGCTCCTGTTGTGGGGATGATTGTCTACCTGTTATTGGGCGAGACGAATGTCGGACGATCTCGTGTGGATCGAATGAAAAAGTTGGTAGCCCGCTTATCAAGCATACCGCTGGGGACCGAGGATCCTGACGGCCGAGGGGGCGCCGACGTGCCCCCCCACTACGCCCATCTTTTTCAGGCGGGGAAATCCGTCAACGGATTCAATGTTGTCGGAGGAAACCGAGCGACGTTGATGGAGGACTCCAATTCCACGATCGAATCGTTGATCGCCGACATTGATGCAGCCGCATTGCATGTCCATCTGATGTTCTATATCTGGCTTCCGGACAATAACGGATGCAAGGTTGTCGAAGCGCTCAAGCGGGCAGCCCAGCGCGGAGTCACATGCCGCGCAATGGCCGACGACCTTGGATCACGGACCATGATTGCATCGCAGCATTGGCAAGCCATGAAGTCCGCAGGTGTCCATCTGGCAGCCACACTTCCGCTGGGCAATTTGTTGTTGCGTCCATTGCATGGTCGCATTGATCTGCGAAATCATCGCAAGATCGCGGTCATCGACAACAAGATCACCTATTGCGGCAGCCAAAACTGTGCCGATCCCGAGTTTCTTGTAAAAGCAAAATATGCCCCCTGGGTCGACGTGATGATGCGTTTTGAAGGGCCCATCGTTCAGCAGAACCAAGTGCTGTTCGCCAGCGATTGGATGAGTGAAGTGGATGAGGACTTGAGCGATCTGCTACGTGAACCACAAGACGTGCCGACGACAGGGTTTCCTGCCCAGGTGATCGGGACGGGGCCGACAATACGAACCTCCGCGATGCCAGAAATATTTGAATTGTTGATGTACTCGGCCCGCCGCGAGCTCGTCATCACGACGCCTTACTACATTCCCGACGAGCCAATGCAAACAGCACTTTGCGCCAGCGCGCGGCGTGGCGTCGAAACGTCGATTGTCTTCCCAGCCCGCAACGATTCGTGGATCGTCGGCACGGCGAGTCGTAGCTACTATGAGGACTTGCTTGCGGCGGGGGTGAATGTGTATGAGTTTGAAGGTGGGTTGCTGCACGCCAAAACATTGACCCTTGACAGAGAGGTCACTTTGATTGGATCTGCAAATATGGATCGTCGTAGTTTCGAGCTAAATTACGAGAACAATATCTTGTTCTACGATCCAACCCTGACGACGGAGATGCGACAGCGTCAAGACGATTACATCTCGCAGTCAAGCCTAGTGAGTCTCGAGTCGATTGCGGCGCGGAGCTGGCGTCGTCGATTGATTGACAACACCGTCGCAATGTTGGGGCCCGTGCTCTGATCCCGTATTCGCGGTGGCTGACGCCCAATGTCTAGATTGAATCGCCGCTCAGCGGCTACGTCCACAACATGCTCAGCCTTCGGACTTTCACGAAATCGTCTACCGTGGTTTGCGACTCTTAGCGGTCAGGTTTGATTCACAATCAATCTTCGCCAGTTCGCGTCGTAATTCATTGCGAGCACGTGACAACCGACTGCGAACCGTGCCCATTCCAACGTGTAGCGTGTCGGCAATGGCTTGGTAGTCCAATCCATCGAATTCACGCAGAGTTAGGATTGTACGGTGGTGGGCACTCAATCTAGCCAACGCCTGGTGCACCTGCTCGCGATCCTCGTGTCGCTCGGCAACCGCAGTGGGCGATTCGCGTTGACTCGTCCTCGCCGACTGGTGGGTGTTGATGAATGAATCGAGGGACCTTGTGTTATTCTTCATGCCCACTTTTCCGCGTCGACAATTGAGCGCAATACGATGAATCCATGTGTAGAATCCACTTTCACCTCGAAAGGAGCGTAGGAATCGAAAAGCCTTGAGAAACGTTTCTTGGACGATATCCTCAGCTGTGGCACGGCATCCGACGTTCCGAAGCATCGAATGAATGAGCCGACATTCGTATCGCTGCACGAGTTCACCAAATCCGCTTTCATCGCCGCTTAACGCGATATCAATGAGTTCGCGATCCGAAACCGTCTGTTGCTCCTGAGCAGTAGGATTTAGCATACACTTCATGAGAAGACCTCGGAGGAGTTAAACTGGAACTCGGTAGTAGACGATTGCCGTCGAGAGGATACGCGGCGCCATCCGGTGCTGTCCGCAGTTTTTTTCTAAAATTTCCGAAGGAAAACGAGATTCCAGCTTCATTTCGGTTGAATTCACCAACGATTGCGACGTTTGAACATGCATGCAGATAAGATTGACGTCACGGAAACGCTCGCCCAGGTCGCCGGGGGTGATCACGAAGCGGCGGATCGATTGTTGCCACTGGTGTACGATCAGTTGCACAGGCTCGCGGGCAGCATGCTGAACCATGAATCCGCTGGAAATTCGCTTCAGCCCACGGCATTGGTGCACGAAACCTATCTGCGCATGGCCGATCAAACCCGAGTCGATTGGCACGGAAAGACTCATTTCTTTGCGATCGGTGCCAAGATGATGCGTCGCATCCTGGTCGACCACGCGCGTGGTAAGAAACGACACAAACGTGGTGGAGACATGCCGCGTATCCCGCTCGCCGACGACCTGTGTGTCACCAATCGCAATGATGAAGACGTGTTGGCTATCGAGGAGGCTTTGGAGAAACTGGCAAAGTTGGATCCCCGGCAAGCGAAAATCGTCGAACTGCGTTTCTACGGCGGTTTAGAAGTAGCCGAGGTTGCTGAGGTGCTCGGTGTCTCCAAGCGAACCGTTGAATCCGAGTGGACGATGATCAAAGCTTGGATGCGACGAGAACTCTCTGGGGCTTCCAATTCGTGAGTCCCGAACAATACGCCGCCGCCAAAATCGTTTTTCTCAAAGCGATGGGTCTGCCTGCGGATCAGCGTGATGCGATGTGCAAAGTCGAGGCGGGTAGCGATCCCGACGTATTAAACGAAGTCCGAACGCTGCTCAAGCATCACAACGACGCTTCGCTGCTGAAAACAATGGTACCAACGAGCGTGCCGACACCATTGGTAGACACCGACGAATTGCCACGAACGATGGATAGTGTGGAGCCCCCTGGGTCACCAATTTCCAGGCAAAGCGGCGGTGTTTCTCGAATCGACGTCGTCGATGATCGTTCGGCATCCGACCTTGAAACGAGGATGAACGCGTCGACGCGTCAATTCCTAAGACAACGAATGATGATTGCGGTCACCGTTCTAACACTCGTGTTGATTGCAATCCGTTTCGGAGCCCTAATCTTGGGCGACCCCGCTCGCGATAATGCCGTTCGCTTTGGCTTGGTGTTCATCTTGGTAAGTGTTTTGTTGTTCTTGAAGTTCAAGCAGAACGTATCTTTGCGGACGCTGCGTATTTTGGTAGCCATTGTCATTGCCATGCCCATGCTCGAAGTGATTGAGATTCAGATTCAGGAATGCGAAGACCTCGCATTGGCGGGACGACTTGTCGAGATTCCCGTTCTGATGCTGAGCATTCATCTGGTAACCGCACTGCTGATCAGCCTCTATTCGACCTTTCTGCCTTCCACTTGGAAACGTACGGCAATTGTAACCACCTTGATGGCGCTGACGCCCTCGCTCGTTGCCTGGATCCAAGGCAGCGTTAGTGAGAGTCTTGTCGATGCACGCATGGTCCCCTTTGCGGGTCCGCTGTTGACAACCCTAACGGCGGCCGTCGCCACGGCGGGCGCTCACTTTGTGCATCGCATGCGGTTGGAAGCGGAGGATGCACGCAGCTACGGCCAGTACCGATTGCTCGAAGAGATCGGCCGAGGTGGAATGGGCGTTGTCTACCGGGCCGAGCATCGCATGCTCAAACGCCCGGCCGCGATCAAATTGATTCACTCTGAATCTGCCGCACAGGAGAATGAGATCAAACAGTTCGAGCAGGAGGTGCAAATCTCGGCAACGTTGACACACTGGAACACCGTACAAATCTATGATTACGGAACCACCGAGGCAGGTGACTTTTTCTACGTCATGGAATACCTGGAAGGCGAAACGCTTGCTGAACGACTTCGCCGTGAACGAATTCGCCGTGAACGACCGTTGAATGAATCGGAAATGAAGGCGATCGCATTGCAGTTGTGCGACGGCCTGGCCGAAGCTCACGCCAAAGGGATGATCCACCGAGACCTCAAACCTGCCAATATCTTTCTGGCGAACATCGGCGGACAATCGAATGTCGTCAAGATCGTTGACTTTGGTTTGGCGGTTGTCGTTTCGGACGACATGCGAGTACGAGCAGCCGGAACACCGGGCTACATGTCACCCGAGCAAATCACGGGAGGCACACTGGACGGACGGAGCGACATCTATGCGATCGGATGTGTCATGTATGAATGCCTAACCGGCCAATCGGTCTTCCCATCGAGCCGGTTGCATGAAGTTCTGCAGAGCCATCTGTTCAAAATCCCCGACTTCAACGATCTCGATTCGATTGCCCCTGCTTTCCGACCCGTCGTACAAAAATGTCTCGCCAAACAGCCTGACGATCGCTTCGACAACGTCAGCGAATTGCGACGATGCTTAGCCGATGCCTAGTGCCAGTTGCGTTTCGACGGCAGAATTCAGACATCCGAACAACTTCGGTCCTACCAAGCATTTGTCTTCTCTCCGATTGGAGAGATCGTTTCGCGTTGTCGATCCGCATCCAATTCGCTCCCTAAACCATTGCACTGGAGCTCTCGGTATCGTCATCGGATGGGAACCGTCCTGCCATCAGATCCGCAATTGGCTTGGTCGAATCAATTCGTTGCAGCAGGATTTTTAGTGCCGCCGTTACTGGCGTGGCAAGAAACATTCCAATGATTCCCCACATCATTCCCCAGAACATCAGTGCAACAAGAATGGTCACCGGGTGAAGATCAGAAGAGTCCCCCATAATCTTGGGCTCGATGACATTGCCGCTGATCGCTTGAATTGCACAGCTAACGGAGATTGCAGCGACCATCCATCCGATACTACCGGTTGGATCGAGAATGATCAGCGGAATGGGAAGCAGGCTAGCGATAAGCGGTCCGACGTTGGGGACGAAGTTGAGCAGGAATGCCAGAACGCCGAACGTAAATGCCATCGGAACGCCGAACATCCAAAGCGAAATACCGAAAGCGAATCCGGTGAATATCGAAATCAACGTCTTAAGCCCAAGATAGGAGCGAACTTGCTCATCGATTTCGCTGATCATCGGAGATTTGTAGCGAACGGTTTTCCCACTCAGTAAAAAGAATACATAGATCAGGACAACCACACTTGTCGAGACCAGACTAATCAACGCTTGGGAGAGGATTGAGATTCCATCACGGACAAAGGCGTCGACGAAATCACTGGCGTCACCCTTGGACGACCTGTCGGCAGCAACCGGGACAGGTGCCTCCGGCATCGGTTGCGTGGCATCCTGCGAAGGCCGTACCGACGCCGTCCGTGTGCCTATGCGTTGACCGAACGATTGAACATGAAGCTCTGCCCAATCGACGATTTCCTCCACTCGGTTTCGGTAATTCCGTGAATTCTTATTGAGGTCGACCATCGATAGCCAAATCGAAAAACCGAACACGAGCAGCAGAGCCACCCCCGCTAGAAATGTGATACCAGCAGCAATGATGCGGTTCACCCCCAAACGCCTTTTAAGCGCATTCAAAATGGGACTGACGCCACTCACCACGAACAACGCAACCACCAAGGGCACCAAGACAGGACGAAGCCAATAGATCGAGAAGGTCACGGCAACCACAGCAAGGACCGCGAGGCTAACGGTTTGGATGCGGGCGGACGACGGTTCATCAGGTTGAATCATGCCTACAGAATATCACGAATCCGCTTGATGAGTAGTATGCCTGCTATGACGTCTACCTAAAAAGACGACACCCCAACTCCATCATCCTCATTCCCAGGAGCGTCTAAAATGAACGAAAACGAAATCAGCAGAATCATCGTCACGGCAGCAATTGAAGTTCATCGTTCCTTGGGCATCGTTCCTTGGGCGGGCCGGGCTTACTTGAATCCGTCTACGAAGAATCTCTCGTCTACGAAGAATCTCTCGCCTACGAAGAATCTCTCGTCTACGAAGAATCCCTCGCCTAGGAAGGCGAGACAGACAGATAATGGAGAAAGATTCTAGCATGAGAGCGACTTTCGATTATGCTGGCGGGTGCGACCTGCGACTCTCCACCCTTTGCCTTCGCCCATGAATCCAATCGAATTATTCCGCCGTTCGGGGTCCAAACGATCACATCCACAGGCCCATATGACATGGGCCTCGCGAAGCATCTCCATGACGGCTACCCGCACCGGGATGTTTCTTAGGAAGCAACTTTGGATCTGGCCGATTGTCGCAGTCGTCATGCTATCGATGATCGGGTACTTCGTCCGCGGCGCCATTGAATCGACGATCAAAGCAAACGTAAGCTCAGGATTGCAGACCCTGCTCAATCTCGAAACCGGGATGTTGGAAAAATGGTTCGAGGTTCAAGAGTCGGCGGCAGAGGCACTAGCCAACGACGCATCCGTGCGAAAAACGGTGTATGCCCTACTCGACTCAGAAAGCGTCGAAGCTTCGAATCAATCCGAGTCAGAATTGGATCTCCATAAGATTTTGGCTCGCGAGCTCGCTCCATCGATGTCTGCGCACGACTTCGTTGGCTACATGTTGGTTGATAAGTCGATGTCAGTCGTTTCGTCCTCGCACACAGCATTGACCGGCGAACGCCAAGTCACAGAATATGCGGAATTCCTCGAACGTGCACTCCACGGCGAATCGTTCGTTTCACCGCCGTTTCCGAGCGTGGTCATGATGAAAGGCGTTGATGGTCGCCCCTGGATTGGAGTGCCGACGATGTATGCATGCGCGCCGATCCGCGATGCATCCTTTCAAGTCGTCGCAGTCCTAGCACTGCAAATACGACCGGAGCGGGAATTCACACCAATTCTGCAATTGGGCCAAGTCGGTGCCGCTGGTGAGACCTACGCCTTTAACAAAGAAGGCATCATGATCAGCAATAGCCGATTCGACGAAGAACTCATACTGCTCGGGCTATTGCCAGACCGCACCGACTCGCAATCCATCTTGCAGATGTCGATACGCGATCCGGGGGTGGACATGACTCAAGGCCATCGCCCGAATCTTCGCCGCTCGGAAATGCCGTTAACGATCATGGCCGCTGACGCGATCGCCGGCAACGCAGGAATGAACGTCGAAGGTTATCGAGATTATCGTGGCGTTTCGGTGATCGGTGCTTGGCGGTGGTTGCCAAAGTACGAAATCGGAGTCGCGATTGAGGTTGAAACGGCACAAGCGTTCCGACCACTGATGATTCTGCAAAGAACGTTTCTGATCATCTATGGACTGTTGATTCTCAGTGCGATTGCGATCTTTGTGTTTACGCTCGTGGTCGCCCGCTTGCAACGTCAATCACGCGAAGCGGTGATCGAAGCTCAGCAACTTGGGCAATACACACTCGACGAAAAACTCGGTGAAGGAGCGATGGGCGTTGTCTATCGAGGGCATCATTCAATGCTGCGGCGTCCGACAGCGATCAAGCTCCTGCACACCAATAAAGTCAATGACGCCTCGATTGCCCGCTTTGAACGCGAAGTCCAAATCACCTGTCAGTTGAACCACGCCAATACGATCGCAATCTACGACTACGGTCGAACCCCCGAGGGTGTGTTCTATTACGCAATGGAGTATCTCGATGGAATTGACTTGCAAAACCTCGTTGGCAAATACGGCCCACAATCCGAGGCTCGGGTGATTCAGATATTGCTGCAAATGTGCGGTTCACTTTTCGAAGCCCACTCCCAAGGCCTCGTACACCGAGACATCAAACCTGCCAATATCATGCTCAATCGCCGTGGTTGTGAGCCGGACGTGGTTAAGGTCCTCGACTTCGGCTTGGTCAAGGCAGTCGATCAAACGGATGGTGAAAACAAGGCTCAGCAAGGCTCGATGTCGGGAACACCGTTATACATGTCGCCCGAATCGATCCAGGCGCCGATGACGGTTGATGCTCGTAGCGATATCTACGCGGTCGGCGCCGTCGGCTATTTTTTGCTGACAGGACGGTCCGTATTCGAGGCCAACGGCATTGTCGAGTTGTGCCAGAAACATATCGATGAATCGCCCGTCGCCCCGTCGAAACGAGCCAACATCCAAGTCTCCGGACAACTCGAAGATGCAATCATGAGTTGCCTGGAAAAATCACGCGCCAAACGACCGCAAACAGCGAGAGACCTAAGCGTGTTGATTTCCAAGTGTGAGACAACTAGCCGATGGACGATTGAGGATGCCGACCGTTGGTGGGGACGGCATGAACGTGGCTCGCAAACCTCCACACCCAACCCGTCGGCCGTTAATCCAGCCGTGGCAATGGAAGTAACCATGGATCAGACAATGGACCAGACCATGGATCCGGAAACGGCCGAGAAAAAGACGGCCGAGTAGGCTCGTGATGCAACCTTCAGCGATTGAGGTGGATTGCGTCGGTTCCAGGACAGCGCACGTCGCCTGCGAGCGAAACCCCCGTTGAAGCCGAAGGGCCTTGCGCTCGTTTCGAGCAGTGCTTGCTCGCTGGCGTTCGCAACGCCCCCCAATGCCATGCGCCCCCACCAAAACAACACGCGAGAACCATTGCACACCCCACCTACAGAGGTGCGTCCTCCATCAACCGACGGCTCGGCTCCAAAAAAACCCTCTCTTGTCATCTAAAGAGATGACAATCAAGAAATTCCCCAATGGTAGAATCATACCCACTCAGGCTCGAGATGGTGCCATCTCACGCCTGAATCCCGATGCGAGGTAGTCATCGAGACAAGGCTTGTTTCCCGTAGGCTCCTCACATCTTTTTTTTAGCGGTCCTGGATGTCATCACACGACGCCCGTCTATCGAGGGAGTCGTGAGTAGGAGGGTGGCGAGGCACGCGATCGAGAATAATTGTCCTGAACTTGTTTTCACTTTCCACAATGAGGTTTTCTATGAGTTATGCAAGAGTCCGACGAGGGTTCACATTGGTAGAGCTACTCGTCGTGATCGCCATCATCGGCGTTCTGGTGGGGCTGCTACTACCCGCCGTGCAGGCGGCCCGCGAGGCAGCCCGCCGAATGAGTTGTAGCAACAATTTCAAGCAGATTGGCTTGGGGATCCACAATTACCACAGTGCGTTCAACCAGCTGCCGACCCATGGGACCGGCACCCACTTCGTTTTTTATGGCAATTATTGGAAGAGCAGTAGCGATAATGGTAGCAGTGTTCGCCTGAGTATGCTCGTGCCAATTTTACCCTTCATTGAGCAACAGGCGTTGTGGGATCAAATTAGCAACCCACTTGTCGGCCGAACGGATGGGGCGGCGACTGGTAAAGGGACTCCAGGCGACCCATGGCCGGCGATGGGCCCGGGACCCGATAAGATCAATTACCAACCCTGGGTTACCGAACTGCCAACTTACCGCTGCCCGAGCGATCCCGGGACGGGCTTGCCCGCTCTTGGCAGGACCAACTACGCAGCCTGTCTTGGGGATTCGAGTCTGAGGATCGCAACGGGTCCTTGGCATCGATTTAGGAGGCCTAATCGAGTTATAAAATCGGACCCGAAGGCCACGGAAGCAAAAGCCGGGTGTCGCGGATTCTTTAAGCCGCGTGACGAAGGGGCCTTCCGTGGCTGTCTTGATGGGCTGTCCAACACGATAGCGATGGGCGAGATCATTAGTTACTTGGGAGACCAGGATGCACGAGGGATCCCACCGGAAACGGGTGTCAATTCAATGAACAACCCCTCCATTTGCACCGACAGCGCCCTGCTCGATCCAGAGCGTCCGCAGTTTTGGAGTACCGCAGCGAAGCAAGTAACCGACAGTACTTTCGCCCGGGGATACATGTGGGCCGATTGTTTGGCCCTCCAATCGGGCTGCTTAACGGTTCTTCCGCCAAACCGAGAGATCTGTGGACCCCAGGACTCCTGGTCAGGCTCAGCGACCTTCACCGTCTCAAGCCAACACCAAGGTGGTGCTCATGTGCTTATGGGTGATGGTGCGGTCAAGTTCATCACGGACTCCATCGAGGCCGGAAACTCTCACGCACCGATGGTTCAACTGGCTACCGCAGGCGATAAAAGTCCTTATGGGCTCTGGGGTGCTCTTGGGACTCGGGCTTCCAAAGAAGTGATCAACGAAGAGTTCTAAAGATAGAATCAACCTAACTTTTGCGGAGCATTTCAATATGCAAGGTGAAAGTTAGACGGAATCATTTCCAGGAATCGGTGTCAATGATAAATCGAATTTGATTAACAGTTTTTTTAAGGATTTGAAGTATGCAATTGCGTGTATTTGTGTTGTGCTTGGGGGCAGTTCTGTTCCTTGTTGGCTGCGGTGACGACAAGCCTCGTACTGTCGTCGACAGCTCCGATTTGGAAGGGATTCGCGAATACCAAGCCATTCAGGACGCGAATGAAGCGAAGATGGCAGCGGAGTTGGCGGCTGAAGAGGGTGGTGGCTAGCATCGACGATGGCCAGACCGTTGGCAGCTGGTTTCGATGTTTCGTTGCGAAAGCAGGAATGGAGGGGACGACGAGTGCCGTCAACCGATGGCACAGTCGCTCCCTCACCGCTTTGCTTCAAAAGAGTTGACTCCCGCGGCGAACGTCGCGGCTCGCAAGATCTGCTTGATCAACAAACGATCATTCGATCTCGACCATGCTCGTCTCTACAAGTAACCGCTTGAAGGGAAGGTATCCCCCGAAGGGGAGCCGAAGAAAAACTATCAATCATTGCCTGACGATTACGCCGAGCCGGCATGCGGTGTTTGCTTGAGGCTCGGAAAAAAAAGTAGGCTTTGGTCGAGAAAGGGTCAGACCTTCTCTGAACAAGCCGAAAACGAAAAAAATAGAATATCCACAAAACGGTTAGGCCCGTTCCGGGCAGCGTCTAGACCGCTGAATATTAGTAGGAAGTCATGTGATGAAAGCGTACTTACTTGGTTTGATTGGCGTCGCGCTCTTGGCGGGAACTGCCCCGTCCGCAGAGATGGACACGATGTGGGGAGAAAGCACCGTCAAACTGCGCGCTGAAAACGCCGAGCGTGGAGAGCTTTTCGATGAAGGCAACTACGCAATGTTTATCCATTGGGGACTCTACTCCCAACTGGCCAATCGAGTCGATGGAAAGACCTACTATGGTATTGGCGAGTGGATTATGGATCCCAAAATGGCTAATATTCCCGCGGAGGAATACAAGGAGCTAGCAGGAACCTTCGATCCAACCGATTTTGACGCCAAATCGATCGTGCAGTTGGCGAAGGACGCGGGGATGAAATACATCGTCATCACCGCCAAGCATCACGACGGTTTCGCCATGTACCACTCCAAGGCATGTGACTTCAACATAGTCGATTCCACGCCCTGGAAAACGGATCCGATGGAGGAGCTCTCTGCTGCCTGTCGCGAAGCCGGCCTCGGTTTTGGTTTCTACTATTCCCATAGCCAGGACTGGACTTTTCCCGGTGGGCGAAAAGGACCAACGGTGGACGAAAACGGCAAACCGGCAACCTTCGACGACTACTTCACCAAAAAGTGCCTGCCCCAGGTCGAAGAACTCACGACCCAGTACGGCCCGATTGAACTGATTTGGTTCGATACCCCTGGAGGCATGAAGAAGGAATATGTGCAACAGCTCGTCGATATCGTGCGAAAGAACCAACCCAAGGCTCTCGTTTCAGGACGAGCAGGCCATGATTTGGGTGACTATCAAACACTCGGCGACATGGAAGTGCCGCACCATAACGTCGAGGGGATGTGGGAAAGCGTCGACACGACCAACGATTCTTGGGCTTATGCTTGGTACGACCAGCGATGGAAAACGCCCAAGAAGATCCTGCATCGCTTGATTTCCTGCGTGGGCCGCGGCGGAACCTACATGCTCAACATCGGTCCGACGGATAAAGGCGCGGTACCCGACCGAGCCGCCCGCTCACTACGCGAGGCGGGTGAATGGATCCACCGCTATCCGCAGGTGGTCTATGGCACCGATGCGTCTCCATGGCAACATGCCATGCCGTGGGGTGATGTCACGGTACGAGGGGATCGAATGTTCCTAACCGTTTTTGACTGGCCAGACTCGGGCCAGCTGTTTCTACCCGGTTTGAAGACGGAGATCGTATCCGCGCACCTACTTCATGACGAAGAGGCCGAACCGATCTCACACGAATCCGTTAGAGGATGGAACGTCTTTGAACTTCCGAGCGGCGCGCCAGAAAAATTGGTTTCTGTCATTGAGGTTAAGTTGGCCAGTTCGCCGGAAGTCGATCCCACTTTTGGGCTGGACCCGAACAAGGGAACGGAAATTCTTGCTGAGTTCGCAACGGTCGACGGTGCAAAGATCGTTAAGCATCGTTGGATGGAAAAGTTCGGCGAGTGGCTATGCGTCCATCCAGCGACGAACTGGAAGACTGGGGGTAAGGCCGTTTGGGAAGTCGATGTCTTGACGCCAGGCGACTATGACGTCCGGCTCACCTATACGGGCGAAGGACGATTGGTCTGGGGGGTCGATGTCGTTGGCGGAGAACACATCCAAAACCAGCAGAACGCCTCACACAATTACCAAGAATTTCCAATTGGCTGGCTCCATTTTCCAGCACCCGGAAGATACAATGTGGCCGTCTCCTGTCTGGAAGGTAACATCGAAAGTTCCAGACTCAAGTCGATTCGCTTGATACCGCTGAGCGAGTATCAGAAACCGTCGAAGCGGGTCGCTTCAACCGCAGTGAAGTAAACCAGCAGCCTGAGGTGGTTTCGTTTCAATGATCCGTTTCATCACGGCATTAGGCATCTTGCCGTAGTGGATCTTGTTAAAGATCCCCGAACGCTAGGATCTTTAACAAGATCCACTACGGACAAGCTAGGATCTTTAACAAGATCCACTACAGACAAGCAAGGATCTTTAACAAGATCCACTACGGACAAGCTAGGATCTTTAACAAGATCCACTACGGGCAAGCAAGGATCTTTAACAAGATCCACTACGGGCAAGCTAGGATCTTTAACAAGATCCACTACAGACAAGCAAGGATCTTTAACAAGATCCACTACGGGCAAGTCTCCACGGACAATCAACAACTGTCATCGAATGAAATACCTACTAAGAACCCTTTTGATTGTGATCCTGGGAACGCTTCCGTCTCAGGCGGATGAAGCCCCAGGAAAGCCTAGCAAAAAGCCAGCTCAGGACACGAGTTTTGAGTATCGATTTCCGAAGGACTTGGAACAAACGCCGGACTCCATCGTCCGCCAGAAGGAGTGGTTTCGCGATGCCAAGTTCGGGGCGTTTATTCACTTCGGCGTGTATTCCGTTCTGGAAGGTGCCTACAAGGGGAAGGTTCAAGGGCCTCGCTACGCCGAGTGGATTTGGGCGGACGCAAAAATATCGGCGGCCGAATACCGTGAAGTGGCGATGACGTTTAACCCAGTCGAATTCGACGCGGAGGAATGGGTCCAGATCTTTAAAGATAACGGCATGAAGTATGTCGTGATTACCTCGAAACATCACGATGGTTTTGCGTTGTTCGATTCCGCTGTCAGCGATTTCAATATCGTCGATGCCACGCCGTTCAAACGAGACATCATTAAAGAACTGAGCGAAGCTTGCCACCGGAATGGCCTTAAGTTTGGAGTCTATTATTCACAAGCGCAGGACTGGGAGGATCCGGACGCGCCCGTGATGTCACCGCGGCGTACCCGCCGCGGTGTGATGCATCCAGATCTTCCACAGGGCTTTAAGCCGGATTTCGACAAATACCTCGGTGAGAAGAGTCTTCCGCAAGTGGAAGAGTTAATGAAAAACTATGAAATCGACCTGGTTTGGTTTGACACGCCAATCAACATGACCTTTGAGCGTGCCAAGCAATTTACAGACGTCGTTCGCAAGTACCGTCCGAATTGCTTGATCAACTCTCGCCTGATTCAACAGGGGAGAAATAGGATTCTAGCGGAGAACCTGGAGCTATTCGATTACATTTCGGTCGGTGACAAGGAAGTGCCGACGACGAAGTTGCCACTTTACTTTGAGTCCCCTGACAGTGTGAGCACTTCGTACGGCTACAAGACGTTCGGAAATCATCAATACCATAAAGAGGTGGAGATGATTCACCGACTCGTTCACACGGTGTGCTCCGGCGGTAACTACCTGCTAAACAACGGACCGATGGGCAATGGTAAAATTGACCCCGAAGCGGTTCGTCTCTATGGCGTGATCGGCGATTGGATGAAAGTCAACGGCGAGTCGATCTACGCTACCATTCGCAATCCATTGCCTGAGCGACCGCAGTGGGGCGACGTTTCGGCAAGCAAGGATGGCAAGACGCTTTACCTGCATATTCTAGAGTGGCCCAAATCGAGAGCGATCACCGTCGACGACCTGCCGTCCGCAGCAGCCTCCGCTACCTACCTGGCAACCAGCGAAAATGCAAACTTTGCTCAGCAAGGTAAGTCGCTCGAAATCACGCTCACGGCGAAACCACTCGACCCGTACGACACGGTTGTCAAAGTGACGCTGCAAGAATCCACCGATTCGGAAATTCGTTCGTCAGGCCACTCCAACCCCGCAAGGGATGCCTGGGCTAAATTGGCGGGGAAGTCTGTAGGGCGTCCCGAATTTGCTTTCGTTGAAAACGATCCAGCCCTGCCCAATGTGCTGATCTACGGCGATTCGATCTCGATCATGTACACACAGCGTGTTCGCGAGAAACTCAAGGACAAAGCAAACGTCTACCGACTGTATTGCAACGGCGGTGATTCCAGTTCATTCATTGCAAAGATGACAAAGATGCACGAGGCAATGAGGGACGAGAAACTTGATCAACCGTGGACGTTCGATTGGGACGTGATCCAATTCAATATTGGTTTACACGATCTCAAATACATCTCAGCAAATAAACTCGATAAGCAAAACGGGAAGCAGGTTACGACGCTCCAAGAGTACCAAAAGAATCTCGACGAAATCGTGGGTTACTTGAAGAAGCTCGCTCCCGAGGCAAAACTCATCTTCGCAACCACGACTCCCGTTCCCGAAGGTGAACCAGGCCGATTTGCCGGCGATGCCGTCAAGTACAACAAGGTGGCCGAAGAGGTCATGAGTAAATATCCGGAAATCACCATCAACGATCTCTACTCCTTCACCAAGCCGAATCAACAAGTTTGGTGGAACAAACCAGGCGACGTCCACTACAAGCCAGAAGGC
The DNA here is from genome assembly GCF_007860185.1 of Novipirellula aureliae. NCBI lineage: Bacteria > Pseudomonadati > Planctomycetota > Planctomycetia > Pirellulales > Pirellulaceae > Novipirellula > Novipirellula aureliae. The sequence goes on from NZ_SJPY01000002.1 coordinate 669,511, forward strand.
CGTAGCGCCCAAGGTGACGAAGTCGCGCGAATCATCCTTGAGTCGCTCGCCCACTGAAAACGTTCTGTTGGTGACATCCATCCAAACATCCATCCATCCATCCAAACCCTATCCAATGGTTGGTCGTTCACACGCCGATCGTGGCAATCGCTTCGGTCCGCGTGACCAAGGGTACGAAAGTCTTGACGACTTCCGCTACCGCCCAACCTTGAAAACAAGTAACTCAAGCAACGAAGTCTCTTCCATCCGATGACACTTCGAGCGGTGGTCTTTGTGCCCTCACCTCACACGGTTAAAGAATTAGACAGGACCTAAAAAGATGAAACAACTCATGGTATTGATGTTGGCAATGCTGGCCAGCAACGTTTGTAGCGCCCAGGCGCCGCAGGCTGATTTCTATGTTTCGGTCGATGGCTCCGACAGTTGGTCAGGTACCCTCGCTCAACCCAATGCGCAGGGAAGCGACGGACCTTTCGCAACCTTGTCGCGCGCTCGCGATGCTGTTCGCATCTTGAAGGAGAACAAGTCGGACGACATCGCCGTGCTGATTCGCGGCGGAACGTATCCACTCGACCAAACCGTCGTGTTTGGCTTGGAAGACTCCGCAGAGGGCGATGCAACGATTACCTATGCCGCCTATCCGGGAGAGACCCCGGTGTTCAGTTCCGGGCGAGAAATCACAGGCTGGAAAAAAGTAACCGGCGAGCTTCCTGGTCTACCCGAAGATGCGGTCGGAAAACTACAAGTGGCCGATGTCTCGGGCAAGTTCTTGACGCTCTATGATAACGAGGGAATGCTACCACGCGCACAGTCGGAACGCTTTGTGCCGTCGGGGAACGCTACCGAACTTCGTTTTCCCAAAGGGCGTTTAAAAAACTGGCCAAATGTGACCGATGTGGAAATTGTGGTCCGCCCTACTCGGCTTTGGACGATGAACGTGCTACCCCTCGTATCGGTTGACGAAAATGCCGGGGTTGCCCGCACCGCGATACCCGCGACGTATGGGATGAACAAAATCGGCTGCTGGGTCGAGAATGTATTGGAGGAACTCGACAAGCCAGGCGAATGGGTACTCAATACGAAGGAGGGAAAGGTTTACCTTTGGCCTCGGGGCGATTCGCCTGTCATGGCTCCTCAGTTGATCGAGTTTATCCGAGTCGAAGGGGAAGTCGATCAGCAAGGCCCCGAAGATACGCCCGTTCGCAACCTTGTCTTCCGCGGCCTCACGTTCAAGCATGGCGAACGGTATACACTGGCGAAGGACGATGCAGGGACACAGCACGACTGGGATATGTTCGACAAGGACAACGCGCTCTTTCGTCTGCGTGGAGCCGAGAACTGCGCCGTTGAGCAGTGTCATTTTCTTTACAGCGGAAGCGGTGCCATCCGCGTGGACCTGCATGGCCAGAAAAACAAAATTACCGACAACCACATCGAACATCTTGGCGGGGGCGGCATTCTCCTCTGCGGCTATGGTCCTGGCACCAAGGACGTGAACAAAAACAATCTCGTCTACAACAACGACATTCATCATATCGGCGAAATCTACTGGCATTCACCCGGAATTTTCCTTTGCCAAAGCGGAGACAACCGTATAGCGAATAATCTAATTCATCATACAAATTACTCAGGAATGATTGTTTCCGGAATCGTAACGCGATTTTTCGTGAAGCAAAACAAACGCGAATCAAGCCGTGCCATCCGCTGGCATGAAGTTGGAAACGTGCCGAACAATCCCGACCTGGAAGACGTTCGCCCCTATTTGCATACACGCAACAACCTCATTGAATACAATGAGATTCATCACGTCATGCAAATCCTAGGTGACGGCAATGGAATTTACGTTCGCGGCGCTGGTGCAGGCAACGTGATTCGCAGCAACTACATCCATCATCTGGTCTCCGACATCAACGGGCAGAGTGGGATGCGGACCGACGGAGGGCAAATGGATACCCTGTTCACCGGAAACCTGCTCTACAAATGCAAGTCGCAAGGGATGACGTTAAAGCTGAACAACCGCTTTGAAAACAACATTGTCGCCGACGTCATTGCGCCACGCGGTGTCTATCTGAAAATCGTCGAAGGCCCCATGAAGGGCGCGAGCAATAAACGGAACATCTACTATTCAACATTGGCAGACTGCGACTTTATCTCTGAGCCCGGTGCCGGAAAGGGATTGGTAGGCGAAGACCGTAGAGGTCGTGTGGCTGCGCGGATGACAGACATCGATTCGGACTATAATTTTTACTACTGCAAAGCAGACAATCGCATCGGGGAAGCGACGTTAAAAAAACTGCAAAGCGATGGTGGCGATACCAACAGCCAGGCAGTTGATCCGATGTTCGTCGACCCGGAAAACGGTGACTTCCGATTTAGACCGGATTCACCTGCGTTGAAGATGGGCATTGTGCCAATAGATCTATCCAAAATCGGCCTTCGTGACCAAGCGCCAACGAACCAGTAGCAACACACAAACTAACCGAGTGCTTTGGCAGGGATGAGAATTACGGTTGGCAGTAGTGGATCTTGTTAAAGATCCCTCATGCGGAAGGATCTTTAACAAGATCCACTACCCTAGGGGGAATCGTTGACAAAGCACTAATGCGTCAAACGCAACTCAAGAATAGAAATCATTGATCCAACGCAAACGCACAATCAATCTGGACACTTACGATTCGTTATAAACGTTTAAACACCATGGAATATCAGAGCAAAACAATGAAGAACCACAGAATGAAGACTTGGAGCTACTTGCTGCTAGCGGCGTTGATACCGAGTGCGACGAGCGTTACTTTTGCGCAGGAGGCGAACCAGTCATCCACCAAGGTATACCAACTGCGTCCCGATGGCGTGACCGCCATCATCGCCTCCAATGGGGCACTGTCCGGCAACGCCAAGCGACATTCGAGGAGCAGCAATGTGGTACACGGTTTTGATTCGCCACAGGACACGGTGACCTGGACGGTCAACGTACCGCAGGACGATGAATACGTCGTCGACGTGCTCTACAGCAAGCAAGAACAGGCGGAACTGGAGGTTAGCTCGGGTGACTCTGTCCTGACGGCTCCATCCATCATCAGGACCTGGGACTACCGCCCCTTCTTCTGGCGTCAGGAGTTGCCCGGTACCATGCATCTTAAGGCTGGCGAGAACCAGATCACTTTTCGCGTGCCTGATGCCAAACCGGTGGCAACTTCAGGTAGATCTCCACGGTTCGGCCAGGGTGTGACGGAAGATTTCCACCTGTTTTCCATCGAATTGGGCACGGCCGCAGCGCGTAAGGCAGAAGTGGAGCGGGCCAAGGCGATTCGTGGCGATGCCTCGTGGATGATCGAGGGGAAATATGGCATCTTCGTCCATTGGTCGTCACAGAGTCGCGGTTTCAATATTGGTGAAAAGAGAGCGGACTGGTTTCAAAAATCGGTGGAGATGTTTGATGTCAACGTGTTTGCCGATGCCGTCGAACGCACGGGCGCCTCTTGGATTACCTTCACCGCGACACACCAGGGATTCTATTGGCCCGGCCCTAACGCCGCCATCGACAAGGTTGCTCCAGGACGCACGGCCGAACGCGATTTGCTGGGCGAAATCATCGACGAACTGGACAAGCGCGGCATTGCCACCCTGTTCTATCTACACACCGGCTATAACGGCTACGACCCCAAGGTATGGCGTGAGGCTCTGGGTGCCAACGATCCGGACACCAAGCGTTTCAGCGACAATATCGAAGCGATCCTACGCGATTGTAGTCTGCGTTATGGAGAGAAGCTGAAGGGCTTTGGCTATATGGACGGCGCACTGGCCTGGGATTATCCCCTCAATCCATCGTGGGAAGGCTGGGCCCGTGCGATCAAGGCGGGCAATCCCAACGCGGTGGTCGGCCTCAGTACCAACCGAGGACCGGCGGTCAGTCCCTTTAGCGAACTGGGCGTCACCGATGGCGGCAGCGAACTACGACAACCTGATCCCCAACTCTTCGGCCCAGGCAAACAACTCGGCGACGTCACTCCTGCATGGTGGTGTCTCATGGACCGGGACGGTTGGTTTATCAATCGACCGATGAATGCTAAGTGGGGACCAGGTCCGGTACATTCCACCGAGGAATACGTTGACTTCTTCAAACGTATGGCAGAGGCCAAGATTCCGGTGACCATCAACCTGGTTCTAACCGCGGATGTCACGGATGATCACCCCGTCTTCAATCCCGAGTGCATTGCCGTGATGGAAGAGGTACGCAAGGCCGTTCATGGCAAGTAAGCAATGATTTATTACGGACTCGAAACTTAATACCATTGCCGTTATCGCGGGAGCCGTCGTTGTCGGTTTTCGTACAGACGGCCATTTCAGAGAAGGAAAAATCAATGAAGCGACATCTTGTGACAATACTGATCTTATTGACCGCAAACGCCTGGTGTGCTCGATCAACGCAGGCTCAGGGAGAGAGTGTTCCGTCGGATACGGCTGAAACTCTCCCAGATCCCTTGCTAGGCAAACGCGCTGACTGGCTCAGAGGCTCGTGGGGACTCAATTGGAAACCGGTGAACTTGTACAATGGGCGAAGTGAAAGCCTCACCATTGACGATTTCCTTGACCAGATCAGTGGGCTGAAGACTATCGATTATCTTCAGCTACATTTAGGGGATTCACACAAGAATTCATGCGTGCATCTGGGCACGCATGATTTGCTGGAAAGCCTGTGGCAAGGCGACACGAATGCTCGTGGAAACCCCATCAATCTCGTGGTTCCTCGCAAGTCAGCCGGAGAGGATCCCTTCTTGAAAATGCTCAAGGCGACCAAGGCGGCCGGGTTGAAAACACAACTCTATGTCAATTCCGCGAACATGTTGGCGTTCACGGGTCAAAACCCGAGCGCTTTCCCAAATATCACGGAGCGGTGGAAAGCTTGGTGCGACACCAACCCTGAGGCTCAGGCTTTCATCGCCAGCCAGCCGTACCATACCCATGCCCGGTATCCGAATCGGAAATACATGTTCTGTTATGCGGAGTTTGTGTTAAAGGATTACTCGATCCGCTATGGTGATTTGGTTGATGGTTGGTTGTTCGATGCCGGTCACCAATTCATAGGAAGAAACGGCGACAATCCTACGAGTGGCAAAGCGGAGGATCAGAGGCTCTACCGAGCCTTTGCTCTCGCTTGTCGTGCTGGGAATCCCAATACGGCGGTTTGTTTTAATAACGGTCCCGAGAGAGATACCGAAGAGTTGAATCCGTTCTCGGAAGCGACGCGGTACGATGATTATATGTTCGGCCATCCTTACGCTCCCCGGGTAAGCCTGGGGGATCATGCTTCGAGGACCTATGAAAGAAACTACGCGCACATCCAAAAGATCACCGAGACCGGTGGCAACGTCCATGCCGGCGGGGCCTGGACCTGGGACGACAAGGTTGTGGGGCATTTTGATCCGCCCATGAGTAGCACCCGTTGGAATACCGGCTCGACGCCAGGGTTAACCGATGAAGAATTTCTGCTCTGGAATCTGGAATCCGCCAGAGGCGGCGGCGCCATCTCTTGGGGGGCGCCCCTCGTAAGACCCGAGGGTGCGGGGGATGAATTGCTGATCCAAGATTGGGGCATGGCTCAGCTAGCCTTGATGGATGAGCATTTGAGTATCCACCAAGCTCCCGGTGCGCCGAATTGGTCGCGGGCAGAAACCTACCTGCCCGATGCCACGATGAGCCAGGCCTATTCACGTACGCTGGTGGAAGGTGTCGATTTCTGGGATCCTGAAGGGGAGAATGTGACCCTGAGCTTAGTGGACGCGCCGACTTGGTTGAGCCTCAAGCAAGACACCGCACAGCCTGGACATTGGTTGTTGCAGGGCATGCCCACGGAAACATCGGAAACGGAACACAAATTCCGTTTGCGTGCCGAAGATGCGACGGGCGCGACCGACCGTTGGGTGGAACTCAAGGTGGGGGCGCTGGCGATGTAGAGCACCGTCGCATCGCGATCCACAACGTAAGGATTGTAGTCCATCGCTAGGAAAAACATCCTGCGATAGAGAATTTACCGAGTGCTTGAAGTAGAAAAACCGCTCGGGAACAGGAAGAGAGAGAATCGGTTTTTGACTGTGAAAGGACGGTTTATTTTAATGTATCCACAAGCGCGGCTTCAAGTTGTATTGGCCGTCTGCCTGCTCGCTCCTGCAGCGTTTGCAGTAGATCCTGGCACCTTGTATCGCAACACGATTCCCAAGGACAAGCAACTGGATCCGGCCTGGGTTCAATCGCTGACCGAGCGGGGGCATGCTCTCGATACCGGAATTGCTGGTTCGAAGCGGGATGATTCGCTGAAATTCATCGGTATGCCAGTCGGAGGCATCGGCTGTGGCACGGTCTATTTGAGCGGCGACGGACGCCTCTATGTCTGGGATATTTGGAGTCAGGGATACGCTGGCGTCCTGCCCAATACGACCGAGTCGCCGATGGGGTTTCCCGGAGGCACCAGGACCGGACACGTAAATGCAGCGAGTGGATCAAGCTATTTAAACCCGCCGACCTTTGAAAGGTTTACTCCAGACTTTTCACAAGGGTTCGGTATCAGGTTTCAGGATGGAAGCCTGAAGGAATTCAATGCAGGGGGATGGGAGTCAGTCGAGTTTACCGGTAAATGGCCGATTGGAACGGTTTCGTATAAGGATTCCACGAGTCCGATCGATGCCGAATTGAAGGCCTACTCGCCATTTATCCCGCTGAGCCTAGACGACTCAACGATGCCGGTCACCGTATTGAGCTATCGCTTGACCAATGTGTCGGATCAGCCCGTCTCGGCGGAGCTTGTTGGCTGGCTTGAGAACATCAGCACGGTTGCGGTTGCAGATCAACAAGGGGCGTTTCAGAGCGATCCACGGTTTACCTCTGTCAGCCATCACTGTGAGATGCAACTTCCGGCTGGGCGAGGTAAAAATGCGGGGCTACCCCCATCGGTTCATAAGGGCACGATGGCCATGTCCTATCTGGGGGCTGGGAAACAGACAGTCGTCGAGCAGATCCCGGGGATTGCGGCGAATGTGGTCTTGGAATCGGGACAGAGTCAGGAATTCACGTTCCTTGTGAGCTGGCATTTTCCAGTGGTCCGAGTCCGAGAACAGCTTAAGGATCCATTGGTCGCCTATAAGAATGAGTATGCCTCTCGGTTTAAGGATGCGCTGGCGGTCGCACATCATGTGGCCAAGAATTTTGAGCGGCTCTCATCCCAGACCTTGCAGTGGGTGGATACCTGGAATGATTCCACCTTGCCGCAGTGGCTGCTGGATCGGACGATGGCGACGGCCGATACTCTGCAGACAGCGAACTGCTTCCTGCTGGCCGATGGCAACGGCGGGCGTTTTTGGGCCTGGGAAGGCATTGGGGTTTGCCATGGCACCTGCACTCACGTTTGGCACTACGCCCAAGGAATGGCCCGGCTGTTCCCATCGCTGGAACGCAACCTACGCGAGAAGACGGACTTTGGCTTCGCACAGTTGCCCAACGGCGCGGTGCCGTTTCGCGGGACAATCGACGGCGCCGAGGGCGGGGGTATCGCCATCGACGGCCAATGCGGCACCGTACTGCGTTCCTATCGCGAACACTTGCTCAGTGCGGACGACTCATTCCTGAAAACCAACTGGCCCAAGATCAAGCTGGCTCTAGAGTACCTTATCGACTTCGACCGTAACGACGGCGATTTTGACGGCTTACTCGATGGCAAGCAACATAACACGTTGGATGCATCGTGGTACGGTAAGGTCCATGCCATCAGTTCGCTCTACCTTGCCTCCCTACGGTCCGGTGAGGAAATGGCCAAACGAGTTGGCGATACTGAATTCGAGACGCTGTGCCGCGGTCTATACGAGAAGGGCAGTAAGGGAATCGAGACGCTGTATAACGGAGAGTATTACGTCCAGGAAGAAGATCCGAACCATCCCGAGGCCATCGGCGTGGGACCGGGCGTTTATATTGATCAGGTCATTGGACAGTTCTGGGCCAATCAGCTGGGGCTTGGTCGCTTGTATAACGCCGAGCATATGCAGTCTGCCTTGAACTCGCTGTGGAAACACAACTTTGTGCCGGACGTCGGAACTTTCCGCGAAACCTTTCGTGAAGGACGATTCTATGCCTGGACCGGTGACGCCGGATTAATCATGTGTACCTGGCCCAACGGTGGGCTGCGTGAAAATTTCAGGAACCACCGGCCGTATCGATATTTCAATGAATGCATGAGCGGCTTCGAATATCAAGCTGCGGCCCACATGGTTGCCGAAGGAACGCCACAGCTGGTGAGGCAGGGCTTGGCCGTTACCCGCGCCATCCATGATCGCTATCGCCCCGAAGCACGCAATCCTTACAACGAAATCGAATGCTCCGATCACTATGCCCGCGCCATGGCGTCCTACGCGGTGTTCCTGGCCTCTTGTGGTTTTGTTTACGACGGCCCAGCAGCGATGATCGGCTTCGATCCCGTCATCGGTCCCGAGAACTTCCGGGCTCCATTCACTGCTGCCCAAGGCTGGGGTTCCTTCAGCCAAACAATCGATGGCGGCAAGATGACGGCTGAACTCGATGTGCACTGGGGCTCGCTTTCGCTCAAGACACTTCGCTTGAATCCTCGTGATTCGAAAATCAAAGAGGCCACCGTGACGCTTGGTGGCAAGAAATTGAATGTCAAGCTGGTGAGGAATGAGATCGGTGTCTCCGTCGAACTCGCCGAGATGGTATCAATTTCCCCCGGACAAGTATTGGCCGTGGAACTACGTTAGTACAAAAAGTGAATACAAAAAGAGAAAGATATGCATAGGCAATTTTGTTGTTCAACCGTGGTTTGTCCGTTTTTGATCACCGTGGTGATCTCAGCGGTAATCACCATGGGAAATGGTGCTGGGTCAGCCCAAGCGGACGAGATCACAGCTCAGGTGACCTACTATGTGTCGCCGAGTGGCAATGATCAAAATTCCGGGACGGAAGCCGCGCCCTTCAAGACGATCGAAAAGGCACGTGACGCGGTTCGGAAAATCAATCAGTCCATGACCGGCGATATCCTGGTGCTTGTCGAGGGTGGTGAATACCCCATCCATTCCACCATTGATTTTAGCGAGATCGATTCGGGCAAGAACGGCCACACGGTGATCTATCGTGCCAAGGCCGGGGAAACACCTCGATTGACCGGCGGTGTGAAGGTCACGGGCTGGACACCAGTCGCCGGAACGAACCTTTTTCAGACCAAGGTCACTGCCGTAGAAAACTTCCGCCAAATGTATGTCAATGACAGTAGGGCACAGCGCGCGGTCAGCGCAAGATCCCATCGAGGAAAAGATTTTTTCCATGATGATTCAGGTGCTCAGGTCGGTTTAATTCTGGATTCGTCCTCGATTCCCAACTTTGAGAATCCTGGAGATATGGAATTGGTCCAGGTGTCCAATTGGTCTTTCCATCGTGTGCCCGTCAATCGTTTTGCTGCGTCTGGGCCGGGCGAAATAGCGATTGTGATGGATCAACCCTACTTCGCTTGGTCACTGAAAAGCACAGGCCACAATCGGTTTTCGTTTAAGAAGCCTTTTTATATTGAAAATGCCTACGAGCTCTTGGATACACCGGGCGAATGGTACTTCAACCGAAGCACCGACACCCTCACCTACTGGCCTCTACCAGGAGAGGACATGTCCACCACGGAGGTATTTATCCCCAAGACCGAGACTCTGATTCGAATCAGAGGTGCATCGCTCACCGAAAAAGTAGAGAACCTCCGTTTCGAGGGATTCACCTTCGCCCACACCACCGAGCTGCGGGCCTCGACCGCAGGCGCCTTTGCGCAGCAAGCCTCGAAATGGAGCGATGGAGACGGTGGCTATGCCATGACCGAATCTTCGGACTATCGCCCCAAGGCGGCCGTGTGTCTCGAAGCGACGGATGGTATTTGTTTTAAGAACAACGTGTTTAAGCACCTAGGTGGAGCCGGTCTCGATGCACTCAATGGCGTGAGCCATACGCTGATCGAAGGCAATCGATTTAGAGATATTTCGGACTCGGCCATTGCGATCGGCGATTGGGAGCATGTCTATTTGAACACAGGCAACACATGCCGCCGGTTCCCCCAAGCCTCTTCCAACGGCACCATCGAGGTTCAGCTCAAACGCGTTGACGAACACGAGGGCGAAACCGAGATGGGACTGGCCAATGTTACGAATTCTGGCAATCTCATCAAGTTCATCCACCATGACAACCACTGGAAGATCGCCAAGGTGACTGCCGGCGAGACCACCGTGGTGGCAACGGGGCCGGCTTACCCGATCGCCAACCATACGGACTACACAGTGAAATTTGTTGTGAAGGGTTCCAAGCTGGAAGGCTTTGTCAATGGCGTGTCCCAATGCAGCGTTGACGATCCCACTGGATCGAGAGGCACATTTGCGTTGGTCGCAGATAACGCCAAAGTGCGTTTTGATAACGTCCAATTGTTGAACGTGGACAATAAGAGCGTCGCTCAATATGACTTCGACGTCGATCCATTTCCCGATTGGTTCAATATAGGCCAATGGAATTGGGTCACCGAGGGAACGACCTGCATGGAATTCGATGACCTTGGCGTGCTCGATGAAGAGGTCTGTGCCCAGAACTGGATAAGGAACAACACGATCGAAGATACGGCGCGAGAGTACTGGGGTGCCTGTGCCATCTCGGGTTACATCACCGATCGTCTGGTGATTGAGCACAATCGCATCCATGACACCAAGTACAGTGGTATTACTCTGGGATGGGGCCATGGCAACCACCCCGATTCGACCACCTGTAAAAATAATGTCGTACGCTTCAACGATATCTCGGACTTTAACCAGCAGTGTTATGATGGCGGTGCGATCTACACGACGGGGCAAATGCCCAAATCCCTCATCGAGTACAACTACCTGCATGACTCGGTCTATAATCATCCTCTCCGAGGCATTCAAAACGACAACGGCTCGGGCGAGATTGAGATTCGCCATAATGTGGTGGAGAATGTCAAGTATCCCGACGGTAGAGATCAGCGTTGGCTACAGTATACCCAACGCCTCTGTTACGATTTGTGGGCGCACGACAACTATACCAATTCCACGGACCAACGCCAAAACGGCGGCCCCGATTGTCGCATCACCGAGACAACGGTGTACACGGACGAAAATCGACCCTCCGTCGCCTACGCAATTGCCAATAAAACCGGGCCGATTGTGCCTGCGGAATTTGCAGAGGATTTTGAAACGGGAACCGATGCTTGGTCGAACAACGGGGGCGACTGGTCGGTCATCTCCAACGGAGATCACGCGTTTCAGGTCGACAACAGCTCAGGGACACGCTATGCCTTTACGGAGGGTCGGTACGTAAATGTCTCCGTTGAGACGAAATTAAAACTGGATCAATCCTACGCTCCAGATACCGGCATAGGCGTTATTGCTCGCTATACAGACAACGACAATGTCTATCGCTTTTTCCACAACAAGGAATCATGGAAGCTACTCAAGAGAGTCGGTGGAACAACCTCAATCTTGGCCGAAGGACCGAAGGCAATACTCACGCCGGGCACAGAGGTCGATGTGAAGTTTGTTGTCAACAACTCTTTGCTAGAGGGCTATGTCAACGGTGTACGACAATGCCGTGTCACCGATACCGATCTAGTATCGGGTCAATGCGGACTCTACAGTTTCAAATGCAAAGGTTCTTTTGACGATGTGGTTATCCGATTCATCGACTTGGATCTGCCGAGCGGAACTTTGACCGCTCGGTAAAACTCAGATCAAAACCGCTTGCCGGATCTACTTACCCATCGCCGACGAGAAAGAATATCGGTTTATCGACTACTCTTCCTGCGCCTGTAGCATCCACAAGTGTTTTTCGAGTGGTCCTGCAATGCCGATGCACATGTCTTCACTGACCGGGTCAAGATCGCCAAGTTTCTCGATAGCAGACCGCAGTTCATCGATCGTGGTTTTCATCGCATCGGCAACATGAGCAATCGTCGGTCCAGCCTTAAGAAAACCTTCAGGATACTGCTGCAAGTCGCTTGCCGACGCAACCGATCCAGAGCGACCATCGGGAGCGATGCCGAGCGTCGAAATGCGTTCAGCCACCTCGTCACTGGCCGCTCGTACGGTCGCGATGATTTCATCGAGTTGCAAATGAATACTGCGGAAGTTGGGTCCCACGACGCACCAGTGAGCCTGCTTCATCAACAGCGCTAAGTCGATCAGGTTGGTCAAATTGCGTTGCAGCAAAGAGGTGCATTCTTCGTTCTTTTCGTCATTGAGAACGTCGCGTTTGAATTGAGTTTGAATAGTCGTTGGCATCTTAGAGACTCCTATTGGGTGGATCGGATGAATGTTTCGGAAGCAGCTAAATGCATATTCCGTGCCAACTCCTAGCCCGAAGGCTGCCTACATGCTCGTTTTCGGCATGGAGCCTACGCACAAGCAACATGTGGCATGTAGAGGTGATCGATTCGCAGGCATTCTGTCAGATCCTCGAGCAATGCCATGCCAGTTCAGGATCGAAGCCAGCAAACCGAGTCTTCCTAAGGCGTCCTGGGAAACAATAAGCTTGCAAACGAAATGCCCTCTGCAAACGTTATTGTTTTGACGTCCTACGAAATCATCTCGGCAATTTTTTGTAACATCGCGGCGTTGTCGATAGGCTTGCTAAGGTAATCGTTACATCCGGCTTCGAGACATTCGTTCATATCGCCCTGCATTGCGTCGGCAGTCAGGGCGATAATTGGGCCAGCGTAGCCAAGCTGTCGTAATTTTCGAGCGGTTTCGTAACCGTCCAGGTTGGGCATCTGCATATCCAAGAGAATGAGATCAGGCAACTTGTTCCTTTCAATGGCCCCCACGATGTGCTCCACGGCGAGTTGCCCGTCCTCACATTCCTCGACCGTTGCCCCTGCTTTGGTCAGAATATGATTGCTGAGAAAGCGGATGTCGCGTCGGTCGTCCACGATCAAAACGTGGCAATTCAAAGCTTCAATAGCAGCAGCGTTTCCATTTTCGCTCGGTGACAATTCGCTTTTCCCCTCGCCGCTCGAATGATCCACCAGCGGTTGATCGGCGATGTCTCCCGTTGTGATTGAGACGGTGAACGTGCTGCCGACTTCCGGAGTACTGCTGGCCGTAATCTCACCGCCCAACATCTCTGCGAGTCTTTTGCTGATCGCCAACCCCAACCCTGTGCCGCCGAAATGTCGCGAAACGCTCGAGTCGCCTTGGGAAAATGGCTTGAACAGACGATCGAGCTGTTGCTGGTTCATACCGATGCCGGTGTCGACGACATCGAAGTGCAAAAAGCCTTTTGCAGGGGGGCAGAAGCCTTCCGATGTCTCGGAATTCGACAGGAGAGGCTGCGGCGTACCACTATCGAATCGGACCCGAATTTGGATGCGGCCTTCGCGAGTAAACTTGATTGCATTGCCGACCAAGTTGATCAAAACCTGCTTAAGCCGCTTAGCATCGGATTCAATCACTTGAGGCAATTTCCCATCGTACTCAACGGTTAGCGTCAATCCGCTTTCCTGGGCACGGACGTCCATGATGCTTCGGACGTCTTCGATCACTCTGGTCGGATCGAATCGCTCACGTTCGACTTCAAACTTGCCGGCTTCAATTTTGGACAGGTCCAAAATGTCGTTGATAATTTCCAGCAGGTAGTTACCGTTATGACGGATCGTTTGCAGGTATTGTTTCGCTTCCTCGGCGTGAACAAACTCTTTTAGCAAATCGGCGTAACCGAGAATTGCGGTCATGGGTGTGCGAATTTCGTGCGACATATTAGCGAGAAACTCGCTCTTGGCGGCGTTGGCGGCTTGGGCACGTTGTTCGCTCTCGCGTAGAGCGGCGGATTGATCATGTTCTTTGGTCGAATCCCAATTGACGCCATACATTTTGACCACGTTTCCAGCTCGGTTGCGGACCACTTCGCCCATGCCATTCATCCAACGCACTTCGCCGTCTGGCCGGATGATACGGAATTCGGCATCGTAGGAATCGCTTCCGTCCACGGCGGCCTGCCAATGCGACTTCAATTCATCGAGATCATCGGGGTGAACGATTGAAAACAACATTTCAGTGCTCGCTTCTTGCTCGGGATCAATACCAAGCAAATCATAGAGTTGCTCCGTCCAAATGCTCTTTTCGGGCGTCCATTCCCAGGCGGCCATTCCCCCAGCACGCATCGCCATTTCCATTCGGCGGGATGTTTCCTTCAACGAGCGTTCATAGGCAGCACGTTCACGGATGTCGACGCCTGATGGGATCAGATATTCCACCTCTCCGGCCTCGTTCTTCACAGGCGCAATCATGAAGTCGATCAAGACGCCTTCTTCACCATGAGCAAACAATGAAACGTCGAACCGCACAAATTCACCCGCCATCGCGCGATCCATCGCGTCACGCATCCTTTCGGCGACCTTCGGATCGTAGCTCCACCATGGTGTGTCGGTGAACCGCTTTCCGACGACTTCCTCGCGGCGAGTGCGTGCGATCTCGAGCGATCGGTCGTCGATTTCCAACAGAATACCGTTGCGATCAATCACACCGACTAACCCGAGTTGGTTATTGATCACGCGGCGTAGATGCGCTTCACGCTCGGCAAGCTGCCGAGTAAATCGCTTTGGTTCGGAAATGTCTTCAATCACCGAAATGAAATGAGCGGGCTGGCCTTTCAAATTACGGACCAGCGAGACGGTCAGCCGCGTCCACACATATTCACCGTCGCGACGGAGGTAGCGTTTCTCCATCGCATAATAATCGATTTCCCCCGCCAGCAATTTCTCTTTTTGGAAAGCATCTTCGTCGAATTCATCGGGATGCGTGATCTCTTGAAAATGTTTCTGCTGGAGTGTCTCGAGGTCGTAGCCGACAATCTCACAGAACCGTGCATTCGCGTTGATCCATCGGCCATCGAGCCCCACGTGCGCGATTCCGACAGCCGCGTTATCAAATGTGGCACGGAATCTTTCTTCGCTTTCTTGCAGTTCGGTAA
The DNA here is from genome assembly GCF_007860185.1 of Novipirellula aureliae. Classification (NCBI taxonomy): domain Bacteria; kingdom Pseudomonadati; phylum Planctomycetota; class Planctomycetia; order Pirellulales; family Pirellulaceae; genus Novipirellula; species Novipirellula aureliae. The sequence continues at coordinate 684,511 of NZ_SJPY01000002.1, forward strand.
CATCGGTAAACGTCACTACCATGCCCCTTAAATCACCCGCATAAGATTGATAGGGCAAGACACGACGGATGAAAGATCGGCCCGATGAGGTGACCACCGTTGCTTTATCAACACTCCCTTCGTGTAGCGATTCCGGACTTGGTAGGGGTGGCATCAAAACGACGTTGGGAACAATCTGAGTGAGTGGGCGTCCAACGTCGGTGGGAATCAGACCATAGATTTCAGTCGCAGCGGGAGTGAAACTGCGAATGTTGAGATTTTCGTCGAGGAAAATGGTGGCAATGCGAGTGCTGCGAAGCAGGTTCTCCAGATCGTCGTGAGCGCGGGCCACGGCGTCACCACTCGTGCGAATTTCTTCCTTGGACGTTTCCAGCTCTTCGTTGGCCGATTGCAACTCCTCGTTCATCGACAAGAGCTCTTCGTTGGACGATTTTAACTCTTCGTTTGCAACCTCCATATCCTGCATCGTGCGTTCCAAATCGCTGCGCGTCGTTTCAAGCTCCCGTTCCATTTGAGCAATGATGGCATCGGCATCCTGGTTACCGGTCGCCGGCGAGTCGGTCATTTTATCGTCCTGCTCACGCCGGATCGGTTCTCCCACATCATGAAAGATGACCATCATCAATTCATCTTGCTCGCCCAACTGCGGCATCGGTTGCACGGTCAACATCACCGGCTGAATGCAATCGTTGTCGCGAATCGACAAGTTTTCATGCGTCACTTTCCTCCTCGCGTTGATTGCTTCATTGATCGCCGCGCGAAGGCCGATTCGCAAACCAGGCAATGCCATTTTGACGATATTGTTGTGAAAATCGCCGCCCGATACCGCCAAGTATTTCGAAATGCCGTCGGAAGCATTGAGCACCTGACCCGCTTCGTCGATCACCACCGCTTTTGGGGTGAACTCGTCAAGAAGAATGCGTTGCCGAATACTGTTCAGATCGACGGCTTCATCTGGCTGCTTGGCGCCGGAATGGATCGGCTTGACCTCACCGCCGCGGACGGCAAGCGTGCTGAGCGATCCCGTCGCCGTTCCTTTTCGCTGCGAGATTCGAAACTTGGAATCAAGGGCTCGGAACAGTTCACCATGCGATGAAATCGTTTCGCTCGGACCGAGAAACAGGAACCCAGAAGGTCGCAGCGCATAGTGAAAAAGTGGAATCAATTTTTCTTGCAGATGAGCTCCCAGGTAGATCAGTAGGTTGCGACACGAGATCAAATCTTGCCGTGAAAAAGGTGGATCACTGATCAGGTTGTGCTTGGAAAAGAGAACGCGTTCACGAACCTTCTTAATGACTTGATAGCGTTTGCCGCGTTTGACGAAGTAGGATTTGAGACGCTCGTGACTGACGCTTTCTTCAATTCCCGATGGATAAGTGGCCGCACGCGCGGTGTGCAATGCCCGTTCATCGATGTCGGTCGCAAAGATTTGAAACTCGGGTGGGTTGTCAAGCTTCGAACAATACTCGTGACACAGGATCGCAATGGAGTACGCTTCCTCGCCCGTGCTGCACCCAGCAACCCAAAGGCGAACAATGTCGTCGGGCCCTTTGTTTTCGAAAATACCCGGTAATACGCTCGACTGAAGGGCATCGAAAGCCTCCGGATCACGGAAGAACGCGGTCACACCGATCAACAACTCTCGAAACAACGCCTGAGCTTCGTCTTCATCACCTTGCAAATGCACCAGATACTCGCTGGCTGTCGCGATCTTCAAAACCTGCATCCGCCGCTGAATACGCCGCGTTAATGTGGCGATCTTGTAATGCTGAAAATTGTGACCGGTCACCGACAGCAAATGCTCGGTGATTCGTGGAATGGCCTCGCCGACCTGTTTGTGAACCTTTTCGACCATGGCGTCGCCACCAAACTCGTTCACATGTTCGGCGTAACGTAGCAATTCAGCCGCGATTTCACTGGGGCGGCAAACATAATCGGCTACGCCGGTTGTGGCCGCGCTACGAGGCATGCTGTCGAACTTGGCGGACGTGGCATCCTGGGCAAACGTCAAACCGCCCGCGTCGCTGATCGCCTTTAAACCCACGGTCCCGTCGCTACCAGCACCCGATAACACGACGCCAACCGCCCGATCACCTTGGTCGCGGGCCAACGCATGAAAGAAATAGTCGATCGCCGCAAGCGGACTTTGCCCTGTTTCAAGCATCGTCGGCCGCACGGCTCCGTTCTTGACATCCAAGTACTGCTTAGCCGGTGCGAGATAGATGTGACCCGGCCTGAGTTTCTTTCGTCCGGAAAGTTCCACAACGGGCATCTGCGTCGTCGAGGCGAGCAGATCACTCAGCAACGATTCACTCTGCGGGTCGATGTGTTGGACAAAGATGATAGCAAATTGCTCACTGGTTCCCACATGCTCCAGTAGCTCTTGAAACGCCTCGAAACCACCAGCCGATGCGCCCACGCCAACGATGAGTGTCTGTGCTTTTTTCTTGTGATCTATCATGCTTGCTCGTTTACCGACTTAACCCGAAGAGGCTGCGATTTATTGGTAGCGAAACTCGGCAAGAGTTTAGTCAACGGTCAAAAGAACGTCCAATCGCCTAAAGTCTTGGCGACTTTCACGACTCGATAGGACGCGATTCAACCCGGTTTCTGAAAACTCACTGCCTTGACGGGATGGAAGAATTTCTAGCCTATCGATGCCAGTTTGGATACCGACTTCGGTCGGCTGTTCTGTTCGCGTCTCTCGAGACAGTTGACGCATGACATTCCGGGCAGCCTCCAGATTCCTAAACCGCCCGTCGGCTCCATGGATGTCTGCCGCTAACGAAACGGTGGTCGCGTTTAGCTGTGCTGAATACAGAATAAATAGCACAATTGTGGTCCGATGCAACGCAGACATTTCAAGTGCACGATAGGTTCTGATCTGTTCTTGCATGAACCAACTCCGTTTTGAGACTGAAATCCACGAATGCTGACGACACGAGGGCCTAATCCGAACAAACCTACCATTTTTAGGGCGTCAAAAGAATGGCTTGTGCACCCATTCATTGCCCCCATTCATGATTATTGACTCCAGGTGCTGAGTGCCAAATCAACGAGGTCGCCTTGCGGCTGATAGTGAACAAAAACCCAGAACCTCTTATTAATGACTGGCAAGCTATCGAACATAAACGTGTCCGCTGTCATGGAAACGAAGGAATCCGTCGGAGAGACGTTTAGCCCGGATTATTCATGGGCTTGCAGACTGTTTTTCGAGCAATGAACGTAAACGCTTTAAGGCGTAGACGTTAGAAAAACAATTTGCAAGCCCATGAATCATCCGGGCTAGTGCCAATCGATACGAGCTTCTCTTGATTCCAGATCAATCCAGACATGGGCGTGTTCAAAGTCACGCTCCAACACCCAGCCGTCTTGCTTGGCATCGGCCAGAGGGGGGCCTAGTTTCTTGTCCAACTCCGGATACCACTCCATGCAGCCAAGCCTCATGCGATAGCCCCAGTTGTAGACGAAATAGGAATGTTCTTGGGCGCCCACGAGAAAGGCCGCTAGTGCAAAGGTGATGTTCTCAGCAGCCAGCCTTTTCTGCTCCTCCAGAGGCTTGCTCATCGCGGCCCTGTCGATAAAAGTAAAACCGGGCCAGCCCTTGAAGGCAACGATTTTTCCCTGCTTTCCAGCTCGGCTCATCTCTTGGATATCTTTCAGCATGCTTTCCTTGGACCCGCTATCGAAGTGGCCGAAATGCTCAATCATGACCGCGTCGATGTGCTCTAGGTAGTCAACGCCGATTTGCAGATTAGGTGTGCTGCGAATACCGTTGTAGAAGATGAGTTTGTCCTCACCGATCTTGCTGCGGGCCTCTTGGATCAATTCGGCAAGGCCCTGCTGAATCGCATCGAACTTCTCTTGCCCCCAGATCGCTTTGTTCGCCTCGGCTTTGATTTGTGGTAATGCGTCTAAAAAGATGCCATCACAACTGCCCTCAACCACCGCGTTCTGAGCCACGTCCGTCCACCAGGCCCTGACCTCGGGGTTGGATAGATCATATCGTTTCAACCTACTATTCTTAAAGTCTAAGGTCCCATCCGCTCGCTTAAGCCACCATTCTGGATGTTGTTCATACTCCTGGTGAGCCCGAAACATGCCGTAATCGAGAAAGGTATTCCAGTAGAAGATGACTTTCATCTCAGGGTTGAACGCCTTCAATTGCCGAGCTTCTTGCTCAATCCCATCTTCGGTGTATCGGAACTGCTTATTGGCATGTCCCTTTTCGAGACAAATAAAGCTACCGTGGGAGGCCACGAACTTGGCCTCCTCTGGCGTCATCAGCGGACCGTCTTTGGCAAAGTGGAATCCAACCGGAACGGTGTCCCAACGAAAGGTCGGATAATGCTCGGTCGTTCTCGATTGCGCAAGCGTCGAGCCTGGAGCCAGCAGGAACGAGACAAGGATTACCAGAATGCATCTGTGGTTCCGATTCATTTTCTATTTCTCTTTAGGTGTTCCCAGCTCATGCCAATCCAACGATCAGCATACACACACACAGACGCCAAACCACACTTGGTTCTGCATGCTAGAAATACTTTCCACTATCGCTCTTGGTCGAACACCTCCCCGACCGCCTCGGGAAGTTGCATTACACATCCAATGATGGGGCAAACCTAAAGTTTATCTTCCCCCCGTTATCGCTATCACTTCGGACCACTTTTCCAAAGCTTGATTCGATCAACATCGTTCTGGTCCGCCACTCCATCGGTACTTCGTCCGCGCGCAACATCCGCTTCCAATTGTTCGAGCAGGCGTGCCACCACTTCCGGCTGTGATGCATAGAGATTGGTGGTCTCGCTAGGATCATTTTCCATGTCGTATAACTGGGCCATCGGGGCGTCCTGATTGGCCGCCTCAGCTTCCTTCGGGGACGTCCAGCCACCCGATCCCCTTGCCAGTAGAAGTTTCCATTTGCCTTGGCGATAGGCAAAATGACCACTAATGGAATGATGCACGACCCCATTGCGAGTAGACACAATAGGCTTGCCCTGCAAGGCCGGCAGAAAGCTGACGCTGTCGACTCCAGCCGTGGGAGGAGTCGATGTTCCAAGGATATCCGAACAGGTCGCCATTAGATCGGTGAGGCAGATCGTTTGGTCGCACTCCGACCCTGCTTCTACCCTATTCGGCCAACGAACGATGAACGGAATGCGGTGCCCGCCATCCCAAAGATCGGATTTAGAGCCTCGATACTGGGCACTGGAATAGTGCCCTTGAGCCTCTAAAGCGGGAGCATCGGAAGGATTTGCCGAGCAACCGTTATCGCTGGTGACCACAAAGAGGGTATTCTCTCCAAACCCAGCCGCATCAACAGCGTCGGCAATCCTACCGATCACGTGATCGGTCTGCATGACGAAGTCAGCATACGGCCCCAACTCGCTTTTCCCCTGCCACTCCGGAGCGACCGAAATCGGCGAGTGCGGCGAGGTCAGAGCCACATAGAGAAAGAACGGTTCGCCAGCTTTTTGTTGCTTGATGTAGTCGGTTGCTTTACGCCCTATCTCAGGCAACACGTCCACGGCCTCAAAGTCAGCGTGGGCAGGTCCCTCTCGGTTTTGCCAAAAGTTTTTCCGAACCGTACACTCGCCGACAAATCGATCATTCTCAATGTAGATATAAGGGTGCATGTCGAGCGAAGCCGAGATGCCATAGAAATAGTCGAAGCCATGGTGGACGGGACTGTCGGTGATAACGCCTGTCCAATCAACATTGCTACCCTGACGATTGGCTGGCTTGCCGTCGGTCGTGGGCAGGCCCAATCCCAAATGCCACTTCCCAACCGCAGCCGTGTGGTAATCCTGCCCTTTTAGAAAATCGGCAACCGTGACACGGTCTTTATCGATCAAGGGTTGACCGTAGCCCATCAATACAAAGGTCTGCAGGTGGGTACGCCAATTATAGCGTCCGGTCAGGATACCATATCGAGTCGGCGTACAAACCGCTGAACTGGAGTGGGCGTCAGTAAAGACCATTCCCTGCGCTGCCAATTGATCCATTCGGGGCGTGTCAATTTTTCCACGCTCCGGATTCAGACAATGGACATCGCCATAACCGAGATCATCCGCAAGGATGTAAACAATATTTGGCGTATCCGCCCAGCCGGTCGTCCAGCCGAACAATACCATCGTGATTGCAAAGATACAAGTTTTCATTTCTGCTTTATTCCTTCATAACAATATAAATTTGGTTCCAACGCTCTAAAGCCTTCATCGATCCATTCAACAACGCGATCGCCTGCAACAACCCTCAACAGAAACAACCTGTCGGAGCGGTTGGTTCCCTTTGAGGGTCGTGGATCTTTAACGGGCTGTCGATTTAATCGTTTAACGCTTAGCCGAAGGCGTCAGCTTTTCCACAAGCGGTCGCCTATGGCTTGGCGTTAAACAATCAGTCGAGTCAAACCGATTAAATCGACAGCCCGTTAACAAGATCCACTACTGCCAAACTGATTCCCATCGCTGACAAAGCGCGGGGCTCATTATACCTTCCCTAACACACTATTGTGCCCGCAAACGTTTTCCGACTTCTTTTAGAGTAACAATGTCTTCAGGATGAATCGATCCATCAGGCAACGGTCCGGTATTTAGCAAGAGATTGCAATTCTGGTCACCGGCTGCTTGCAGCATTTCCATAACCTGATCCGGCGTCTTGTGCTTCCCTTCGTCAGTTTGCTTGTAGGCCCATCCGCCCGGTTGAAGCGTGTCGCAGATCTCATTGTGCTTGACTTTGTTCTGATCCCAGGCGTGTGCAGCGAGATCGCCGACCTTGTCGCCATACCGGTTGCGAAGTCGGTCGGCCATCGAGCGCCCTTTGCGTTCGGGTGCGGCGAAGTCCTCGGTTCCCGTGCACCCCTGTTTGAAGCTGATCAAACAGTTCGGCTGAATGCTGCGCACCATCGCGTAAATCTCATTCAGCGGGAAAAGGTCAGACTGCATGAAGTAGCTCGTACAGGTATCAAACCATACCCCGGCAACAGGACCATAATCGCTCAGCAGCGTGCGGAGATGTCCCTTGGCATCGTCCAGATACTTCTGCAGGTCTTCAACCTTTTCGAACTTGTACTGTTCGGGTTTGACCTCGTAAGCCGGACGATAGTATTGGCCGTATTCGCGTGAGAGGGAGTAAGGATGGTGCCAGTCCATCGGTAGGGAGTAATAGAAGAAACAGCCCAGGCCTTTTTTCTGGCATTGAGCGGCCAGTTCTCCGCACAAGTCACGTTTGGCCACCGCCATGGAATTCCAATTGTCGTTTTTTGAATCGAAAAGGCAGAATCCATCATGATGCTTGCTGGTCAGGTTGACGTACTTCATGCCCGCTTCGAGTGCGAGATCGGTGATGAAGTCGGCGTCAAACTTTTCCGGATTGAACCGCGCCGTCAGTTTCTCGTATTCCGGGACCGGTATTTTCGTCCTGAATTGAACCCATTCGCCTTGTCCGAGCATGGAGTACAAGCCGTAATGCATGAAGAGTCCAAAGCGGGCATCTTTGAACCACGCTAGCGCAGCTTGGTGTGGATCCTGAGCATAAAGATCCTCATACCCCTTTAAATAGGAAGGGATATTCGTAGCCTCATCCTGTGCATAAAGAGGGATTCCGCCAGATGCGATGACACCTCCAAACGCCAGTCCCGATTTCATAAAATCACGTCGGGTTTTCATATTCGCACTTCCTTTTCTTAGCATTGAGATTTTGTAAACGTCTTCATTATTAATTACCGCTCGAGGGCCCTACGCACGGGTGGGCGTTTTGGGAATGCGGCATCAGGCGTGGACTCTTCACGTGAAAACGCTCGGAAGGTCGCTTCAGCCAAGGAGTTGTCATCACCGGAACAAACAACCATGCCCGCCTCCACCTTTTCAGCCAACGAGAGGTCGACTTGCGCGATCTTCGTCCAGGTCTCTCCATCCGCGGAGGCGTACCCAGTGAAAGTATCACCGATTCGAGTCAGCGTTGCATAAGGCCCCTGGGCAGGAGGTAATGTACCCGCGGAGCGCAGCTCACCAGCCGTGGTTGAACGGTAAACCATATGCATCTGCCCCGACGGATCTCGAAGCACCGCAACCGTCCGGGCATCAGGCAAAAGAACGGTGCCATCGCGATAAGCAGCCGTGTAATCCTCTGCGAAATCAAGTTCCGTTGTCATCGGTTCATTCCGCTCGCGGAACATGATCCCCGACCTGGCACCGGCATGGGAATCGTCCAGAGCCTCGAGCTTCGCAGCGAGTTTGCCATCCCCGTAGTGAAGGTCAGAGAGATAAAAGAACTTGTCCGAGACGCCTGAAAGATGCCCGCTTCCTTGCAGCGTATAGGTATCGTCTGTTTTCGAAAAACCACTGCCGTCTAAAGCTGGGCTACCAATGTCATTCTTCCAATAGACCCTGCTTACTGTACTTCCGGAATCAGGTTTCAGATTGAAGAAAACATCGCAATGTTCAAAGCCACGGCAGTAGATCCAGTTGTCTTTAATAGCATCACCGAACGGTTTTCCCAAGGGCCGGTTGAACTGGTCGACGTAGTCGGTGATCCACATCCAATCCGGTTGCGAAGCGTCGACCGTTGGCGCCCAATAGAAATAAGCATACTTCTCCGCATAGGTTAAATAGATGGCTAAATTTTCATCGACGCGATCCTCCACGTTGCGTTTGTCTGTCGCGTTATGGACGGGATTCCTCAGCATCGTCAGCTTCTGGTTTCTTCCGCTTTCCTGAGCCAACGCAATGGCGTTGGCAATTGCGGTTGCTCCCCCTGCCCAGCCTTCCCGGTAGGTACCATCCAGGTAAGGGATGCGGTCGCGATTGTCGCCATTATTGTTCATGCCAAACTTATCGTCCGTCGAACCATCATAGAGAGGCTTGAGCATGCTGATCGGAACGCCTTTCTTATCGATAAAATAGCCGTCAATCGGAGAACCGTGCTCCCAGTTTTCGAAATCTTGAAACGGTGTGACCCCGTCCGCAGCAACCCCTTCGACCAGTCCCATCATTTTGTGACACACGCCAGCCCACCAAGCGACTAGCTCAGGATTTTCCCGCTGGAAAGTGGGCAGCCTACCTCGAATGACAAAGTCCGGATCAATGTACTCATCCCTCTTGTCCTCAATCGAATCATCCACCCCATTGTGACCGAAATAGATGCGTGAGTTCCAATAGTAGAGAACTTTGATGTCAGGGTTTACCTTCTTCAGTGATGTCGCTTTTTCCCAATAGCCTGGCATCCCACCATTCGCCTTTTCCAGCACCACGATATCGTAACGGTTGGCAACTCGTTTGTACTGTTCGGCTGTGAAAGGAGTAGGCTTTCGGATCAGCATCGTCCTGGGGACGCGATCCCACGAAAACTTGGGAAAGGCACGTTCAAGCTTAGCCTGCGTTGTTGGTTGATAAGGGGTCGGCCCGTAAGTATGGCCATCCGGCAGATCGGCAAAAGCATGATCCGGATCTTCGACCGTTAAGGCGGGGTTCCTCACGACGAAATTCAAACGCAGGTTTCCGTCGGCAACACGCGAATCAAGTTCCTGCAACACCAGTCCATGAGCGGAAAGATCCACACCGTCTACCGTTACGTTTTCCAGCGTAGAGACGGCCCCATTAAAATCAACCACCGCATTGAACTGTAGCGTTTCCGCCCCGCCGTCTCCGAGAAAACTGTTTCCCGTCCAGCTAATCTGATACACCCGGTTCGAGCCATTATCGACGCGTTCACAGGAAAGATCCGACGAGCCAAGATCCACGCGACGGTATCCGTTGGCCAGCACCAAATCCGTATCGTTGCCGGACGTCGTTCCGGCCTGTGGCCGTAACGTGATCCAGAAATGACTGTTCCGTCCGGAATCGTCCGCAGCCTGAGCCAATCCGATGATCAGCATCGAGATACAGACTCCAAACAAACCTTGATTCTTCATCTACTTGGACATTCTGTAAATTGAATTTTCTGATAATTTCCCAAGCCGCTCAGGTAGCACCGTCCTACCGAATGCTTTCCTTCACTTCTCGCATGACCTGCAAAGCCTTTTCGCCGACGGTTCCATCTTGAAAAATCGCCATGTTAATGGTGACCGCACCGCCATTTTCCATGCAGTCCTTGATATAGGAGCTCAATTGTTCCGAGGTGAATTTTGGATCGGGTATTCCCGATTTCCGTGCCATCCAAGAATGCTTCTCCATGGTCAGCAAAACCTGAAAGGGAAGATTGGGGGATGGTCCATTTTTCATGAACCCATTCACAGGAACTGCGATCGGTTCCTGCACCTCGCCCGGCCAATAATCCTGCCAAGGAGAGACATCGGGCCAGATCCAAGCGTTCAGACAAATCAGCCGATCCTTGTTTCCCGTTTTTGCGGCATTAAACAAATCTTCGAACGGAGTTTGCGGATACTCTTTAAAAATTGCGATCATCGTATCGAACCAATAGCCGGCAATTTTATCCCCATACCGGTTGCCCATTTCCGTAAGAATATCGTGAACGTTCGCAACGAACGCCTCTTTTTGCTCAGGCGTTGCCTGCCCATACCGTGGAAATTTAAAACCGAGCGGCCCATTGATATAGCAAAGAAACCGAATGCCTTTCTCATTCAGCGCATTGGCCATCTCCTCTATCAAGTCGCGCTGCGTGGTTTGGCCGGGATGAATTCGCTCCCAGCTTTCCAGCGGCGCCGGACAATACGATTCCGCATGACCGATCGTGACGTAGACATATCCCGCGCCGGTTTCTTCGACCATGTCAGCCCATTTTTGCACATCAAAATCATTCACCGCCTCTTCGAATGTTTTCCGAGGGCCTTCTTGCTGTACACATTGCGAGGTCCAGTGAAACATCAATCCATAACCGGCTTTGTTCATCCAGTCGAAACTTGCCCTGGCACTTTTTGCGCGAGCCTCATCGCTTAAGATCGTCGCTTTCTTCGAAACCGGCAGCAACTCCAGCGTACGGAAATCAATGACCACCCCTTCTTTTTCGACTTCCGAGGTGGAGAGCGTGATCTTTTGCTTGCCAGCTTCTAAGGCGATGACACCGTCTAGTTTGACCCGTTCGAAGTTGAGCGGTTGCTGAACGGCAAAATTCTCACCGCCCGGGAACGGGCCCGATGTCTGGTTTACAGAAAATGGATAGGTGTCCGTAGCCGTTTTGACAAACAGGGTTGTTCCATCGCCAATTTCGCTAACACTGGCAATCAGATAGAGCTCGTACTCATCCGTTTCCGGAATCTCAACGTCCCATGTCAACGCGGCATTGCCTGTCCACTTCGTAATCCCACGCTCGATCACCAGTTCAACGTCGCTCTCCGTCTCGGCGACTTTATTGTTATGCAAATAGACACTGAGCGGCGAACTGAATTGAACCTCAGCCGACTGCACACGACTTAGCCCCACATACGGAACAGAACAAAAAACGCCCGCCCCAAGCAGGATGCAAACACATGTTGACTGCCACCTTTTAAACAAACTCTCACACACCATGACTACACTTTCTTCTTAAAATTTATATTTTCATTATTTATGCGATATTCCAGCATCGCTCCGGCAAAGACTTATCGGGCTTTTCTTTGTTTCGTCCGATCATAGGTTTCCGCCACCGCGATATCGCGTGCGACCTCTTCGGACAAACCCTGCCAGGAGAAAATCCGGTTTCTCATCTGAATCGTCGTCACCGGCTGGTGATGAGGCTTGGTCACCGCGACAAGATTCTGCCAATGCTTTTGCGCACGTTTCAAGGTAGCGACAGCCTCCGCTTGTTTCTCTTTATCTCCGTCTGCGCGGTACTGTTCCAACGCCACGGCAGCTCGTAGTTTTTCAGCAAAATACAGACACTGATGGCTCCAGGCCTGCACATCCATGATTTCGCATTCCAGCGTCGGATGATCTCCGGTAACCGTTTGAACGATGCCAAGCGCCTTTTCGCCGATCCCCTGTAGCTCATCAGCCAGCTCCAGCGGCGTAATCAGCTCTTCGTCGTGCGTCCCATTACGCTCCGCCTGCACATAGTCAAGCACACTAATATATGCGGGATCGAGAACGTCATAATCCATCAGTTCTTCCAAAGATAGAAACGGTGATTTTTTATCATCGTATCCACACTTTTGGTACCGAGCGGTCACCAGCATGCCCTCGGCATACATCGTGAAATCCCAGGAGTTATCGACATAGGATGCGAAACGCAGCGGCATTTTACTGGCCAGTTTAAACGCCTCCACCATCTTCTCACCGACACCCTTGCCATAACGTTGATCAAACTCAAGCGCAAACACTTGATCGGTCGTCTTCGGATCGTACAGCAAACGCCCCCACTGCTTGTAGAACAGCCACTGACGTTCCCAGGCATAATCCCAGGTCACGTGCTCATGATCCGGTACATGCGTGTATTCCTTTCCAGGGAAGTAACACTCCGAACCAACATAATACCCGCCCACATACGGTTGTCCGTTCAGCTCAATGTGCTTGCGGATAAAGTCCGGCTCGCCCCAGCGCAGAATATAAAAAGATTCATTCCGCATCATCCATGTCACGGCATAGTTCTCTGGCAGCGGATTCCGATAAGCATCGGATATCGATCCGCCATGTACCTGAATCAGCTTCGGCGTCGAATGCGCATGCGACCAGTTAAACTTGATCTCCACCCAGACCGGGCCGTCGACATCTAGCGAATCGATCGCATTGCGTGTCATCTCCTCGGTCGCACGATCCGTTGAGCCGCCGCTGTTCGCCTGCGCGGTGAACGGAACACGATGAATAAACTTAATCTTGCGGTCGGCCGCTTTCATGCCTTCAACGAACGTGCGGAAAATCCACTTTTCGCGATCCTCCGCCTCCATGCCATTCATAGCCTCGCCCAGACTGATCCCCAACCCCGCAAGGTTCGGATACTCATTGATCACCTGCGTCACACACTCCTTGGTATAACGCTCCATTTCGGGACTGTTCTTGGCCTGAGTGTAGTGAGCCCCGGTATCCTTATTCATTTCGGGATCATAATTATCCACATATCCTTCGGAACCAAAAATATTCCAATTGACCAGGTAAACGTCGATTCCGCGCAGTTTTGCCTCTTTAAACAATGTACGCCAAAAGGTCTGCCACTCCGCCAGCTCCGCATCATCAAACGGGCAGGCCTTAGGAAAATTCGTGGGCCGAATCATATACGGGAAAGGATGCAGCGACCAAAGAGTCAATGCGTTAAAGCGATTTTCCGCCATCATGTCGAGAAAGCTTCGCCAAAATTCCATGTCTCGCAACGTCTCATGATGCAAAGCCTGTAGCTCCTCACTTTGACGATACGATGACCATGGCAGGTTGAACTTGATGGCGCGAAACGGAAACCGCGGATTGACCGTTTTCTCCGGTACTGACTCTAACCCGTGAATCCCAATCATATCGGCCAGTTCAAGAAGCCCATACATCGCGCCGATCTCATCGATCGCGCGAACCTCAACTCCATCAGCTGTTTTCGCTAACGAAAATCCCGCTTCGACCAGCGTCTTGTCCGCCCCGTTCGGCAGCAACGTTACGCGAATCGCCTCATCGCCTTCCGCCGCCGTAGGGTCTACAAAACCACCGGTGTCTCCCTTTTCCTTGAGCGCGCTGAGCACCCGCTCACCGCCAAACGATTGAGCGTAAGATTCCGTATTCAATACAACATCAACTGACTCACCATAACCGCAGGCACAAACCGCCAAGGCGACCACAAATCCAAACAGTCTCATCATTTATTTCCCTCGGATCTCTTTACGAATCTCTTCCATCACCGCCATGCATTTCGGATTAAAAATAGGATGCTCATCCGTGACCTCCGCCCTCTTCTCCGCAGCGTTGACGGATGAAGCCATCGTCAAGAGACACGCCGCCGACAACAGCCAGCACAAGGTATTCATCTTATCTCGGTAACTCATATACTCCCCAGAGGAACTGGCTTGATTATCGATTTGACCGTCTATCTTCTTTTTTCAGGCGAGGTCTGCCCATAGGCCTGCCAAGCCTTTGCAAACGTGCTATCCGGCAACCAATTCGCCGTTGACTTGTCACCCTCATACTGATCGTATGAGGCCACATTCAGCGATTGCCGGCCGCCTTTTTCAAAATTGTAGACGTCGCCAAGCCATCCTTTTTCAATGTCAACCGGTTTGAGCGAGCCGTCGTCATTGAGGCGAACCCGCATGGATGCTTTCAGGAAATCGATGACGAAAGCCCAGGTCGATTCGGCATCCGCAGGGCCATGCCCCACACCCCCTTCCATCATCATGCACATCGCCGCATTCCGTTCGCTACGCAGCGTCGCAACCGTCTGGTCCTGGCGAGCATTGAGAAGGTATTTGTCTGCGGTTCCGCACATTACCAAAGCTGGAACCTGCTCCGTGTTCGGAAACTGCAAGTAGCTCGAAAAGCCAGGGTGAAAAGCGACCCATGCAATGGTTCTTTCCGGCCAGTCACGCGGAAAACTGGCGGAGAATGCGGTGCCGTTCGAGTGCCCGAACGTCATGATCGGTGCGGTCGCTAGCTCGGGGTGACCACACATCTCCGCCAACTTCTTAATGTGCTCCTCCAGCACCGTCACCGATGCAACCCCGCGTTTTACCGGATCGCCGTCCATGGCAACCAGAGCTAGCTGCTCCTCTTCAGCGAATTTCTGAAGAATTGGCGTCGTAATATTTCCAATGCCGTGCATCGAGATATAAAAAGCCGCCTTCACCGTTTTGACGGACTCCGGAATGTACACATAAAAATGGGCATCCGTTCCGGTTCGTTTCCCAACAATCGAATTCTTAGGGTCCATCTGAACGACAAAGCCGGTCAGAGAGCTGACCATCAACTGCGGCTTCAACTTCACCACAATCGGCATGGGCTGTGAAAAATAGTCCATGGAGTCAATTTTTATCTGACGGGTACTATGCCCATTGCGTTCCACTTTTAAGGTAGCAATCCCACCACCGCCGCGTTCTTCGAGCGGTTCCTCAAGAGTGAATTCCAGGGCAAACTCGCCGTTGCCATCCGTGCGAGCTACCGCATTGACCGGCAACAGCGTTACCGTGGCGTCATTCAGCCAGTTGTCATCGGTATCCATCACCTTGCCTTTAAGAAATACCGTTTCGCCTTGAGCAAAGGAAATGCCGCCGAGCAGCGTTCCAAGTATCAGCAAACGGGTTAACCAAATATTCTTCACAACGTTCATCTTACTCATCTCGTTCTTCTTTTTTTTCCCACCCTCGTCCCCTGTCCAGCCGTACTTATTGCACGGCTCTTCGGTGGTACGGGATGTCGTTTCCATAACGGCGGTAGCGGTGAGCCGATGGCTGTAAGGCCACGGGCAGTAACGCGAACGCCCGAATGCTTAGGGACGTTCGATTGATAACTTTATCACTTGCAAATGTTTGCGTTTCCCAAGTTTCGTAGTGGCGTTAGTAGTTCAACGTTCCTCTTTTCGGTGCCCCCTTTTGCCCCTCCCACCATTCGTTGGGACCTTCCGTTTCAATCTGCTTCCAAAGCTTGAAGAGGATCTGTTTCATCTCTTCTGTTTTTTCCGGCATCTTGGCGGCGAGATCATTTTCTTCTTTCCAGTCTTTTTGGATTTCATAGAGCTGGAATTCGGTCATCGTATCATTGCCGACAATCTTCCAATCACCGATGCGCATGGCAACCCGGTCGTTCGGATGTGAAACGTGAGTACGCCAAAACAATGGAATCCTGCGTTCAACCGGTTTGCCTTCAAACACTGGCAACAGACTCACGCTGTCGATCGTGCGATCCGTCGGCAGCGGTACGCCGGCCATATCGAGTGCCGTTGCAAAAATATCGGTTCCAATGATGGGAATATCACTCGTACTTCCAGCCGCAATGTGTCCTGGCCAACGAGCCAGTCCCGGCACTCGGATACCACCCTCATGGTCGCTGCGTTTGCCGCCACGAAGTCCGCCAGAGGTGCCGCCATATTGCGACACGGGCCCGTTGTCGGACGAAAAGTAAACAAGCGTATTGTTCGTCGCGCCGATTTCATCCAAGGCATCGAGCACGATGCCCAGCCCATGATCCATTTGGCTGATGTTCCCCATGTATTTGCTGTTTTCATGCCCATTGTAGAGCTGCATGAAACGAGAGTCGGTGGCAATCGGCATATGCGGTTCATGGAACCAAACGGAAAGCACAAACGGTTTTTCGGGATTGCGTTTCTCCTTCATCCAACTTGCAGCCTCCGCTGCAACAAGCGGTGCGGAGTATCCCTTCAGCTCGCCAACCGGTTCGCCGTTGCGAAAAAAATTATCCGGATTCTCATGGCTGGGGCTTGCGTTGTTCTGAGTATACATCCAGTAGTCATAGCCATGATCGCCAGGCTGAGGGTACTCGGGATTATTAAACTGTGGCTTCGCCAGCAAATGCCATTTCCCCACATGACAGGTCTCATACCCAACACCCTTTAACAGTTTTGGATAGGTGATTTCGCTCGCCCGCAGATGCGCCTCATGATTGCCTGACAAATGTCGCCACACACCATTGCGATAGGGCGTTCGCCCGGTAAGAATCGCCGAGCGTGAAGGAGAACAAACGCCGCAGGCAGAATAACACTGCGTGAACTTCATGCCCTCCTCCGCCAGCCGATCCATGTTTGGGGTCTGAATCAACTCATGGCCGTAGGTTCCTGAATCCCCCCACCCCATGTCATCGGCGAGCAAGACCACAATATTGGGCTTGTTTGCCGAACTGCCGCCAGCAGGCGAAGCCTGGTCCGTTTGCGCAGATGCGGCAACACTAAGCAGCCATATCGATACGATGGTCGCCATTCTCATCATTGTCTGTTTCATAAAACCGTTTCTCATTCGACTAATTCTTCAATGTAATACGAAATCCATTCACATACTGACCCGGCAACGTTTTCGGCAACGGGATGTTTAGACCATCGCTCGAGCGTTTCCATTCAATGTTCTCATCACTGCCCATCAGCTCGATGGCGGCAATATCTTGATCGAGTAATCCACCGGTCGCCAACGTTTTGATGAGAATATCATTTGTCGGCGGAGCTAACAGGAAGGCATAAAGAACTCCGTCTTTCTGAGTAAAACGAATGTCCTGTGGGGAGAAGTTCTTATGGTTTTCCCCCTGACGGCCATCCTTAATTTCCAATGGCCCCTCGCCATAGGTTTTCCATGGACGGGAGCCATAAATACCCTCTCCGTTCATCTTTACAAAATCGCCGAAAGCGGTCAGGTAAGCGGCCTGATTTTCGGGCAGCGTGCCGTCTCCCCGCAAAGCGACGTTGAGCATCACGACACCGTTCTTACTGATCGCATCCACGGCGTTTCCGACCATCACTGGAATAGCCATTCGATTCACAGCCCCTTTCCGATAGAACCAACTACCGGAAAGATCCGTTGCCCACATCCAGGGCTGTGGCTTGATTTCTCCTGCGCCGCCGCGCTCTACATTCGGGGTATAGGCGCGTTTGTCCTTTCCGCCTTTGGCAGAGAAAACGACCGTCTGTTTACCATCATTCTCTTTCCGATCGCGGTTCAAATAAGACGAAAACAGTTTAAGGCCTAAAGACTTTCCGGTCTTTTCGTTGGGATAGGGACAGTCATTGTTAAACCAATCGGGGTCATACTTGTCCATAATTTCCCAACAACGGTCATACCAGTGTTGATTCCAACTATCGGAGTGCTTATAGCCGGAGGGATCATATTCCAGATTAAATAGCTTCGCTTCGAGCGTACCGGGGGTCTGATATTGACGAGCCGACGCAAAGAAGCTCGGCGACCAATACAGATGGGTAGAGATACCAAACTTGAGCCCATGTTTCTCCGCCGCCGCCTTCCATTCCTTGAGCGTATCGCGTTTGGGTCCCCTATCCACCGAGTTCCAAGGGTGGAACGAATCGTACATATCGAAGTTGTCGTGATGACAAGCTACCGGCATAACAAATCGAGCACCGCAGTCTTTAAAGAATTGAACAAGCCCATCCGGATCGAAGTTTTCCGCCTTGAACAAAGGAACCAGATCTTCATAGCCGAACTCCTCGACAGGTCCATATCGCTTTTCATGGAATGCTCTCAGATTTTCATTCATGTTTCGCTGTAAACCTGATTGTCCATTTGATGGGCCGTACATTCGCCGGCCGTAGTGCGAGCCATCGCCGGGTCGATTTTCGTCGCTTGCCGAGGGAATCCCCCAATGCATCCAAACACCAAACTTGCCATCCAAAAACCATTCCGGCACATCATAATTTGCCGCCATCGATTCCCAGGTGGGTTCAATCTCGGCAGCGTGGACAGAGAGAGGAAGGCAACTGAGACATAACGCCATCCAACGAATTGTTAATTTCATTGGTCTTCTCCGCCGGTGGTCTGTTTGAAAAAATTTCAGTGAAAAAGCTATTGCGGTGGCTAGTCTCACGGTGACTCTACTTAAGGTGTGAACTCGTATAGTAAACTTCCGATAAGATTACCGAGGTCCTGCTTCATTGAGAGGGAAAGGTTTGAATCCAGTTTTCAATGCCGGGCTATCATCTTGCAGACGAAAGTCTCCGTTCGCCGGATCTGTAAAACCGGGATCGGCAATGACCGAATTACGATCGTTGCCCAGAGCTCGCCACTTCTTCCAACTCGTCACCGGCTCGTTGGGCTCGTAAAGGCGACTGAGACAACGGTCTTGTGCCCCCAGAACCTCTCCGGCTATCGACCAGACAAGATTGCTGTCGGCCTTGAAGCCCCCAGGGGTATTGACACGATAAGCGTATCCCCCGGCGTAGATTGGCGTCCCGTCACTGAGCAAGATATTGTTGGTCAGGATGAAGCCGGTGTGCGGCTGAGCTTTGCCCATCATGACCACGCTGGTATCGGCAAAGGCGAAGATATTGTTACGGACGATGTTGTTCTTGCCGTAGTGCTGGTTGAAGCAGGCATGGCGACAGCGATAGGCCAGATTGTTCTCGATGAGAATATTGCGGGAGCCCTCATCACAATAGATTGCCCAACCGCCATATTTCCCGGCCCAGATATCGTGAAAGCGGTTATGACGGATCACCGTTCCTGTCTGGTCGCCAAGGGTGTAGATGCCCCCCAGGTCACTAAGCACGGCCCCGTCCCCGTTGGTCCAGCGCCCGATGTGGTGGATGTGGTTGTGCTCGAAGCGGTTGCCCGTAGCCAACCCGCGACCGTAGCCCCAGGTCCAACCGCTGGAAATGCCCGAGTAATAGAAGTTGTAGATCTCGTTGTGATGCACGTTGTTGTCCGGACTCTGTCCAATCCAGATCCCCACGGCACAGTGATAGTAGCGGCCACCGT